>JBIOZK010000163.1:0-28362 GCA_044870975.1 Pyrinomonadaceae bacterium
TTGTTAACGACTCGGGAAGCAATACTCGCAGGCTTCCTTCGATGCGTCCGGAATTGAGCACCGGTTTATGAATTGAGACTATCGCGTCCGTAATCGCGTTACTTGTCGCGCCAGATTGTGGCTCCAGCGGCAGAGCGTCCGGGTCGACCTGTGACATGCCGCCGCTGACGTCAGCGCCGAAGAAATGCGCCGACTTATCACTGTTCGATTTGCTTTGGCGCTTTTCAGCGACGGTGTTTTTGTAGTTCGTTTCCGCCAGGGCTCGGCATGGGAAGAATTGCAGCAGCAGCGCGTAGGCGAGAGTTACGGCAAGTAGTCTAGGTAAGATTGGCGTTGAAGGAAGTCCGCGTTTGCGGGTTAAGAGGTTGCGGAAAAAGCTGAAAGATCCGATGCCGGCGAATCTTGACGGAATGACGCTCATGGGCTGCTCCTCCCTGATTTGACTCGACCTTAAATCGGAATTCGCCGGGCGTCTTAAAGAAGTCCCAAAAGATTTCCAAGAAAACTCCAAAAGACTGAGTTGCGGATGGCAGATGCTCATCTCACGTCGCGTTTACGGCTCCGCGAGCAGGAACAGCTTTCGTAACGCAGCCCTCGCTTATTGAGCAAAAAGGAGATTGGAGATGGGTTTTTGGTAAATCCGTCCGGTATCGTGCGGAAAGCTATGAGGCGGTGGCGCGGCCGGTGAAGTAATTCTCTCCGACGCCGAGACGCTCGAGCAAATTCGCAAAGCGCCGATCGTAGCGGAGGCCGTCGAAAGCGGGGTCAACCTTGATCCACGTGAGCATCTCGCACCGCTGAAGGTAAGCCTGTTCGAGAGAAGTCAAGGCATTGGATTTTTCACCGAGTGAAATCTGCACGACCGCCTTGGCGTAAGGCGAGACGTACCGTTGCTTGGACCTTAGCTCCAACTGTTCCAGCATACTGCGCGCGGCTGATCGATTGCCGGAGATTGCATAGGTGTGTCCGAGCGCAGCGATGAATGTCGGCGAATCATTCAAAGTCAACACTCGTTCGAATGTTTCTATTGCGCGATCGAGCTGGCCGAGCTGCTCCAGAGTTCGGCCCAGGAGATAGAGGGTCGGAACATAGCTGTTGTCCATTTCCAGCGTCGTCTGCACTTCGGCCAACGCTTGTTCGTAATCGCGCCGGAGGAAATACATCAAGGCGAAGCTCCACGAGACCTGTGGCGACAGCGGATCTATCTGGCGAGCCAATTCCAACTCTTGCTCGGCCTCATCAAAGTAGCCCAGCAGATTGAAGTACAAGCCGAGCCGTTGGTGCGCGATTGAATAATTTGGATTGATTTCGATAGCTCGCCGAAATGCCTGCTCGGCTCCTGACCAATCCAACTCATGAAACAGCTTGCTCAGACCCAACGCCGCATGCGCTTCTGAAAGGTTTGGATCGATCTCCAGCGCTTTCATGGCCGCCGTCTTAGCTTTCGGCATTTCGTCTCGCGTCGGCGCGTAGACGTTCGACAGTCGATAGAAACAATCCGCCAGACCCGCGTACGCGAGCGCATACGTTGGATCGAGTTCGATCGCTTGCGTGAAAAAATCTACCGCTGTTCTCAGCGCCGTCTGGCTGAACTTATTCCAATGGTAACGGCCTTTCAGGTACAGGTGATACGCCTCGCTGTTATCGGTGTAATGCTTGGTGAGCCGGTTCCGTTCCTCGCGCGTCAATTGAAACTCCAGCGCCTTCGAAATCTCTTCCGAGATTTCATCCTGGACTGCAAGCACATCTGACATTTTGCGATGAAACTGTCCACCCCAGATCTGGCGTTGATCCACCACGTTAACTAATTCGGTCCTGATGATCACTCGATCGTCGAGTTGCAACGTTCTTCCTGAAACGATTAGGCGCACTCCCAGATGCCGCGCGATCGTCGCGAGCCCCAGCTTGCTCCTTTTGTAGCGGAACACGGAATTACGGGCGACGACTCGCAAGCCATTCAACTGCGAAAGATTGTTGATGATGCTTTCGGTAACCCCATCCGAGAGATACTCGGCATTGGGATCGTCACTTCCATTCTGGAACGGCAACACGGCTAACGAATTCAGATTCTCCAGCGGCTGAATATTGTTCGGCGGCGTGTGTTTGACAGTGCTGGTGCTTCGGCGCGAAGGCTCCTTTAAATCGTCTGCACTCTTGCGCCTCCGTACCGTCGCGAGAAAACGATACCCACGTTTCGGAACAGTCTCGATGTACTGCTCATCGCGGTCGCCCAAGGCCTTTCTCAAGGTGGCGACGTTAACGCTGAGGTTCGCTTCTTCAACGAACGCGTCCGGCCAAAGCTCACTGAGAATGGTTTCTTTATCAACTAGTGAGTTGCTTCGTTGGATGAGCAGCAGCAAAAGATCGAACACCTTCGGGGTCAAAGGTATCGACTGACCGTCTCTAAATAAAAGTCGCTCTCGTTCGTCCAGACGAAACGTGCCAAACTCATAGATAAACTCTTCGCCTTCGAACCGTCGGGTGGCGAGCTTTTCTTTCGCACTTTTGTGAGGCGTCTTCGAACTGTTCTTAGAGGCGACCATAGAAGCGCTTCGACTGAATTGTTCCCCGATACGGACAGCCTGAGTTGGACGTAATTGGCCGGGGGACTTGCTTGCGCGCATTGTAGCTCCGAACCCTTTTCTTTAGCAAAGTCCTTAGCAAAGGCGCCGTGATGACGACCCTCATTTGAAAGCTCGATTCAAGAACGTGAACTATAATCCAATGGGAATCTTACTTTTGTCGGTGACTTAGTCACGGCCTAAGGCCGACGATTTTGGATATTTAGTAATTATTGAAAACCGATTTGAGAAATGCTCCGTCAAAATGCGCGCTCGAACTCGCATTCCAATAACTTTCACATAAAATGAACGTCAAGCTTGACGGTTTATTGCATTGCGCAAGCTCGAGGTCTTTGGCTAAAGAAGAGGAACCGAATTATGCCAGCTGCGATTGAATTGAAGCGGCGTCTGCGTTGGGCCGATGCGGATGCTGCCGGCCGTCTTCACTTTCCCCGCATCTTCGAACTTGTTGAAGAGGCCGAAAGTGAGCTGGTGCGCCAGATTGATTGGCCGATGAATCGGAGCATGGGTCACGATTTCCCGCGGGCGCATATCGAGTGCCGATTCATCCGCGTAATTAGCCTCGACGATCCGTTTCGCCTGCGGCTCACGGTGGGCAAGTTGGGCCGCACGTCTATTCGGTATGACTTTCAGGTCATCGACGGCGACGCAGAATTGGCAATCGAAGGAACCATGACCGTTGTCGTAATTAGGGATGGGAGGCCCACACCAATTCCCTCAACTCTGCGTTCAGCTCTGGAGGCGGACAAAACCTTCTCAGCCTAGACACACTTCGGGCCGGCACCGGTAGGACCAGGGCTTACCGCCGAGGGACGCGGCCCGCGGATTATGTCTTTGAAAACTTCCTCTGGTATTTTAGCCCTGCAAAAAACTGATCCAATAGAAACGTCGATGTCTTCTGTCGAAGCAAAACTGCAAACCAACATGGCTCAAGCCCGCGAAGCGCTCGATGCGTGGGTGCGCGAAGTAGTTCAATGGCATTTCAACCCCGACACTGGTTGTCCCTTCTGGCTGGAATATGCCAAGTCGCTTGACTGGGATCCCCGTAAGGAAATTCAAAGCTACGCCGATCTTTCCCGTTTTGGTTTTTTCCAGGACGAGTGGCTGCGTGGTGGACCGGTGCGACGCTGGGTGCCGAGAGGCTACGCGGACCGGCCCGTCTACACTTTCGAAACCGGCGGCAGCACCGGCGTGCCGAAATCGCGGATCAACATTGAAGACTTTCGTCTCGATTACGAAGCGTTCAGCCGCACGCTGCCGGATGAATTTTTCCCGAAGGGCGCGGACTGGCTCTCGCTCGGCCCAACCGGCCCGCGCCGGCTGCGGCTCGCGGTCGAACATCTGGCCCAATTCCGCGGCGGTATTTGCTTTATGGTCGATCTTGATCCGCGCTGGGTCATCAAGCTCATCAAACAGGGCCAGGCCAAGATGGCCGAACAATACAAGCAACACGTCATCGAGCAAGGCCTCACCCTGCTGCGAGCGCATGAAGGTATTCGCTGCCTCTTTACCACGCCGAAACTTCTCGAGGCACTCTGCGAAAAGGTTTCGCTTAAGAAGATGGGCATCACCGGAGTCTTTTGCGGCGGCACAGAAATGACGCCTCAGTTTCACCGGTTCGCGGTGGAAGAACTCTTGGAAGGGGCATATTTCGCGGCCACCTACGGAAACACTCTGATGGGCCTGGCGGTCCATAAGCCACGCATCGCCGAAGACAATTACGCCATCATTTATTATCCGCCGCTGCCGCGCGCGATGATCGAGGTTGTCGATCCCGAAAATCCCGATCGAGTCATCGATTACGGCCAGACCGGGCGCGTGCGGCTAACGACCTTGACGAAAGAATTCTTCATGCCACGCTTTCTTGAACGCGACGAGGCAGAGCGCGAGCCACCATGTGAATTGTATCCGTGGGATGGCGTGCGGAACGTTAGACCCTTCTCGAAGTTGGGCGCCGGCGTGGTTGAAGGCGTCTACTAGCTGCAGAAGCCCGCACGAAGTAAGGGCGAGGTGGCCGGAATGACGCACTTACTTCGGACGTGCTTCGGCATTGATGACAATGATTAAGATCCCTATTCTCAGAAAAGGCGAACCCTACACGAGTCTCGACGTCGCTCGGGTTCCGCATCACCGCACGCGCGAACCGTTCGTGGAAATTAGTCAGGCCAACGCCGGTTTGATTCGCCGCGATCTGCTGGATCAGAACAATTCCCACGCAGAGTTATCCAAACTTACGACTGAAGCCGTGGTTGATATTTGTGAACGAGCGGCTGATCACTTTCTTAATGACACGTTGCCCCTCGATGGAAGGCCGCAAACTGCCGACGATTATGTGAGCCAGCTTTCGGCCACCACCGCCCTGCCCCACGTCCTGGTGCGACGAAACATGCAAAAGATCGCGACCATGTTCGCTGAGATGCGAAGGGTCCTGAACGGCCTCACGCGGAATATTGATTGGGACATCCTGGATCGCGGAACCGGTGACGCCAACGGAACGCAGCTAAGTTTCTTTCCCCGCGGACACTCGCTGGGGGTCGTTTTGCCAAATAACTCGCCGGGCGTCCATTCGTTGTGGATTCCGGCCTTCGCCCTGAAAATTCCCCTAATTTTGAAGCCCGGCAGCACTGAACCGTGGACTCCGTTTCGGATTGTTCAGGCCTTGATTCGCGCCGGCGCACCGCGCGCAGCCTTCAACTTTTATCCAACCG
Organism: Pyrinomonadaceae bacterium; assembly: GCA_044870975.1. Lineage (GTDB taxonomy): Bacteria > Acidobacteriota > Blastocatellia > Pyrinomonadales > Pyrinomonadaceae > UBA11740. Next base: position 5,291 of record JBIOZK010000163.1, read on the forward strand.
ACCACGCGGGAGCGGGAGAGATTCTGCGCAGCTGCGGCCGCGGGATCATTTTCGGGGACAGTTCCACCACCAGCATGTGGGAGAACGATTCGCGCATCGAAGTACACGGACCCGGCTACAGCAAAATTGTCCTCGGCGACGACTGCGTCGACGATTGGGAAAAATATCTCGACGTGATGATAGCTTCTATCGCTGAGAACGGCGGCCGCTCGTGCGTTAACGCTTCCGGGGTCTGGGTGTCGCGTCACGCAGACGAAATCAGCAGGGCCCTGGCTGAGCGGCTGGCCCAAATCGTTCCACGCGCCGCCGAAGACGAAACCGCGAAAGTGGCGCCGTTCACCGATGCCAACGTGGCCGCGCGGATTTCGGCAATAATCGACCAGGGTTTGAACGAACCCGGCGCCGCGGATGTTAGTACCGCGATGCGAGGAACCGAAAGACTCATCGATTGGAATGATTGTTCCTATTTGCTGCCGACGGTGGTGCTCTGCGAAGAGCCGACGCATCCGCTCGCGAATCGTGAGTTTCTTTTCCCGTTCGCCAGCGTGGTCAAAGTCTCTGAGGATCAGATTCCCGAAGCGCTGGGGCCCAGCCTGGTGGTTACCGCAATCACGAATGACGCGAAACTGATTCAGCGGTTAGTCAATTCTCCCAATGTCGATCGGCTTAACCTCGGGGCGGTGCCTACAAATCAAATCAGCTGGGATCAACCGCATGAAGGAAATCTCTTTGAGCACTTGTACGCGCGGCGAGCTTTTCAACGCGCCGTCGCGGTTTGATTTGTCTTTTGCAGAAGCACGCACGAAGTAAGTGCTTATTTCGCCCTTACTCCGTGCGGGCTTCCGCATTACGCGGTGCAAGAGCGCTTTATGAAGATCCTTTATCTCACGGGCGGCGCGGGGCGAATGTATTGCGGCAGTTGCCTGCGCGACAACGCGCTGGCGACCGAACTAATCGCGCGCGGGCATGACGTGCAGTTGCTTCCCGTCTACACGCCCACCTTCACCGACGAACCGAATGTCAGTCAGAATCATGTGGTGCTGGGCGGCATTAGTGCCTATCTCGAGCAATACGTGCCGCTATTTCGCAAGTCACCGGCCTGGCTTGATGGGCTCTGGGATTCGTCATGGATGCTCGGTTTAGCGTCGCGCCGCTCGATCTCGACCAATCCGAAAATGCTGGGCGAGATGACTGTATCGGTACTCAAAGGCGAGCGAGGTTTCCAACAGAAGGAAATTCGCAAACTGATCGATTGGCTCAGGACCGAACCACTCCCCGATGTGATCAACTTGCCTTACTCGCTGCTGCTGGGCCTGGCCGGGCCGCTGAAGCGCGAACTGAATCGGCCCATCTGCTGCACGCTCCAGGGCGAAGATCTTTTTCTCGACAGTTTGCGGGAACCTTATCGGGCCCAGGCCCTCGATCTGATTCGTAGCCATATTGAGGATGTCGATTTATTCCTTCCCATCAGCGACTTCTATTCTGAATTCATGCCGGGCTACCTCGGGATTCCCTCCGACAAGATGCGAGTTGTGCCGATTGGCATCAACCTGCACGGTTTTGACGTAGCCGATTCAAGGCGATCCGATACTTTCACCGTCGGGTTCCTGGGGCGCATTGCTCCCGAGAAGGGACTGCACTGGCTCGCGGATGCTTACAGGTTGTTACGTCGCGAGATGGGCATGAGTGAAGCGCGCCTTGAGGCAGCAGGATGGATGGCCCCGGACTGCAAATCGTACTTGAGCGACATCCAACAACGGCTCGCCGATGGTGGCCTGGCGTCGGAGTTTCATTATCGGGGAGTTCTGGATCGGGCTCAAAAAATCGAGTTCCTACGCCAGCTCGATGTCATGTCTGTGCCGGCCACCTACGACGAGCCGAAAGGTGTCTCGCTGCTCGAGGCGATGGCCTGTGGCGTACCGCTGGTGCAACCTCGGCGAGGCGCCTTCTCGGAGATTGTGGAAAAGACCTCTGGCGGTCTGCTGGTGGAGCCCGATGATGCGCATAGTTTGGCCGAGGGAATTCTGAAGATTTATCAGGACCGCAAACTGGCCGGCGAACTCGGCGCGAACGGTGCCCGTGGCGTGCGTCAATATTACGGCGCGGCCCAAATGGCCGATCGGGCGCTGGAAGCATACGAGGATGTCTTAAGCCGCGGATGAGTTGAGGTTTAGTTTGCTTGAGGTCAAAAACATCTCCAAGGATTACTCCTCGCCGCGCGGGACGCTGCCCATCCTTTCCGATGTCTCGCTTTCGCTTTCGCGTGGCGAGGCTGCTTCGATCATGGGTCCTTCGGGCAGCGGGAAAAGCACTTTGCTGCATATTCTCGGAGCGCTCGAACCCCCTACCAGTGGCACCGTGACGCTGAACGGTCGTGATCCATTTCAACTTAACGCGCGCGGGCTCGCTGCGTTCAGGAACAAAGAGATCGGCTTCATCTTCCAGGATCATTGTCTCTTGCCGCAGTGCTCGGTAATTGAAAACGTCCTCACGCCGACCCTCGTTTCTGAAAACCACGGCGATCAAACGGTCTATGCGCGCAGGCTAATTGAACAGGTCGGTTTGAGAGAAAGGATCGATCACCGACCGGCCGAACTGTCCGGCGGTGAAAAGCAGCGCGTGGCCCTGGCTCGCGCCTTAATCATGAGCCCTCAACTGGTTTTAGGCGATGAGCCCACCGGCAATCTCGATCAGAAATCAGCTGAGGCCGTGGCTTCAATGTTTTTTGAACTTCACCAAAACCAGCAGACTATTCTGATTGTGGTAACTCACAACCCGGAGCTGGCAGCGCGATTCCCCCGGCGGTTCCAACTTAGAGATCGACGGCTTGAAGAGGTTTAATGCGAACCCGGCGGCTCGTCAGACGCAACCTTACATACTATTGGCGCACCAATCTGGCCGTAGTCGCGGGTGTGGCCATCGCAGTCGCGGTGCTGGCTGGCGCGCTGCTGGTGGGCGACTCAGTCCGCGCCAGTCTGAGTGACCTCGTTCTGCAACGCCTGGGAAAGACCGATCACGTAATCTTCACCAACGAGTTCTTCCGTGAGCAGCTCAGCTTAGATCTACAAAAACAAAAACAATTTGCTGCAGATGGATTTAACGCGGCATGTCCTTTGATTTACCTCGAAGGAAACGTGGGTCATGAATCGAACAAACGACGCGCGTCGTTGGTTCGGGTGTATGGCATCGACGAAAGATTCTGGGATTTTCACGGCCGGAAACAGACGACGCTGCGTAATCGACAAGTTCTTATCAGCGAGAGCCTGGCCCGAGAATTGTCAGGCCGTGATGGTGACGCGCTACTGTTGAGAATTAACAAGCCCTCGGTAATTCCGGTTGAGTCTTTGCACGGACGCAAGGAAGATCTCGGTATCACACTGCGGCTCAACATCGACAAAGTGTTGACGGCTGACGCCCTCGGAGAATTCTCGTTCCAACCCCAACAAGGTCCCGTGCGCGCGCTTTTCATTCCGCTCAAACTGCTGCAAAGAGAGCTGGGACAGGAGAACAAGGTCAATACGATTCTCGTAGCGGATGGGCAAGGTCCGACTCCAGCCCAGGCGGCGGCGCGTGTTGCGGCGCTCACAAAGCTTTTAAAATCCGCAGCCACGCTTGATGACTACGGCGTTAAGATCCGCGCGCTCACGGAAGAGTATTCCGTCTCACTTGAGAGAAGCAGCAACCTCATCGACGACACATTGACGAACAAAGTGCCCACGCTCGAGGAGAAACTTTCGATCAAAGCAACGTCCATTTTTTCTTATCTGGCCAACCAAATAAAGTTTGAAGGAAAGGTAGTCCCTTATTCGCTGGTGACTGCGGTTGATGCGGCGAGTTTCCAGCAGTTGCTGAGCCAGGACAAGGTCAAGCCAGTTGCGCCGGGCGCTCAACCGCCGATCATTCTCAACGAATGGGCGGCTCGCGATCTGGGGGTGACGCGCGGCGCGCCCGTTTCACTTGAGTACTACTTCTGGCATGACGACGGCCGTCTGGAGACCCGCAGCGCGAAATTTTATCTGGCGGCGATCGTCCCCATCAGCGACCTGGCTGCCGACCGCAACCTGGTACCTGATTATCCCGGCATCAGCCAATCGCCGAGTCTGTCTGATTGGGATCCTCCGTTTCCGGTCAATCTCAAGCTTGTTCGGAAGCAGGATGAAGATTACTGGAAGCAATATGGCACGACACCCAAAGCCTTCATTCAATTAAGCAAAGGCCAGGAACTCTGGCAGACCCGTTTTGGCAAGCTGACATCGATACGCTTCCGCCCGGCAGAATGGCCCAAGGGCGGGACGCCGAAACCTGTGGACGTCGGTGAACTCAGCGAGGCTTTGCGGTCTGAACTGGATCCGACGGCGATGGGTCTAAACGTCGTCGCGGCACGCAATCAGGGCCTCCAGGCTTCGCGCGGCGCGACAGACTTTGGCGAGTACTTCCTCTACTTCAGTTTCTTTTTGGTGGTCTCCGCGCTTTTGCTGGCCGCGCTCTTTTTCAAACTCGGTATCGAACAAAGACTGCGCGAGATAGGCACGCTTCAGGCAATCGGTTTTTCCCCCGGTCGCATTCGCCAATTGTTCGTGATTGAAGGATTCGTTCTGTCCATTTCCGGAAGCGCGTTGGGTTTGTCAGGAGCGGTGGGTTACGGCTATTTGATTCTGTTGGCCCTGCGTACCTGGTGGGTTGATGCGGTCGGTACCACTTTGCTTACCCTGCACGTGTCGACGGTATCGTTGGTGATCGGTGGCGCCGGCGGCGTGTTGGCCGCGTTGATTTGTATTGTTTTGACTCTAAGGCGGCTCGGCAAAACGTCGGCGCGTGGCCTTTTGTCGGGCGCCGGCGTCGGTGAAGCAAGCCTAAATCGATCAACTGCGAAGGCTTCAGGCCGGCGCTTCTCGCTGCGTCTGATAGCGATCGTTTTGACGATCTTAGCGGCGTCGATTCTTTTGGCAGCGTCGCTGCACCTGATCGGACAGGTCGCAGGATTCTTCGGCGGCGGTGGTCTCCTCCTGATTGCCCTGCTCTGTTTTCAATCCTCGTGGCTCCGAAAGCCTGGCAAGAATTCAATTCAGGGAAGCGGCTGGACCGCGATCTCACGTCTGGGTTTTCGCAGTGCGACTTATCGGCCCAGCCGCAGTGTTCTTTGTATCACTTTGATCGCTCTTTCTACTTTTATTATTGTCGCGGTCGATGCGTTCAGACGGAACGATCGCGGACAAAGTCAGGACCGGAGATCAGGCAGCGGTGGCTTTCCGCTGATGGCGGAATCGCTGCTCCCAATCGTTCACGATCCTAACAGCGATGTTGGCCGCGCGGCGTTGAATCTTGGTAATGACGCCGGCTCAGTCCCATTGGCGAACACAACTCTGACGCGCTTCCGTTTGCGGCCCGGTGATGACGCCAGCTGCCTGAATCTTTATGCGCCGGCAAATCCGCGCGTGTTGGGAGCAACTGAGCAGTTCATTAGCAGCAATCGTTTCGCTTTCCAGAATTCTCTGGCGAATAACAGCGAAGAAAAGGCAAATCCATGGTTGTTGCTGAATCGCCCACTCGATCCGGGCGTAGTGCCGGTCATCGGCGACGCTAACTCGATGACTTATGTCCTGCACAAAAAGCTCGGAGATGAACTCGTGCTTAATCGTAATGAAGGTCCGGTCAGAGTTCGTTTCGTCGGCGCCCTTGCCGACAGCATCTTTCAAAGCGAACTCGTCATGTCTGAACAGAATTTCCTGCGGCTGTTTCAGAATCAGCCCGGATATCGGTTTTTTCTGATAGACGCGCCCGCCCAGGACGTTTCAACGGTCACCGCGACTCTGGAAGATCGGCTGGCTGACTATGGATTTGACGCCGTCTCAACCAGCGAGCGGCTGGCTAATTTTCATCGGGTGGAGAACACTTATCTTTCGACTTTCCAGATGTTGGGAGGCCTCGGCTTAATCCTGGGCACATTGGGGATGGCGGCCGTCCTTTTGCGCAATGTATTCGAACGGCGAAAAGAACTGGCGCTGTTGCGTGCAGTGGGCTATAACTCATCGCACTTTACAATCATGGTCTTTGCGGAAAATGCTTTGCTGCTTTTCCTGGGCCTGGCTACCGGAACCGTCTGTGCGCTGCTGGCAATCGCGCCGGTATTTTTTGATCGAGGCGGCCGTCTGCCGAATATTTCGCTGGGCTTCTTATTGGTGGCGGTATTAATATCCGGCCTCGCCGCATCCCTGATAGCGACGTGGGCGGCGCTCAGGTCGCCGCTGTTACCGGCATTGAGAACGGAGTGACCGTCAGACGCTGGCGTTGCAGAAGCACGCACGCAGTGAGTGCTGGTTTTGCGCTTATTTTCGAAATTCCGTGCAAATCGCGTTTAGTCTGCATAATCTAATGGATTGAAAACTTCAGGAGGAAAGACATGAAAAGGCGCACCATTCATATCCTCACCTTCATCGTATTTTCGATTTCGGTGGCGCAGGCTGAGGACTGGCCGCAATGGCGCGGCCCTTCGCTTAATGGAGTCAGCGCCGAAAAGAACCTCCCGGCAAAATGGACATCGGAAGAAAACATCGCCTGGAAACTTGCCATGCCTGAGTGGAGCGGATCGACGCCAATCGTCTGGCGCGATCGCATCTTTTTGAATGTGGCCGAAGCCAACGATCTCTATCTCTGGTGCGTGGATCGAACCAAGGGCACGATGCTCTGGAAAAAAGTGCTCGGCAGCGGCAACGTGAAAATGCGCAAACAAAACATGTCGTCACCTTCCCCGGTTACGGACGGGAAGACCGTTTACGTGATGACCGGAACGGGAATCCTTAAGGCGTTCGATTTTGCCGGCAAGGAGCTGTGGGGGCGCGATCTTCAGAAAGAATACGGGACGTTCGGCTTGAACTGGGGCTATGCTTCGTCGCCACTGCTGTTCGAAGATTCGCTCTACGTTCAGGTGCTCCATGGAATGCGGACCGACGATCCTTCGTACGTGATGCGAATTGATCGCGCCAGCGGCAAGACTATTTGGAAAGTTAACCGCGAGACGGCCGCGATTCGTGAGTCTCCGGATGCGTACACGACGCCGGCGCTGCTCAGATATGGGAAGGCGGCCGAGATTGTGATTACCGGAGGAGATTGTGTCACCGGTCACGACCCGGCCAACGGAAAAGAACTTTGGCGGGCGAACGGGCTCAATCCGAATAATGATCCTTCTTACCGGATAGTGGCGTCACCGATTATCTTCAACGAGATTATTTATGCGCCCACACGTATCCGGCCGCTGCTGGCCTTACGCGCCGGTGGCCGCGGCGACATCACCACGTCACACCTGCTCTGGTCAACGGTAAATGGTCCCGACGTACCCACTCCGGTGACCGACGGAAAGTACTTTTACATCGTCAATGACCGCGGCATTGTGTGGTGTCTCGACGCCAAAACCGGCGCCGAGTTTTATGGGCAACAGCGTCTCAAGCCAGGTACTTATAGCGGCTCTCTGGTGCTGGCAGATGACAAGCTCTACATCACCAACGAAGAAGGACTGACGAGTGTGATCAAAGCCGGACCGAAATTCGAGGTCATCGCGGAAAATCCCCTGAACGATTATTGCCTGTCTTCGCCGGCAATTTCTGACGGGCAAATCTTTATTCGGACAGCGACGCACCTTTATAGCATTGGGCAGAAATCCAAGCCTTAATTTGGAGTGCGCCGGCAGAGCGAAGTGGCGACGGCGCTTTGGATCAAGACCGATTCTTTGGATGAACAAATGCTTAATCAAAAATTTACACGGCTCAAGACAATCCAAAGCGCCGTCGGGGCTTTGCTCTGCCGGCGCACTCCAAATTTACTGACCTCGACTCTCCTCGTCGTGCTGGTGGCAACGGCGAATGCCCAAACGTCACAACTCGGCAACGTCGACTTTCCGACCTCCGGTTCAGAAAAAGCGCAAGCGCACTTCCTGCGCGGCCTCGCCGCCTTGCATTCTTTCTGGTACGAGGAGGCCCTCGAAGCATTCCGCGAATCAACCAGAATTGACCCTGACTTCATGATGGGGTACTGGGGCGAGGCGATGGCTTATAACCACCCGCTCTGGTCCGAACAGGATGCGCCCGCCGCTCGCCAGGTGCTGGCAAAGATCAAAACGACCCCGAAATTGAGCGCCAGAGAGCGTGCCTACCTTGATGCCGTCAAGCTTCTCTACGGCGAGGGCGACAAACGAGCGCGTGATCTCGCTTACTCGGCGGCGATGGAGAAAATCTATCGCGAATATCCGAATGATTTGGACGCGGCTGCCTTTTACTCCTTGTCATTGCTTGGTCTCGGGCAACCGGGCGACAAGAGCTATCGTCTGCAGGCGCGCGCCGGTGCTATCGCGTTGGATGTCTATCAGAAAAATCCCAATCATCCGGGTGCGGCCCACTACATCATTCACGCGTTCGACGATCCTGAACACGCAATTCTGGCCCTGCCGGCCGCGCGGCGCTATGCAGATATTGCTCCCGAAGCACACCACGCGCGGCACATGCCTTCTCACATCTTTCTGCAACTGGGAATGTGGCCTGAGGCCGCGGCGTCGAACGAGTCAGCCTGGGAATCATCAGACGCCTGGATGAGGCGCAAGCACCTGTCCGTCAACGTACGCGACTATCACAGCTTAAATTGGTTGCTCTATGTCTATCTGCAGCAGGGCCGTTATCGCAAAGCCGAAGGACTGCTGACGCTGATGAAGCAAACGATGTCCGAATCAACCTACGACAACAAACTGCGGCCCGGCTATTACGAAAATAACTGGGCGAATATGGCGGCGGCGTTTGTAGTCGAAACCGAGCGTTGGGAACTCGCGCGCACGCTCTTCCCTCAATCTTCGATTTCATCCGAGCCGACTGCCACCACGACGCACGGCGGACACGGCGGCTCACAGCCGGCAACGGGTGGAATGACAGTCCGCTCTTCGAATAGCGGTCAGCGGCTGCCGGCCTTTATCCGCGGACTCGCGACGGCTCACGGAATTTCATTCAACGAAGCGGGGTCGCCGGTAAGTAACACGCCGACATCAATCAGCGAGTTGGAAGTCGCGGCCTTAACGGCGTCCTTGAAGAACAATCACGAAGGGGCGATTGAAATCATCAAGCGAGCGGTTGCGGCCGAAGAACAACTGGCGCCGCCATCCGGCCCGCCGGCTTTGATCAAACCGACCCATGAACTATTCGGTGAGATCCTGCTGCGCGCCGGAAAGCCAAACGAGGCGGCTGAACAATTCGATAAAGCGTTGCTGCGACAACCTAATCGAGCCCGCTCACTGTTGGGGGCCGCGCGCGCGGCAAAGCAAAAAGGTGATCAGCAATCGGCCAGAGCCTTCTATGCAAAGCTTGCAGAACAATGGCAGCAAGCCGACCAGGACCTGGCCGAATTGCGTGAGGTGCAGGATTACTTGAAGCAAGCCGGGTCGTCCGTCGCCCGGTAGGAGAGCGCGTCCCGAAAATGCCGAACCGATCAAGACACATTTGGCTCGCGCGTCTGCTGATCCTTCTGGCTATTTCGTTCGCGCGAGAACCGGCGCACGCGCAAACCTCCAATTGGCCGCAATGGCGTGGCCCTTTCGGCGCAGGCATCTCGACCGAAGCCGGTTTAGCGAACGAATGGAGCGACACCAGGAACATCGCCTGGAAAACTGCCATCCCCGGGCGCGGTCATTCTTCACCAATCATCTGGAACAACCGAATCTTTCTCACGAGTTCAATCGAAGGTCCGATCGTCCCGGGCGCCGAGGCCGTACGCCACGTCCGCAAAGGACAGGAATATCTTCACCCCGACAGCGTCGGTGCAGATCACAGTTACACGCTCAAGTTTTTATGTCTCGACGCAGCGACGGGCAGGGTCCTTTGGGAAAAGACCGTCTATGAAGGGCGCGTCTATGACAATCGTCACCGCAAGAACACTTATGCGTCGGCCACGCCCGCGACCGACGGCAAATACGTTTACCTTTCGTTCGAGGCTGAGGGGCTTTATTGCTACGACTTCGACGGCAAGCTGGTCTGGAAGAGTTCTTTAGGCAAGATCGCTAAAGGCGGGATGGGCCCGGGAACATCTCCAGTGCTCTTCGAGAACCTGGTTATTCTTCAATGCGATCAGGAATACGGTGAGACTTCTTTTATCGCCGCCGTCGACAAGAAGAACGGAAAGGAAGTCTGGCGCGTCCCGCGCACGCATCGTCGCAGTTGGGCCACGCCGCTTTTGGTGAAGACTGCCAACCGAACCGAGTTAGTGGCGAGTGGCGCTGAGAGTGTGATTGCGTATGACCCGGCTACCGGAAAAGAGCTTTGGCGCGCGCCCGGATTGGTGAGCAACCCAATTCCCAGTCCCGTCGCCGGCAAGGATTTGGTTTTCGTCTCCGCAGGCAGTGAGCAAAAGCGGGCCATGGCAATTCGCGTGGGCGGAGCCGGCGACCTCGCCGGCACTTCCAACATCATTTGGAGTTACGAAAAGGGCACTGCCTATGTACCCTCGCCGATCCTGTACGGTGACTATTTGTACTTGTTGACGGATGCTGGGGCGATCACCTGCCTCGAGGCGGCAACCGGAAAGGTAATCTACCAGGCACGCATGCCGGTCGCCGCGAAGTTCACGGCCTCGCCGGTCGCCTTCGAAGGTAAGATTCTAATCATGAGTGAGGATGGCGACGGTTTTATCCTCAAAGCCGGTCAGACCCCGGAAGTGCTCAACGTAAATTCACTCGGCGAGCCAGTCTACGCCTCGCCGGCAATCTCAAGTGGAAAGATATTTATTCGAGGGGCGAGTTCCCTGTATTGCATCGCAAATGGGGCGGCTAAATAGCGTCGTTTTGTGTAGCCCCTATCACCTGCTCCGCAGATTCACGACCTACTTCTTTTCCCGCACATCAAAAGCATAAATCGTGTCCTGGTCTCGCAGGTAAAGCCGGCCGCCTGCAACCACGGGATGGGTCCAGGTTGGCAGTGAGCCCTGTTGGATTCTGAATCTTCCCTTCTCGCGATAAGCCGTTGGGTTTGCCTCAACTAAACCGACGACGCCGTTTTCACTGAAAGCGTAAAGGTGACCGTCAGCGTAAGTGAGCGAGCCTTTGCCCACGCTGCGATCGCGCCAGGCTACCTCGCCCGTGTCAAAACGCATGGCGGTAAGGATCGCGCTGGAAAAGCCATAGAGATGATCGCCGATCAGGATTGAAGTCGCGTGATGGTTACGCATCTCTTTGGTGAAATAAACCTCCTGGGCTTTGCCGTCGGCTTTGATCTCAACCAGCCCACCGCCGGTGCCGTAATCCGAAGAGATCCAAACTCGATTTGCGCGCACCACCGGCGTGGCGATGTTAGCCACGTCATTGGATGGACGGGCATATTCCCACAGCAGCTTGCCGTCTTTGATATCGAGACCCACGGCCCGGCTTCCGGTAAAGAAGATCACTTGAGTACTACCGCCGATTTCGACCGGGATGGCCGAAGAATAGCCGGCCTCATCGCTCTGGCTTTTCCAAATCAGTGCGCCGTCAGTTTTCTTCAGGGCAACTATTGAAGCGCCGGGGCCGCCGGCGTTCACCAGGACTTTATCGCCGATTACGAGCGGCGACTCGCTGATGCCCCATTTAATGTTTGAGCCGCCAAACTTCTGCAGGATGTTCATGGTCCAAACGACCTTGCCGGTTTTCAGCTCTAATGCTGAGAGGTCGCCGTTGCCCCCCAGCGCATAGAGCCTGTCTCCGTCGAGCGTCGGCGTTCCGCGCGGTCCATCGCCGCGGTCGTTGCGGAATGCTCCACCGTGCGGCGTGGCCCACACCTCTTTTCCACTGGCAATGTCAAAAGCGATGATGAATTCACGGTCGGCGCGCAGCCCCATGGTGTAAAGGCGCCCGTTGGAAATTGAAAACGAAGAGTAGCCACGGCCCGCGCCCGCGGCCTTCCAAACCAGAGGCGGTCCGCCCTCGGGCCATTGTTTCAGGAGACCAGTTTCTTTCGAGATGCCGTCGCGGTTCGCACCGCGCCACTGGGGCCACTCACCGCCGGTCTGCGCGGTGGCGGCCGTACAAGAAAGAAAAAGGACGAAGGTTGATAGCGCAACAGTCTTAGCGATCGTCATTGATTAAATCCTTCCTATTTGTCGTCGGCCGGGGAGTCAGTACCGTCCGCGTAAGCGGATGGGATAAATGGTCCGCATGAGTCTAAAGAAGCTTCCAGATCCCATCCGCTCACGCGGATGGTACCGACCGCGGCGCTTCATGACTGAGGTTTAAAATAAAGAACCATACCGGCTCCGGCAGCGGCCAGGACGAATCCCAGATAAAGCAAAGGGTTCGGCGACTGTTTTGGCGGATGACTCCACATTGAGAAAAGCACGTTCACCAGAGGGGCGCCGGCAAACACGACCGGCATCACGTATGTCGGCAGCCCGCCGTTTTTGAACGCAAAGATGATGCAAATCGCCCCCACTGCGCCCAGCACGCCGCCCAGTAATGCGAAGATCGAACCTCGCGTCGTAAATCCCTGCTGCAAGCCACCCGCCAACGAAAGATTCGTAACCGGCACCAGGACGCCGATCAGAAAGTAGGCAACTCCGACGCATAACAACGCGCGCATCGGATTTCCCAGATCAGTCTGGCCGCGATGCAGCACCGGACCATACAAGCCCCACGACAGCGCCGCGCCCAGGGCAAAAAGAATCCACAGCATTAGTGCAACCCTCCTGCTTCGTTAATCGTAAAACTGACGATGTAAGTCGGCGGGTATTCTAGCAGCACAGTTTACTGAATTAACAAAGAACTTTGGTCGACCGATTTCTTTGAGGTGAGATTACCATCAGGGGAATCACTTCAAAGATCAGAGTTGTTAAGTTTTGTAAATTCTTTGCTTGAGACACCGTTGTGAGGACGACTCGGCAGTTCCTATGCGACATTTCATTTGGATTTAGTGATAATGGGCACTCTACCAAACGCTTCGACCGTCGCGGGGAATTCCTATTCATGGAGGCAGGCAGGCTTGAAATCAATTCTTAAGATTGTCGCGAGTGCGACACTGGTCCTTTTGGGTGCTGTTGGCATCGTCGCTCAGAATTATCGAGGCTCTGTGCGCGGCTACGTCCTTGACTCAAACCAGGCCGGAATTGCCGGCGCTACCCTGGAGTTGGCCAGCATCGACACCAACGACAAGCGCACAGCCACTTCTGGTGAAAGTGGCGACTTTTCCATCAGCCTACTCGCGCCGGGCAAATACCAACTCCGCGTGGGTGCAAAGGGTTTCACGACTCGCACGATTGATATGGTGGTGCAGGTCAATCAGGTGACGCGAGCTGATGTCCTGCTGCAACCCGGACTGGTTGATTACGTAACCGTCACCCATGATCCATCGGCTGAAGTCCAGAAAGACACGGCCGCTCAGGGCGCCGTGATCGAAAACCGCCAGGTCGATGGATTGCCGCTTGACGGTCGCAACTTTTATGAATTGACGTTGCTGATCCCCGGCGTCGCGCCCCCTGCCCAGGGTTCCGCCGGATCGGTGCGCGGCGATTTTGCTTTCAGCGTCAACGGCGCGCGCGAAGACAGCAACAACTTTCTGCTCGATGGCGTTTACAACGTCGACCCGAAACTAAACACCTTCGGTGTCCGCCCATCCGTCGATGCCATTCGTGAATTTGAAAATCTGACCAGCACTTACGATGCCTCGTTTGGACGGGCCGCCGGAGCTCAGATCAACGTGGTGCTCAAGTCAGGCTCGAATAATTTTCACGGCAGCGTCTTTGAATTTCATCGGAACGGCGCGCTCGATGCCAGAAACTATTTCGTTCCGGCAAGCGAAGCCGATCCCAGATACCTGCGCAACCAGTTTGGCTTCTCGGTCGGCGGCCCATTGCGAAAAGATAAGACCTTCTTCTTTGCCGATTATGAAGGCACGCGCGCGAGTGAAGGCATCACGCGCGTGACCAATGTGCCGACGCTGGCGGAACGTTCCGGCGACTTTTCTCAGAGCCTGTTTGGCGTGCCTACCAATCCATTTACCGGACTGCCCTTCGCTGGCGGAAAAATTCCCGACGCCTTTATCAACCCGGTGGGCCGAAACATCGCCGCGCTTTATCCATCGCCAAATCGCAATGTGCCTTTTGCGAATTTCGTTTCCTCACCGGTGCAAAAGGATCGTGACGATCGCTTTGACGTGCGCCTGGATCACGTACTCAATTCAAGTTCTTCGCTCGCGTTTCGTTACAGCTTCGGCGACCGAGCATTGTTCGAACCGTTTGCCGGAGCCGGTTTGTCAGTGGTGCCGGGATTTGGCAACGACGTCACCCGACGCAGCCAGAACGCGATGATTAGCTACACGCACGTCTTCTCCCCGAGGTTCGTGAATGACGCTCGTTTTGCTTTCAATCGTGTCGCTTCCGCCGTCCGCCAGCAGAATCAGGGCATTAGTATCAATCGTCTGGTAGGTATGCCGGAGTTGTCTGCAAATCCGCGCGACTTTGGCCTCAGTTTCATTACGGTGACCGGCTTTTCGCCACTCGGCCACGAAGGGAATAATCCGCAGAACAGCGTGACAAATACCTTTCAGATTCTTGATACGGCAAGCTTGACGGTAGGCAAGCATTTGCTGAAGTTCGGTGGCGACGTGCGCTTTGTGCAGCAGAATGCGTTTCGTGACGTGCAGTCTCGCGGGCTCCTTCAGTTCTCGCCGTTCCTAACTCTGACGAATAACGCGCTCGGTGATTTGTTGATGGGATTCCCGCTCCTGACCGGCGGCGCGCGGGTCGATAACGCTCAGCACTTGCGCAGCACCAGTCTGAATTTCTTTCTCAATGACAGTTTTCGCGTCAATAAACGTCTGACCCTGATTGGCGGCCTGAGATACGAATATAACTCGCCGCCGGTTGATGTCTTCGATCGCGCGAACATCTACAATCCCGCCACCGGCACCCTGGTCCCGGTCGGAACCGCCGGCGTACCGCGCAGCGGCTTCTTTGCCGACAAGAACAATTTTGCGCCGCGCGTGGGCCTGGCGTGGACGCTGGGTGAACGGGGCAACACCGTCATCCGTGCCGGCTATGGCATCTATTACGATCAATCGCCATTGGCGCCGGGCGAAGCGCTTTACTTCAACGCGCCCTATTTTGATTTCAATCTCTTCTTCCCGCTACCGGGATTGCCTTTGACTGTCAACAATCCGTTCCCGGCGTTCTTCCCCTTCGCTTTGCCGGACTCGGCGCTGGCCATTCAACGCGACTTGAAAACTTCGTACATGCAGCATTACAGCGCGAGCGTGCAGCAGCAGCTTGGCCGCAGCCGCGTGCTCGAAGTGGCTTACGTCGGATCGAAAGGGACCGGGCTGCTCTCAGCCCGTGATATTAATCAGCCGCAGCCGAGCGTGCTGCCGCCGGGATTGCCTTTTGTGCCGCGACCTAATCCGCGGTTCGACGACATCACGGCGCTCGAATCGCGGGCCAGCTCTGAATACAACAGCCTGCAGATCCGGCTCCAGCAGAGATTGCATCAGGGTCTGGCACTGCTGGGCTCGTATACTTTGTCAAAGTCGACAGACGACGCTTCGAACTTTTTCGCCAGCGCCGGCGATCCAAACTTTCCGCAGGACAGCAACAACCCCGGAGCCGAGCGCGGCCGGTCCAACTTTGACGTCCGCAATCGGCTGTCGGTCAGTTATTCGTATGACCTGCCGTTTGGAAAGGGACAGGCACATCTGGCGGATCGCGGCTTCCTTTCAACGGTCTTGACCGGCTGGCAAACGTTCGGGATTTTGACCTGGCAGAGTGGCCGTCCGTTCACCGTAGCCCTGCTTCAGGAGATTGATAACAGCGGCACGGGGCGATCGACGCTCGGCTTTGGCGCCAATGACCGGCCAAATCTCACCGGCAATCCGAGTCTCAACAATCGCACGCCCGAACGTTGGTTCGATACCGGCGCCTTCGTGTTTCCGGCCCCGGGGACTTTTGGTAATGCCGGCCGAAACATCCTGGATGGCCCCGGCTATCACTCATTGAACGCTTCGCTGGTAAAGAATACGGCGTTGACTGAAAACGTCAGGCTGCAGATTCGCGCCGAAGCTTTCAATCTTTTCAATCATCCAAACTTTAACTTGCCGGATAATTTTCTCGGGTCGCCGACCTTCGGTCGCATCTCTTCGGCGCGTGATCCGCGGCATCTGCAATTCGGCGTGAAGCTCTTGTTCTGATTTCGAGGAGGTTTTCAAAATGCGCAACTCTCATTTATCGCTCAAGTCCTTTGTCCTGGTGGCGGCCGTGTTGTCGTGTTCTGTGTCTTTGAAAGCGGACTGGCCCCAATGGCGCGGCCCCAACCGTGATGGTCTGGTTAAGAACGCCACCGTTCCCGCGGTCTGGCCAAAAACTCTCAAGGAAGAATGGAAAGTATCGGTCGGTTTGGGTCACGCATCGCCGGTCGAAGCTAACGGCAGGGTTTACGTATTCGCGCGGCAGGGCGAAGAAGAAGTACTGCTTTGTCTGGACGCAGTGACGGGAAAAGAAATCTGGCGATCGAGCCAACCAATTTCCTATGAACCTCATGAGGCGGCGGTCGCGCATGGCAAAGGTCCCAAGTCGACGCCTACTGTGAGTAATGGCATCGTCTACACTCTCGGCATTTCCGGCGTGTTATCAGCTCATGATGCGAGCACCGGCAAGCTCAAGTGGCGGCGCGAATTCTCAAAAGAATACTCGAAGACCTCGCCGATGTTTGGCGTCGCGCTCTCACCGCTCGTCGATAGCGGTCTGGTGATCGCCCACGTGGGCGGACCTGACAAAGGCGCGCTCACCGCGTTCGATGCGGAGACTGGCGCGACGAAGTGGTCGAACGCGGTGGATGGGCCGGCTTATGCATCCCCGATCATCGTTACCCTGGCGGGCGCTCGGCAGATTGTTACTTTCGTGCAGCAGTCTCTTATAGGCGTGGAATTCGCTACCGGCAAGCTGCTCTGGAAACTGCCTTCCAAGACTCAATACGACGAGAACATCAACACGGTCCTTTCTTACAAGGACATGCTGATCTTTTCGCGTGAGGGCCAGGGGCTGTCGGCGATTCGTCTGACTAAACCGGGCGCCGAAATTGTGCCCGAGCAGGTCTGGACTAACAAAGAGGCTGAACTCTACATGAATACGCCCGTGCTGCAGGGCAAAACGGTGTTCGGCATGACCAGCCGGCAGAAGGGTCAATTCTTCGCGGTCGATGCGGAAACCGGAAAGACAGTCTGGCAAAGTCCGGGACGGATGGGCGAGAACGCCGCCATCCTCAATCTGGCTGACCAGGCGATTCTCTTCCTTACCAACGACGCGAAGTTGCTCGTACAAGCAGCCGATGGAAAGACTTATTCACCTGTAGCTGAATACACGGTCGCATCGAGCCCGACCTGGGCGCATCCTCTTGTGATCGGCAAGCGGATCCTGATTAAGGACCAAACCACATTGATCTCGTTCGCAGTTGGTCAGTAGCGAGCTCCATGCAGAAGCACGCACGAAGTAAGTGCGCCACCAGCGCACCCCGGCCTTACTTCGTGGGGCCTTCTGCACCGTTCAATACGAGCAGGCCCGCCCCGAAGAAACCACACCCCGACGAATCCATCAGGGTCCAGTACCAGGGCATGCCGGTCGTGTAGTCAATCAAAAAGAAAATCGGGCAGGCGAGCAGGAACGCAATTCCGTTCAGGATGACCAGCTTGCGAAACCGCACAACATCCGAAGCTAAAACCCACAACGAAACCCCATGCATTCCGTAGCTGTACGAGGCCTGACGGATCATGAACATGAGCACGGGACCGTCAGGCATTTGACCCATACCAAGCCATGCGTGAGAGATTTCCATCCAGGAGCGCGGCATGATCACCGCGAAGAAGGCCAGGATTTCAGTGGCGCCGGCAAGTCGCAGTATCCAGGCTTGGAGTCTTTGGGAATTCACGTCGATCCCCTCTCCAACCCGGGAAGCGGGTCAAAGCGTAAAGCCTGAGGTGGAGCGAAGCGGAACCCCAGGAAACTGGAGGATAAGATCAACCGAGCGCGCGAAGCGTGCGACAGCGCGCAGGCGGGATGTTGCATAGAACCGTCTGTCCCACTTCGTGAGCTCATGTCTTCTTGATGAACTATTCCCCGGGGTTTCGCTTCCCTCCACCCCGCTTTATGCCGACGCCCGCTTCGCGGGCTCAGTACGATACGCGTCTTACTGAGGTGACTCACCTGTCGCTCGATCATCAAACTGCGTGTACTTGGCCGAGAGCACTTCCTCGGGATCGGTCTTTATGGGCGAGTCGTCAAGCTGTTCGTAAAGAGGCGGCGGGATCTCAGCGAAATCCGACATCGGACCATAGACCTCATCCACGCCTTCTTTGAAAACATCACCGATCAGGAGGTTGATGATGCTCACCCGGTGTTCGGGATACTTGCGGAGAAACTGCGCAAAGCTGAATCCGTCGTTATAGAACGCGTAAACCAGCTTGCGCATTGATTCGATGCCTCGATCAAGTTTTCCCTGGAACTGCCCCAGACGTTCTGCGGAAAAGTCGTCATGCCGGAAAGCGTCGTGAATCGCGTCAGCCGCCAGCTCCGCCATCTTCAAAGCCAATAACACCCCCGAAGAGTAGATCGGATCGAGGAAGCCATAGGCGTCCCCGATGATGATGAAGCCGTTGCCGGCGTTCTTCTTTGAGCGATAGGAATAATCCAGGATTGAATAAATCTTGTCGACACGCTTTCCTTCGGCGACGCGGCGGCGGCACGCTTCGGTCTTCTGAACCTCTTCTTCGAAAATCTTCGCCAGGTCCTGACCGCGGCCCTTCAGCAGGTAATCCGGATTCGCCACGATGCCGACGCTGGTGATGTCGTCTTCGAGCGGGATATACCAGAACCAGCCCCCACTTCCTTTCGGCGTGCGCAGCACAAGGGTGGCGCCGCCGTTCAGATCTTTCTCGCGGTGCGCGCCTTTGTAATAGGAATAGAGCACAGCCTTTTTGAGTTTGGGGTCGCGCACTCGCCAGCGGAATTTGTTTGAGAGGATGGCGCTTTGTCCGGTGGCATCAACTATGACTTTAGCGAAGAACCTCTGCGGCACGCCGTCCTGCATCTTCACTTCGACCCCAACCGCCTTATCGCCTTCGAACAGGACCTGCTTCACCAGCACTCCCTGGTGAACGATGGCGCCTTGCTCGGTGGCGTGTTCGATCAACATCTTGTCGAACAGTGCGCGGTTGACCTGCCACGTGACCGCACTCTCGTTATGCACCGCTTCAAAAAAATAGAAGGGATGCGATTCCTTTCCCGCTACGTTGGCGAACTGGACGCTGTATTTCTGGGTGAACACGCTGGACTTCAACTTCTCGAGAAAACCCATGCGCTGAAATGTCCAATAGGTGTCGGTCATCAGCGACTCGCCAATGTGATGCCGGGGAAACTCTTCCTTTTCGAAAACGATTACCCGGCAGCCTTCGCGAGCCAGGATGCTGGCACAACTACTGCCGGCCGGTCCTCCACCAATTACGATTACGTCAAAGTTATTAGCTTCAGTCATTATTTATACCGAACTACCTTGGTCTGAATGTCCCTCTAAATCTAGGCGTACCGCACACTCTTCAATTCAGGTTCGAAAAATTCCCAGAGAATTTCGTCCACCTCCAACAAACCGGGCCGGGTCAGCTTGATTGTGCCGTTGTACCGGTGCAGCAGTTCATCCTTTTCGAACCGTTCATAGACCGGTTGAAACTCCTGCCAAACATCGACACCAAACTTTTTGAGAAAGTATTTGGTGTCCAGCAAGCCGGTCTTCAATTGCAAAACCATTTCCCGAATCAGTTGTTGTTTGGGCGTCAGCGCTACTGCTCGCAACAGCGGCAGTGACCCGGTGTTCGTGAGGCGAACATACTCTTCAAAACTGTGCACGTTTTGAAAATTCACGCCGCCGAAATGTGAGAACGACGCGACTCCGAGTCCGATCATGTCCCCGCCGTGCCAGAGTGCGTCCGTGTAAATAAAACGCGAAGGCTTTTTGGTGTTGACCAGGACAGTGGCGCTGGCGACTTCGTAACCGTGCTCCTGAAACTGCTCGAAGGCATAATTGAGCCAGCGGCGTTTCGTGGCCCAGTCAGCGACGGGCGAAGCCGAACCTTGCTTAATCATCTCCTGCGAGATGACGGTGTTGTAGGGCAACTCCATCTGATAAATGGTCACCGAGTCGGGCTCTAACACAACCGCCCGCCGGACCGTGTCGCGCCACTTCTCGTCCGATTCGCCCATCATCCCGGCAATCAGATCGATGTTGATTTGCGGAAAACCAACCGCGCGCGCCCACTCATATGCGCGGTAAATCTCTGGCGAGAGATGCGCGCGCCCATTCGCCTCCAGAATTTGATCGTCAAAGTGCTCGATGCCCAGGCTCAGGCGGGTGACGCCGATTTCCTTCAGAGTTTCCAGCTTCGATTTTTGCAGGGTGCCGGGCTCGCACTCGAAGGTAACTTCTTCTGCGTTCGCCCAACTCACGTGACGATTGAGGCCGTCTACCAGATAGTGAAGTTGCTTCTCGCTCACATACGAAGGCGTGCCACCACCGAAATAAGCAAACCTCAGTTGCCTTCCCTGGAACGCGCGCGTCCGACTGTAGAGTTCGTTTTCTTTGATTAGCGCGTCGAGGTAGACCTCAATCTCCGAAGCGTTCTTGTCCGTGTAAACTTTGAAATAGCAGAATTTGCAGCGCTTGCGACAAAAAGGGATGTGAATGTAAAGGCCCAGCGGGTCGTCAACTCGCGGCGGTTGGTCCAGCGCCACCAGAGCATCGCCTACGAACTCCGGCTTCCACTGCGAAAACGGCGGATAGTTCGAGACAAAATAATTTCCTACTTCGGTGCCAGTGGTGACTGTATTTATCGTCATTAATAAATTCGCGAACCTGTATTGCTATCCGAATTCTTAAATCCTAATCGGCAACTTGCAGATGTTGACCTCTGGGGTGGCAGCTTGTTCGATAAGACGATCCGACTAACTCTTTAGTTTCATGGGCCATAAAAAATTAACATCTGAGATGGGCTGGGGCAATCTGAGTGACAACTGGGCCGCTTGCGGGCTTAGATAACGGTCGCCTAAACTCTCAGCCTAAACCTCGAGGCGATCATTGTCGAAGCCCCAGCCAATCACCACCAGGCATTATCTCGTTTACATAATTCTACTGGTCATTTGCGGCGCCGGTATCTGGTTTGTTTTGCGGGCCGGCTCGGCTCTTGATCAAAAGCGCGCGAGGCCGACGGCGACAGCATCGGCCGATACCGAATCCGCTGTCCGGCCACAACCTGGCCAAACGGGAGTGACCGCGTTGCTGGTGTCGAACCTCAGAAGTGCGCTAAGCATTCTCCTGCTCCAACTTGTGGTGATCGTGATCGCTTCGCGCCTGACAGGTAAGCTGTTTTTGCTGCTGGGCCAACCGCGAGTGATGGGAGAGATCGTGGCCGGAATAATTCTGGGGCCGTCTTTCCTCGGCCAACTGTCTCCATCCACCATGGCCTTTCTGTTTCCAGCAGCTTCGCTGGAGCCGCTTCGTCTATTTAGTCAAATCGGAGTTGTGCTGTTCATGTTCCTGGTCGGGATGGAATTGGAAATCGGCGATCTTCGCAAAAAGGCCTATGCCGCAATCATGGTCAGCCACGCGAGTATCGTCGTGCCGTTTTTTCTCGGCGTGACGTTGTCGCTGTTGGTTTACCGGTCAGAGTCGCCCGCCAAAACTTCATTCATTCCGTTCGCTTTATTCATGGGCATCGCGTTGAGCGTTACCGCTTTTCCGGTCCTGGCGCGAATTCTCGAAGACCGCGGCTTATCAAAGACCACGCTCGGCGGAATTGCGCTCACTTGTGCAGCGTTTGACGATGTCACAGCCTGGTGCCTGCTCGCACTGGTGATCGCCATCGCTCGCGCCGAGGGAATTTGGCCGGCGGTCATCACCCTGGGATTCGTGATCGTCTTCGTCAGTCTAATGATCTTTCTGGTTAAGCCGGCTCTCGCGCGAATTACCAAGGCACCCATGGATGCTGAGAGACAGCGCCGCGGTCTCGTCGCCATGATTCTCGTTTTCGCCTTTGCCTCTGCATTGCTGACCGAGATAATCGGCATTCATGCCTTGTTCGGAGCTTTTCTGGCGGGCGTAATCATGCCTCAGAACGAAGGTTTCCGCAGCGTGCTTAAATCAAAGCTCGAGACGCTGAGCCTGGTAGTTTTGCTGCCGCTGTTCTTTGCCTTCACCGGGCTTCGCATGCAGATCACTCTATTGAATGATCGGCAGAGCTGGCTTCTCTGCGGGCTGATAATCATCGTCGCCATCGTCGGGAAACTGGGTGGCAGCATGTTTATGGCACGCTGGACAGGAATGGACTGGCGCGATTCCTTTTCGTTGGGCGTCCTGATGAATACTCGCGGCCTGGTTGAGCTGATCGTTCTGAGTATTGGGTATGATCTGGGAATTCTGTCGGGACGCGTCTTTGCCATGATGGTTTTGATGGCCCTGGTCACAACTTTTATGACCGGGCCGTTGCTTTCGCTGGTAAAATTCGGGACACGAGAACCATTAGCCGGCAAGATTTGATCAGGAAGACGACAGGGGCATTCAATCGCAGGAAGGAAGTTGAACCATGAGAACGGCATTAAGACTGATTGTTTTTGGAATGTTGATTACCAGTTGTTCCAGTGTGTTTGCGCAGAAACCTGATTTCAAAGGGTCGTGGACGATGGATCGGACAAGAAGTTTCGGTCTTCCGGGAAACATGAATCAAACGATGGCGATCACTCAGACAGCCACCGAGCTCACCGTGGAAACAAGACTGATCCAACCCGGTAATGAACGAACGGTTAAGGATAGCTATGTGCTGGATGGTAAAGAGTACGATTTCACGCCGCAGGTGCCACCGGGCCAACCGGTACCCAAAGGAAAGCGGACAGCGACCTGGATGCCGGGCGGAAACGGACTCTTGATAACCAACGTGGTGACAACTGAATCGCCGAAGGGGCCCGTAACAACCCAAGACGTCAGGAAGTGGATGATCATAAACGGCGAGCTGGTCATCGCCCAATACGTCGACGGTCCGAACGGTTCTTATGAAGCA
>JBIOZK010000164.1:0-60664 GCA_044870975.1 Pyrinomonadaceae bacterium
TGCCGGTTCTTTCTCCAAACCAAAATGCGAGCAACGATGCTCGCGAACCGCACGCAAGGATGCGTGCGCTCCTAACCTGTCAATTCTGACAGTGCCGCAGAAGTGCGTCCGCCCGTAGAGTGACGACTGCGCGCGACCCTGCATAATGTCTGAATCCGATCCCCGAGCGATTATCGAGAGTGTCCTGCATCCGACTGACTTCTCAGCCGGTAGTCGGGTGGCGTTTCATCATGCGCTCAGGGCGGCATTGGTGGCGAAGTCGCGGCTTACCTTGCTGAATGTTTCGCCGAGCGGCGACGCCCACATGAGTGATTTCCCCGGCGTGCGGGAAACGTTGGAACGCTGGGGGTTCTTGCCAAAAGACAGTGCCAGATCAGCCGTAGCGGAACTGGGGCTGCGAGTGGACAAGGTGATTGCGGAGCGTGACGATGCCGTGAAAGCGGTCATGGGTTACCTGCATCATCGTCGCGTCGATCTAATCGTCCTGGCAACGAGCGACCATAACGGCCGCGTGCGATGGCTGGGCAAGTCTGTCTCGCAACCAATCGCGCGTACCGCCTGGCAAATGACTCTGTTCATTCCAGGAAACAGCAATGGATTTGTCTCTCCTGAAGACGGCTCGGTGGGCCTGAGACGAATCCTGATACCAGTTGCCCAGAGTCCGCGGGCCCAACCGGCCGTGTACGCCGCCGCCAGGCTGGTAGAACAACTCAAATGCCCTCAAGGCGAATTCTCTCTAATGCACGTCGGCGACGCGAACAGCATGCCCGCTGTCCAAACTCCGCAAGTAGAAGGGTGGACGTGGTCAAAGGAGTTTCGCACCGGCGACGTGATTCAAAGCATCGTGACCGCGGCCAAAGATTCCCCCGCTGATTTGATTGTCATGTCGACCGATGGCCGGAACGAATTTCTCGACTCGATTCGCGGCAGCCACAGTGAGCGAGTGCTGAGTTACGGCGTCGCGCCGTTGCTTACTGTTCCGGTGGGCGAGTTGGCGGCGACAGAACCTGACGAGTATTACCGGCCGAATTAGCTCATCGCGCACCGTCAAGACCTCAATCTCACAACCGTCAGCTTCATTACGCAATCATAACGACGCGACTCGATCTGTCTTTGCGATTGTTTCTGCGAGCCTTTATCTTCACTCATTGCGAAGAACGCGCAGTTAACAAACGCAACATGTCTCAAGATTCAGCACCGCAATTGACCGAGACGCACGACGTCGCGCCGGATAGTTTCTGGCAAGCGATTCGCGAAGCGCTGCGCGGGAGTCACAAGGACTACACGACCGGGCCGATTGGCCGCTCGGTGATCCTTTTGGCGATCCCGATGGTGCTCGAGATGTGCATGGAGAGCATCTTCGCGGTCGTCGATATCAAATGGGTTTCATACCTGGGGCCGGACGCGATGGCTACGGTTGGCCTGACTGAGTCGATGCTCACCATTATCTATGCGCTGGCAATCGGGTTGAGCATCGGTGCGACAGCGATGGTCGCCCGCCGTATTGGTGAGCATGATCCGGACGGGGCGGCGCGCGCCGCGATGCAATCGGTTTTCCTTGGTTTGCTCGTGGCAGTCATCCTGGCGCTGATCGGCGCGCCGCTCTCTTCGAAGCTGCTCGCCGCGATGGGGGCAGCGCCATCAGTCATCGAACATGGCGTCTGGTTCACGCGCATCATGCTGGCCTGCAACATGTCCGTCGTGATGCTGTTCATGATTAATGCGATCTTTCGCGGCGCCGGTGATGCCGCGATTGCCATGCGCGTGCTGTGGCTGGCGAACGCGCTGAACATTGTCCTGGGTCCCTGCTTCATCTTCGGTTTAGGTCCGTTTCCAAAGCTTGGCATCGCCGGCGCCGCGGTGGCGACCAACATCGGCCGCGGCACCGGAGCGCTCTATGCATTCATTCGTTTGGTGCGGGCCGGCGGACGCTTTGAAATCAAGCGGCGGCATGTCCGCATTGAACCGGCAGTCATGGGACGGTTGATTCGTCTCTCGGCGGTCGGCACGTTTCAGGTGTTCATCGCCATGGCCAGTTGGATCGGGCAAGTCCGGATCATCTCAACCTTCGGTACCGATGCGCTGGCGGGATACATTGTCGGCGTGCGCGTAATCTTATTTGCGCTGCTGCCGTCATGGGGAATGTCGAACGCCGCCGCCACCATGGTCGGCCAGGCGCTCGGCGCGGGGAAACCGGATCGGGCCGAGCGTTCCGTTTGGCTGGCGGGTCTTTACAATATGTGTGTGCTGGGCTGCGTCGGTCTGATCTTCGTCGTGTTTGCGCCGCAGATCATTCGACTCTTCTCTTCCGATCCGGCATTAATGCCTTACGGCGTCGATTGTTTGCGCATCGTCGCGTGCGGCTTTCTCTTTTATGCCTACGGCATGGTGCTGACGCAATCATTCAACGGCGCCGGTGACACCTGGACTCCGACTATTATCAACTTGTTCGTCTTCTGGTTATGGGAACTGCCGCTGGCCTACGTGCTCGCAATTACGTTTCACTTCGGACCGCGCGGGGTTTTCCTGGCAATCACTATCGCTTTCTCAAGCTTGGCGGTCGTCAGCGCGATTGTATTTAAAAGAGGAAAATGGAAGACAAAACTTGTGTGACCAGATGACCCGTGCATGCACCAATTTCTTGAGAAGCAGAGCGCCTATGACGGTTGACCGCGGCTAACAACTCAACTCATTGATTTCGACTGGTGTGAAAGCTAAAGAGTTCCTCAGCTGAGATTGGGCGCGAGAGATAGAAGCCCTGGGCCGCCTGTATATTCGACTCCCGCAGCGTCTCAAACTGCTGTTGCGTTTCGACTCCCTCGGCAATGACTAATAAGTTAGTCGACTTCAGTAGCGCCCCGAGAGACTGGAGCCATTCTGGATGAGGGCATTCCGGAGTGATCTGTAAGGTCAGCGACTTGTCGAGTTTGAAATAGAATAAGTCGCAACGAACCAGCACGGCCAGATTGGCCCCTGCGAGCAGCGTCACATCATCCAACGCTACTCTCACGCCGGATTCCACGGCCTGGTTGATAGCGTCCACTGCCATTGAATCTGGAATGCCCCTTTCGGTGATCTCCAGGATGACCTGCGAAGCAAGTTTGATCAGGCCGGAGTGCTTCGCCGCATACTCCATCCCGCCGCGTCCAATAATTTCGGGCGGTACGTTGATGCCGATATGGAGATCAGGATTTTCACGAAGCCAGTCGCCCAGCTCTGCGGCAACCGTATCCAGCACCCAGTAAGTAACCAAACCCGCCAGCGGTGTGTTCTCGATCAGTGGGATGAACTCGTCCGGTGGCACCACGCGGTCAGATTGGCGCCAACGTATGAGAGCTTCAGCGCCGACGCATTTTCCAGAGGCCAGGGAAATGGTCGGGAGATACTGTAGAAAGAATTCTCCCCGCTCCAGCCCGTCACGTATGGTCTTAGTGTCAATCATGCAGGGGTAACCGACTTGTTCCTCTTAATTAGCTTCAGGCGAGCCGGCGCAACGAGTCTTCAGCGCTTCTTCGAGCGCACGATCCAGGCGTTTCAAATCGTCAGGTAGTTGACCCGCGGTATTGTCGAACCATTCAACCGCCGTGATGTCTTTCAGGTCGGGGCCGGTGCGAAACTCCAATTTGTAACCAAAGGCGTCGGGCGCCGCGACATTCAAACCGGGAATGTTCCATCCCTTCGGATCGAGTTTCGCTACCGCATCGCTGATCGGTTGCAACTGCCGAGGGTAAAGAGTTCCGCTCACCGTACTCTTCACCTTGTCGCGATTATTCTCCGAGTAATTGCACTTGCCCGCGCTGTCGATGGCGATGTTTCCCTTGCCGACGCCGATGAAGCCGCCGGAGGTTTTGAAGTCGATCGACCATGGTCCTTTTCGATCTGGCGATGAATTTTGAACGGTTGAAACGCTGGAACAGGAGCCGCCCAGCACGAGCAAGCACGTTGAAAATGCGATCAGGAAAGCGTTCACGGCCTGAACTATACTCTGTGTCTCGTCACGTTGCCCACACTAATAATCCAGAATTGGCGAATCTCAACGCCTGTCCGCTAAAATCAGCAGCCTGAGATGGACACGCTGACTCCTGGCACGCGTTTGGGACGTTACGAAGTTCGCTCCAAGATTGGCGCAGGCGGCATGGGTGAAGTGTACTTAGCCCAGGACCTGGAACTCGATCGCACTGTGGCCGTCAAGCTTTTGACCGAAACTCTCGCTTCGGATCAGCAACGCCTGCAACGCTTCATCCAGGAAGCGAAAGCGGCGTCGGCTCTGAATCACCCGCACATTCTCACGATTTATGAGATCGGGATGTTTGCTAGCTCCCGCTTCATCGCGACGGAGTTTATCGAGGGTCGGACTTTGCGCGAACGAATGAAGGCAGGAATGACGTTGGGTGACGCGCTTGAGTTCTCGATTCAGATTGCCAGCGCGCTGTCTGCCGCGCACGCCGCCGGCATCGTTCACCGCGACATAAAACCCGAAAACGTCATGGTGCGTCACGATGGGTACGTGAAGGTGCTCGATTTCGGATTGGCGAAATTGACGGCGGTGGAGACGGCGCCCAGCGATCCTGAAGCTGCGACGCGCGCGATGGTGAACACTGACGCGGGCACGGTGATGGGAACCGCCAGCTACATGTCGCCTGAACAGGCCAAAGGCATTCCGGTTGATGCGCGCAGCGATGTCTGGAGCCTGGGCGTGGTCCTCTATGAAATGATTGCCGGTGTCGTTCCGTTTAAGGGCGAAACGCCGACCGAGACGATTTCGTTGGTGCTGCAAAGGGATTTCGTCCCGCTCTCTCGTCAGGTGCCCGCCGCTCCGGCCGAGCTGGACCGCATCGTTACCAAAACGCTGACCAAAGATCGTGAAGAGCGCTATCAGACGATGAAGGATCTCCTGATCGACCTTCGCAATCTTAAGCGCAAGCTCGAGGTTGACGCGGAAATCAATCGGACGTTTTCGGCAACCGGAAGTGGCGCCGCGACTGTGGGCGCTCCTACTTACGCCACAGCATCCGCGGCCGCGCCAACTGCCGACACGATCATTGCGCACCCATCGAGCGCGGAATTCATTTTCACTGGAATCAAGAAACACAAACTAGTCACCGCGCTGGCTGCTTTCGTGCTGATTGCCGCCGTGCTTGGACTGGTTGCTTACTTGCGGCTCCGGAACGCGCCGGCATCAATCGATTCGATTGCCGTGTTGCCTTTCGAAAATCAAAATCGTGACGCGGACACTGACTATATCTCTGACGGCGTGACCGAAAGCATCATCAACAGTCTCACGCAAATTCCGAACGTGAAAGTGATCGCGCGCAGTTCGGTCTTTCGCTACAAAGGCAAAAACATGGATCCCCTGACGGTGGGAAAAGAACTGGGTGTGCGCGCGGTGCTGACCGGGCGAATCGGGCAAAGGGGAGATACGCTGACGATTAGCACCGAACTTCTCGACGTGCGCGACAACAAACAAATTTGGGGTGAGCAGTACAGCCAAAGAGTGTCTGACCTGATGAGTGTGCAACGGGATATCGCGAAGCAGATTTCGAACAACTTGCAGGTGCAGCTCAGCGGCGAACAGAAAAGCCGTTTGGACAAACGCTACACGGAGAGTGCCGAGGCCTATCAGCTTTACTTGCGAGGCCGGTTCTATTGGAACAAGCGCACGCTGGCAGACCTGCAGAAAGCAGCCGGTTTTTTCCAGCAGGCAATCGAAAAAGATCCGCAGTATGCGTTGGCTTACTCTGGTCTGGCAGATTCGTACGCGCTGCTCAATGTCTACGGCGGCGGCGCGGCGACTCAATTGATGCCGCAAGCCAAAGCTGCGGCACAAAAGGCCCTGGCGCTTGATGAGAATCTGGCGGAAGCTCACGCTTCGCTCGGTCAAATCATCGCGTACTACGATTTTGATTTAGACGGCGCCGACCGGGAATACCAACGCGCCCTTCAGTTGAACCCAAATTATGCCACCGCCCATCAATGGCGGGCCGAAAATCTTTCCGGGTTAAAGCGGACGGACGAAGCGCTGGCCGAAGTGAAGCGCGCTCTGGAACTTGATCCATTCTCGTTGATCATCAATCGGGTCTATGCAGACACTTTGGTTGACGCGCGTCGATTCGACGAGGCCATCGACCAATACAAAAAGACGATCGACCTCAATCCAAATTTTCCCAGCACGTATTTCTTTCTGGGACGCGCCTATGAAGGCAAGGGCCAATACCGTGAAGCCGTCGCGGAATATATCAAGTCGACCGAAGGCGCTTTCTTTAGTCCTCAGGATCTGGACGAGATGAGGAAGGCCTTCGAAAAGGGGGGTTGGCGCCTGTACTTGCAAAAGATGGCCGAACAATTAGCGAAACGCGCGAACGCGGGAATTCCGACAGCCCCTTTTATGCTAGCGACCGTGTATGCTCGGTTGGGACAGAAGGATGAGACCTTTAACTGGTTAGAAAAAGCCTTTCAGCAACGCGACTTCCGCGTGACCTATATCGAAGTTGATTTCGAATTTGACTCGCTTCGTTCGGATCCACGTTATGCGGATCTGGTGCGACGAATCGGCCAATCCAGAAAATAGATGACGATTTCGCCGGGCACACTTCTGGGCCGTTATGAAATCCGCTCGAAGATAGGTGAGGGCGGGATGGGCGAAGTCTATCTGGCGCAGGACACGGAACTCGATCGCACGGTGGCGATCAAGATTCTGCCTGAGCGGCTGGCGGCAGACCCGCAACGTCTGCAACGATTCATTCAGGAAGCCCGGGCCGCGTCGGCGCTGAACCATCCGCACATTCTCACGATTCACGAAATCGGTACTTATCAAACCTCGAAGTTCATCGCGATGGAATTTATCGACGGTGAAACTCTGCGCGAGCGCATGCGCGCCGGGATGAAGCTTTTGCAGGTGCTCGAAGTCGCGAGTGAGGTGGCGAGCGCGCTGGTCGCAGCCCACGAAGCGGGCATCGTGCACCGCGACATCAAGCCGGACAACGTGATGGTGCGACGCGATGGATATGTAAAGGTGCTCGACTTTGGATTGGCGAAGCTCGCCGAACAGAAGCCTGCGCCCAGCGATCCGGAAGCGCCGACACGCGCGATGGTCAACACTGACGCCGGCACCGTGATGGGCACCGCGAATTACATGTCGCCTGAGCAGGCGAAGGGGGTGCAGGTTGATGCGCGCAGCGACCTGTGGAGTCTGGGCGCGGTTATCTATGAAATGGTGACCGGCCAATTGCCATTCCAGGGCGAGACTCCTACCGAAACCATTTCGCTGATTCTGCAAAGGGAACCGCCGCCGTTGAAGCGATTCGTTCCCGGGATACCGGAAGAGCTGGATCGCATCGTGACCAAGACGCTCGAAAAGGATCGTGACGAGCGATATCAAACCGCGAAGGATTTGCTGATCGATCTGCGACACCTAAAACGCAAGATTGAAGTCGATGCGGAAATCGACCGCACGCTGACGCCGGAAGCCCGGGCGGCGGCCACGCAAAGTCATGGCGGACCTGCGACTATGCCGGGAGTTGCGTCGACGCACGTGAGCGCACCTCGACCGCTCCCGACGCCGCTTCATAGATTTCGCTGGAAGATTCCGGCAATTATCGCAGTCGTGCTGATGATCGCGGTTGGAGCGACGGCCTGGTTTATTGCACGACGAAGAGCTGCCTTCACCGCGAAGGACACGGTGCTAATTGCCGATTTCACCAACACGACCGGGGAAACGGTATTTGACGGCACGCTGAAGCAAGCGCTGGCCGTGCAACTGGGCCAGTCGCCTTATCTCAATATTTATCCGGACGAGCGAGTCAACGAAGCTCTGCGCTTCATGGGCCGCGCGCCGAACGAGCGCATCAGCCGGGACACTGCCAAGGAAATCTGTGAACGACAGGGCATCAAGGCGATGATCGTGGGCTCGATTGCGAGCCTGGGCAGCCATTACATCGTGACGCTCGAAGCAATCAATGCCCACGAAGGAGATTCCCTTGCCCGCGAACAAAGCGAGGCGGACAGCAAGGAGCAAGTGCTCAAGGCGCTCGGCATCGCGACGTTGCAACTGCGAGAAAAGCTGGGAGAGTCGCTGACCTCGATCAAGAAGTTCGATGCGCCAATTGAACAAGCCACGACTTCGTCGCTCGAAGCGCTCAAGGCATTTTCTCAGGGCACCGAGTTACGCAATCAGGGAAAGATGGGAGACGCGATTCCGTTTTATCAGCGGGCCATCGAGTTGGATCCAAATTTCGCGCTGGCTTACGCGCGCGCCGGGGTCATCTACAGCAATCTGACGCAACCGGAAATGGCGGCGCAATACGCGCAAAAGGCCTATGACTTACGCGACCGCGTCAGTGAACGCGAGCGGTTTTACATCTCAGAAAAATACACTTCGTTTGTCACCGGTGATCGGGAAGAGGCAATCAGAATACTTCAGGCGTGGGCACAGAACTACCCGCAGGATTACACCCCGCATGTAAACCTGGCCAACAACTACGCGCTGTTGGGCCGGAATCAGGACGCCTTAAAAGAGGCCGGCGAAGGTGTCCGCCTGAATGCAACCAGCACCATCGCCATTAACAACTACGTCGGCGCCTTTGTGAGGCTGAACCGGTTTGATGAGGCGCGGCAAAGTCTGGAAAAGTATCTCGGGCAGACTCCGGATCGTCCGGCTTATCGTTTTTACAGCATGCAGCTCGCTATGCTTAGTCGCGATAAAGAGAGAGAGAAGGCCGATGTCGAATGGGCGATGAAGCAAACCGATGAACCGGATGTCATCGACGGCCTCGCGCAGCTTTTTTCATATTACGGCCAATGGCGCAAAGCTCAGGAGATGGAGAATCGTTCAATCGAGCTGTTGGCGTCACGAAACCGGAAGGAAACCGCAGCCCAGTACGCAGCCGTGATGGCGTTTTATGCCGCTCAGTTTGGCTTTTGCGATCAAGCCAAACAAGCCATGACCCGGAGTTTATCGTTCGCCAAAGGACGTCTGAATTTGGGCTCGGTAACGTTGGCCTCGGCTGCGTGCAACGACGTTGCCCAGGCGACCGCGCTCAGCGACGATTTAAAAAAACGGTTCCCGCAGGAAACCAGCAACATCTATTTTCTCCAGCCCATGACTCGCGCGTTATTGGAGCTGAATCGCGGCAACACGACTCAGGCGATCGAAGCCACGCAGCCAATAATGCGTTTCGAATACGGACTGATTCCAGGTATTTGGCTGCCCCATGTTCGCGGTCAAATCTTTCTGAAAGCGAAATCGGGCAGCGAAGCGGCCGCTGAGTTTCAGAAAATCATCGACCATCCGGGTCTCGAAGTATTCTCGCCGTTCAACGCGTTGGCGCATCTCGGTCTGGCGCGGGCTTCCGTTTTGCTGGGAGATACGGTAAAAGCGCGCAAGGAATATCAGGACTTTCTGGCGTTGTGGAAGGACGCTGACAGCGACTTGCCGATTCTGATTGACGCAAAGAAAGAATACGAACAAGTGAAGTAGCGTCTGCAGCCCGACCGTCAGAGAGGGCAATTCACGCTATCAATTTTCTTTTCAAAGTAAGCTTATCTATTAGCTGCCCTCTCTGACGGTCAGGCTTCTGACACGAATCAAATGCTCGAGCACGGCACAAAACTCGGCCGTTATGAAATCCGCTCTAAGCTGGGCGCCGGCGGTATGGGCGAAGTTTACCTGGCGCATGACGAGGCACTCGATCGAAAGGTCGCGCTCAAAATACTGCCCGCCGACTTAGCCGCGAAAACAGATCGCATGGAGCGGTTCGTACGCGAAGCGAAAGCCGCGGCGGCGCTGAACCATCCGAACATCGCGCACATCTACGAGATTGGCGAAAGCGACGGCGTCAACTTCATCGCGATGGAGTTTGTTGACGGCGACACGCTCCGTCAATTGATTCACGGCAAGCCGGCAGGCCTGAAGAAGCTGCTCCGTTACCTGCAACACACGGCCGAAGCTTTGTCTAAAGCGCACGCCACCGGCATCGTGCATCGAGATCTCAAGCCTGACAACATTATGGTGACGCGTGAAGGACACGCGAAGATTCTCGACTTCGGTTTGGCGAAATTGATCGAGCCGCAATTAGCCGATCCATCCAAAGCGAGTGAAGAAGAACAGATCACCGCGATCATGCAGCAGCATTCGACGCCCGGCGTGGTCATGGGCACGGTCGGTTACATGTCGCCTGAACAGGCGCGCGGAGACGTGCGCGACATCGATCATCGCTCAGATATCTTCTCGTTTGGCTGCATCTTGTTTGAAGCGGCGACGAAGCATAAACCATTCATGGGCGATTCGATGGTCAAGTCGCTGCATAAGATCATCTATGAACCGGCGCCGCCACTGACGGATTTCAATCCGACGGCGCCCGCTGACTTGCAGCGCATCGTTCGTCGTTGTTTGGCGAAGGACCCGGAAGATCGCTACCAGACAATTAAAGATGTCGCGATTGAGTTGCGAGAGTTCCGGCGCGACCTGGAGGCTGGAGCTGCCTCGTCCCAAACGCCGGCATCTTCTTCGGGAAACGTCGTTGCCGACACCAATCCGATGGTTTCACAGCCGAGCTCGTCGTCGTTGGAAATCCAGACCGCACTACTTTCGGGTCCGGCATCAACCGCCGATGTGCGCGTTGGTCAGACCGCATTGAGCGGCGCTTCATTGGCAGAGAGCAGCCCGCGAATTCGAATCTTTATGTTCATAGCGGCTGCCGTGGTTGGCCTCGTCGGGTTGTCAATCGCGGGTTTCATGCTGCTTCGGAACCGCACCCCACCTTTCACCAGGGTTAAAGCCACTCCGGTAACTTCCAGCGGCAAAGCATTCAGCGCAGCCATCTCTCCCGACGGCCGTTACATCGTGCATGTCGAGAGCGATGCCGGCCGCCAGAGCATCGAGCTGCGACAGGTGGCCACCAACACGAATCAGCAAATCGTTCCGCCGGCCGAAGCAAATTACAGTGCGCTGACTTTTTCACCGGATGGCAATTATCTCTATTACGTGATGCGCGATCAGGCGAATCCGTCATCGGCTTTGTTTCGCAAGCCGGTGCTTGGTGGCGAGGCGGCTAAATTGACCACCAACCTCTTCAGCGGAGCTTCGCCTTCGCCGGATGGGAAGCGTTTTGTCTTCAGTCGCATCGACAGCGCCAGGAGCGAGGCGTCGATAGTTGTGGCCAATGTCGACGGGTCAGGCGAGCAAACAATAGCGACGCACAAGATACCGGACATTTTTTTGGACGTGGCCTGGTCGCCGGATAATCAAACACTGGCGGTGGCGACAAACTCGCTCAAGGGTTCTGCCCACGGCGCAATCATCACCGTTCCGGTCAGCGGCGGCGCGGAAAAGATTCTGACCCGGCAAACCTGGTATCAGGCCGACCGGGTCCGCTGGTTAGGTGATAGCAGCGGATTGATTGTTTCAGCTATCGAGCAATCGTTCGGCCCACACCAACTATGGTACGTATCGTATCCCGGCGGCGAGGCGCGTCAGATCACGAACGACCTGAATGACTATACTTCGGTCAGCGTAACCGCAGATTCGAGTTCGCTGGTCACCGTGCAGCGTGAAGTCAATTTCAGCATGTGGGTGGCGCCGATGAACGGCAACGCTCTTTCGGCGCCGCCGCCGAATACTTTTCCAATCGAGCGCGATCCGTTTCGGCAGGTTACTTCGGTGGGCCGCAAGCGCGATGGTTACTCAGGCGTAGCCTGGACGCCAGACGGGCGAATCACATATACCTCGGCGGCGGCCGGTACCTACGATATTTGGGTCATGCAACCCGACGGTTCGGGACAGAAACAATTGACCACGACCGCACCCGGCGTCATCAGTCACACAAACGGCTTTCAGTCCGTCTCGCATGACGGCCGCTATATATTCTTTTCGTCTGACCGCGTCACCGGTTCACCCCACATCTGGCGAATGGACGCGAATGGCGGCAATCTAAAGCAACTGACGAACGGAGCCGGTGAAAATTTTGGACAGGTCACGCCGGATGGTCAGTCGGTGATCTATATTGATTTCGCCAACATAGCGATCGCGAAGGTCTCAATCGACGGCGGGCAACCGACACAACTCTCAGATCGCGCGGGCGGGCGGCCGACAATTTCGCCTGATGGAAAACTGATCGCATTCGGCTTCAAAGTCGATCAAAATGCGCCCGCAAAGATTGCGCTCATGGAAAGTAGCGGTGGCGCACCCATAAAACTCCTCGACGTTCCCGTGACTGCGGATCTGCTTTCGCTCACCTGGACGCCCGACAGCCTAGCGTTAGCTTACGTGGACACGCGCGGGGGCATCTCGAATCTTTGGAGCGTGCCGATCGGCGGCGGAGCATCCGCACAATTAACCGACTTTCGCGCCGATCGCATGTCCTGTTTCGACTTTTCGCGTGACGGCAAGTGGGTGGCGATTTCGCGAGGGAACTCCAGCAACGACGTGGTGCTTTTCAGCAACGTGAAATAGATCGCGGCGTACGCACTTGAGCGTAGAGATCATCATGAATGCGAATGGTTAATCGCCGAGACTTTCTCAGCCAAAGCTTGATTTCTACGGCCGGGCTATCGCTGGTCGGCTGGAAGGGTTTGGATTTGGCACAAGCTGAGATTTCGCAGACTTCTGTGCCCAGGAAGGTTGTAGTTATCGGCGCCGGGCTCGCGGGTCTGTCCGCGGCTTTCGAATTGTCACAGGCCGGCCACGAAGTGACTGTGCTGGAGGCGCGCGCGCGTCCCGGCGGCCGGGTCTTCACCATCCGCGGACAATTCGCCGACGGCATGTATGCGGAAGCTGGCGCGACGAATGTTTTCGATGTGCACCAATGGACGATCAAATACGCCAGGCTGTTGGGCGTCGAACTTGATCTCGTCACGCCCCCAAGCGGGGCGTCTGTCTTTCATGTGAAAGGGAAACGAATTGTTATCAAGCCGAACACGCCGGTCGATTGGCCATTCGAGTTGCGTGCAGATGAGCGAGGTCAAACGCGTGGTCAACTTTGGAGCAAGTATGTCGCGCCGGTTCTGAAAGAGATTGGCGATCCCGAAGCTCCTGATTGGCCGCCATCGTCATTGAAGAGTCTGGATGATCTTAACTTTGCGCAGTTTCTTCGGAACCGCGGCGCGTCGCCAGGCGCGATATCAATTTTGCGGCTCGGCCTGGCCGATCAACTTGGCGAGGGAGCCGATGCCGTTTCGGCACTCGATCTGTTGCGAGAGGCGATGCCGCGCGCTCTGGAGAAGCAACTTTATGTGATTCGTGGCGGTAGTGACACGTTCCCGCGTGCGTTTGCGGCGAAGTTGGCTGACAAGATTCGTTACGGCTGTGCCGTCGCTCGCATCGATCAAAAGGACAACGGCGTGAGTGTCGTCTACCTGCGCGGCGGGAATGGCGAAACCATCACCGGCGACTACGTCATCTGCGCGATTCCCTTTTCGGTGTTGGACACCATCGAGTTCTCGCCGCCGATATCGCGGGAAAAGCGGCGAGCGAGCACGCAGTTGGGAAACACTTCTGTGGTGCGCGTACTCATGCAAACTCGAAAACGGTTCTGGCTGGAAGAAGGTTTGAGTGGGGGCGCTACTACGGACCTGCCGCTGATGACGGCGTACGACAAGAACTTCTACCAGCCTGGGATGCGGGGAATGCTGGAAGCGTATGTTGCCGGAGAGCGCGCGCGAAAGTTGGCGGCGATGGACGCGGACGAGCGCTTCAAATTCACAATCAATCAAATGAGTATGATTCATCCGGCCATTGGTGATCATCTCGAAGGTGGCACTTCAATTTGTTGGGACAACGAGGAATGGTCGCGCGGCGCGTACGCATGGTTTCGACCGGGAGAGATGACTACGATGCTGCCGCACATCGCGACCCCGGAAGGCCGCATCCATTTTGCCGGAGACCACACTTCACCGTCGCCCGGTTGGATGAACGGCGCGCTGCAATCCGGCAATCGCGTCGCGCGTGAAGTAGCCAGTCGTAGGAACTAGGCAATCGCCAATCTTTCCCTTGAGTATGCATCTAACTCGTCGCATGCATTTCAGCATTTGGGTGCTCACCCTCTTGCTGGTCAGCCCGCTTCAGCTTATCGGCGCACAGAAGCATCCGGCGAACTCGCGGCCCAACATCGTCTTCATCCTCGTCGATGACTTGCGCTGGGACGAACTAGGAATCGCCGGGCATCCGTACGTCAAGACGCCGAACATCGATCGTCTTGGGCGCGAAGGCGCATTCTTCCGTAACGGGTTTATGACGACGCCGCTGTGCTCGCCGTCCCGGGCCAGCTTCCTCACGGGGCAGTACGCTCATACGCACGGTATCACCGACAACGTCGATCGTTCGCCGGCCAGTCATCGCTTGATTACTTTTCCGCTGTTGCTGCATCAGTCGGGTTACGAGACGGCGTTCGTAGGCAAGTGGCACATGGGCAACGACGACAAGCCCCGGCCCGGATTTGATCGCTGGGTCAGTTTCAAAGGACAGGGGACATACCTTGACGCCGAACTAAATGAGGATGGTAAGCCGGTCAAACCGTCCGGTTACATCACCGATATTCTCAATGGCTATGCGGTTGACTTCATCAAGCGCCGGCACGACAAGCCCTTTCTGCTCTACCTGGCGCACAAGGCAATTCATCCTGAGGTCACGCAAAATGACGATGGCAGCGTCGATCTGACGCAGGCCGAACATTTCATTCCGGCACGCCGCCATGAACAAGCGTTCGCCGGCAAAGCGATCCCGCGCCGGCAGAATTATGGCCGGCCACCGATTGATAAACCTGCCTTGCGACGCCAGATAGGAGCCCTGCCGCCGCTGGGTCCGGACACAGTCACTTCAGACAAATCGATTTGGGAACGTCAACGCACGTTGCTGGCAATTGAAGACGGCGTCGGCGAAGTTCTCAAAGCCTTGCAGCAGAGCGGCCAGCTCGATAACACAGTTATTGTGTTCACCAGCGACAACGGATACTTCTATGGCGAACACGGTCTGAGCGTCGAGCGCCGGCTGGCTTATGAAGAATCAATTCGCTTGCCGCTGTTGATGCGTTATCCAAAACTCATCAAGCCGGGAACGGTGCGGGACGAATTTGTCCTGAACATTGATCTGGCGCCGACGCTACTTTCTTTGGCCGAGACTGCCGCGCCTAAAGAGATGCAGGGACGTTCGCTGGTGTCTTTGCTCAGAGGCCAAAGGACAGCGTGGCGGCAATCGTTTTTAATCGAGTACTACTCTGACAAAGTTTTTCCACGCATCGTGCAAATGGGCTATAAAGCCGTTCGCAATCAGCGCTGGAAGTACATTCATTATCTTGAACTCGAAGGCATGGATGAGCTTTACGACCTGAAGACCGATCCCTTCGAACTGAAGAATCGTATTAACGAACCCGGCGCCCAAACGTCGCTGACGGCCATCAAGCAAGAGTTGCGGCGGCTGTTGCAGGAGACTGGCGCCGGTTCTCCCTAACCGTGAATTCCTGAGGTAAATCCGTCCCAAATTTTTTTGATGGATAGCGCGGCGCCTTTGCATGTAAAGTTGAGAAGGGGCCAGCGAAACGACAACACATCGCCGCCAGCCTTCCTGGATCATGCAAGCGCAAACCCTTAACTGTCCCAACTGCGGCGCCGGCGTTTCATCCGACGCGCCACAATGCCGCTACTGCGAATCGAAGCTTGCCACAATTTCCTGCGCGTCCTGTTTCGGCATGCTTTTCATTGGCCACAGGCATTGCCCGCATTGCGGCGCTGCCGCGGCAACTGCGACGCCGACGGAGCTTTCGGTTTTGAAGTGTCCGCGATGTGACGTTGACATGACGTCAGTCACGATTGGTAATGCGCCGATGCGCGAATGCCAGAAATGCGAAGGACTCTGGCTCGACACGCCAATCTTCAAATTGATTTGCGCCGATCGCGAACGGCAGGCCGTGATTCTGGGCGACGCCTTTGCGCATGAAGACAAACCCGAAATTGATCACAAAGAGCAGATCCGATATGTACCGTGCCCGCAGTGCCGCCAGTTGATGAATCGAGTCAATTTTGCCAAATGCTCGGACGTGATTGTCGATGTTTGCAAAGGACACGGCACCTGGTTCGATCGTGACGAGCTACGCCAGATCATCGAGTTTATTCGCGACGGCGGCATGGAGCGGTCACGTGAAAAGCTGCGACACGAAATTGAATTCCAGCGTGAGCAGCTAAGAGGCGAGCAACTTCGCGCCGGGCAGAACGCGAGCATTCATATCACTTCGGTCACTAGTTTTTCATCAGATGATGAACGCCTGGGCGGGTTATCGGCGGCGGGCGGCCTTTTAAAATTGCTCCTTGAGTAACCGTGGCTTGCGTCTTAATTTCCGAGACTGAATTGCCCTCGACTCGCGCCTAATGTTCCTCGCACATCGACCCACCTCTTCCGAAATAGACAATTTTCTCCAGCAGTCCCGCGATCTGCCGCTCTCGTATAACCCCGTGGGAATTTCGAAAGAGCCGCCGCGCGGCTTCAGTGTCGATACGGCCGAGGCTGTGATAGGTCAGGGGCAGGCTGCGTTCCGGCGCGCCCAGCAAGCGCTGCGGGAATGGCGCCAATTCGACTTCGGCTGGGTAGAGCTGCTTCCCCGCGGCGCCTCAACGGAATGCGGCACAGTGGTGGCCGTCCTGGTTCATCATATTGGCCTCTGGTCGTTAAATGGTTGCCGGGTCGTTTATTCGATTGACGATGAATCCCGTTACGGTTTTGCCTATGGCACGCTCACCAATCACGCCGAGATGGGTGAAGAGATTTTCGAAGTTTCGTTTGAGCCGCTTTCCGAAAATGTCTCTTACAAGATCCGCGCAGTTTCGAAACCGCGCGCGGCTTTGGCGCGTTTAGGTTATCCTTACGTGCGACTTTGCCAATCGCGCTTTCGCAAAGATTCAATAGCCGCCATGAGGCGCGCAATCGGTAGTCACTGAAACTACGGATGAGTTCCCCTGACGCCATCAAGCGTGCCCTGCTTCGTTATGTTCCTTTCGCGCCGGCGATCCTGCTGGCGGTCCTGTTGCCGCAATACTGGGTTGACGTCCCACAGTATGACGAATGGGACTCGGTTACGCTGTTCGAACATTTATCGCAAGGTTCGCTGACCATCGGCCTGCTGTTCAAGCAGGTGAATGAGTACCGGCAATTCTTTCCCAACGTGATGTTCGTCGCGCTCGGGAAACTGACGCACTGGGATCTGCGTTATGAAATGATCCTGGTGTTCGTGGCCGCATGTCTCATCTCGCTGAACGTTAGACGCCTGGCAACGCTCACGAGTCAAGCGACTGCGATTCAATTCGCGATGTTAATATTCGCGGCCAACCTCATCATTTTTTCACTAACTCAATATGAAAACTGGTGGCAAGCGCAACAACTGGTTTATTACATGCCGGTTCTCTGTGTCACGACCTGCATCATTGTTGCGTTCTCGCGATTCCGCACCGTGTCCAAGTTTACGCTGTGCGCGGCCCTGTCCTTTGTTAGCATGTTTTCATCAGCCAACGGCATGGTCTGTTGGATCGTAGTGCTGCCGCTGTTGACGTTTACGGAATGGCCGAGAAGCCGCCGGCTGGTGATGTGGTTGAGCGGCGCATGGATTGTTGCTGCCGTTCTTTGTGTTCCCCTCTACCTTTACGATTATCACAAACCCTGGTGGACGCCGAGTCCTTCCACAGGTCTGCATCAACCGTGGCGCGCGTTTGTCTATTTCCTTGGTTTCGTCGGCGGGCCGTTGGGGCTGGAACGCGCGCGGCTCTCAATAGCCGCCGGCGCCGTCATGATGGTTGGCTTTTGCGCTGTCTGCTTGTATCTGATCAAGCGCCGCGATCGCGATCTGATCGAGCGTGCCAGCGGCTGGTTAGTGATCGCGGGCTATTCGCTGGTCACCGCGGTGATGACGACGGTTGGCCGCGTCGGATTAGCGACTGGTCCTGCCCAGGTGCCGAGATATCTCGGGTTCTCGGTTTACTTCCTGCTCGCGCTAATCTTCCTCGCATACATCGTCGGCCAGGACATGCAGCAAAGAAGCGGACGAACTCACTTGCTGCGCCCCAATCCGCTGAGCTTCGCAACCATGCTCGTGCTATTTGTCTACCAGCCGTTCATGCTGGCTTTGTCGTATCGGCAGATGGACGCCTGGCAGACGCGTCTGCTGCAAGCGAAAGCGAGCATCCTTTTGATCAATCAACTGCCGGACACGCGGCTGACGAAGATTCTCTACCCGAACGTACAATTCCTGGCCGAGAAGGCGAACGCGCTGGATCGGCTGGGATTGCTGCGGCCACACCTGATTCAAACCAGGGATGTGACGACCTTACGTTACG
Organism: Pyrinomonadaceae bacterium; assembly: GCA_044870975.1. Lineage (GTDB taxonomy): Bacteria > Acidobacteriota > Blastocatellia > Pyrinomonadales > Pyrinomonadaceae > UBA11740. The sequence continues at coordinate 18,310 of JBIOZK010000164.1, forward strand.
ACGATACGACCAGCCCATCTGGATACGCTTTCCCGATTCAAGAGACACCCGAAGGATACGTTGTGCGTGGTGTATGCAAATTCAATCAACGAGGTCCCCACGCCATCATCCTTAGCTACGACAATGGGGACAGACGCGAAATTGCTTTTGCTATGACACATCCGGTGAAGCGGCCAGCATCGGTGTTTGATGGCGTGGCACTTGAAGGCGCCTGGACGGTTTCGTTTGCAGCCGAGCAGGTACCGCAGTCCACGCGAGCACGCGTTACCGTTAGAGCCTGGGGTTTCGACGCGGTCACGGGGCGAACTTATCCAGTAAGTGGTCCGCTAGAACTAATACCCCGTATTCAGGTCGCTACAACTTCTCGCCGATGCAAATCGCCGAAACACCGAATGGAAAATCTATTGTGTTGAGAGCAAGTGCTTCCACTGTGAGAGGGAATTTCAGCAATCCATTCATCCATTCAAGACCCTTCGACCACGGCTTTACTTCCGATTCCGCAGCCGGCCGACCTTTGGGTGTAAAGACCAGGCGTTTGACCGCGGCCACCGGAAAAAGAAAAGCGTTGGCGTAGGTAGCGCGCCGAAGAGTGAATCCTGCGCGCACCAGGTGGTCGCTCAATTCGGGCAGCGTGTAGCGGCGCTGGACGGCAATCGCATCATCGTGCGCGCTTCTCAGCCACTGATAGGCGCAGACACGGATGAATGCGATTCCGCCGGGACGCAGGACGCGATGGAATTCGGCGATTGCCCGAGTGTCGTTATTGTCATCAACGTGCTGAAGCACGTCGAAGCTGGTGACGACATCGAAGGACTCGTTGGCAAAAGGCAGGTCTGCAACGGAGGCGCGCGCCAGGTTTTGATGGTTACGCTTCGAACAAAACTGTAACGCCGTCTCAGAGTAATCGATGCCGAAGATGTTGGGAGCGTCGGCGTAACGATTCAGCCGAGCCAGCATGTCTCCCGTGCCGCAACCAGCGTCAAGCACGCGACTAACTGAACGAGTGGAAACGATCGGATCGAGCAGCGCTCTGGTGATCTCGCGCATCCCGACGAACCACCAGAAGTTCTCTTCAAGTTCGTAGAGATATGCGTAATCCTGCGTCCGCATTGGGTGATGAGTGAATGGCGACGCGATTAGACCAGTGCAGAACCGATAACGCAACCGTCGTTATGGTTCGGCGTCATCATCGTTATTGTCGTCGGAATCTTTTGGCTTGTTAGGGTCGATGCGGTGATAGATGTCGTAATTGGCCAACTCATCGACATGTTCAAAATCGGCCTCGAGCGCCGCGATAATTCTTTCCTTTTCTTCATCGACGGCGTCCTCTTCGTTCTGCAGCTCCTGCTTGACGATTATCCATTGAACGTTGCGTTGTCGGCAGAGGTCGCGAATTTCCTCGGGCGAAAAAGGATTGACCGTGTGATCGAACAGCAACACCGGAAACTGCGGCCGCCGTCCGGTCGCGTAATAGAAAGGATCTTCGCCGGGTAGCAGCAGGATGCCGTCGTGGGGAGCGATTGTTCCGTTTGCGTAATGCACCAACTCTTCGAGATTTGGAATCCAATTGCCGCGGGTTGCGAGGCCCTTCAAGCGTGCGAATTTTGCGCGGTGTAGTTCGCCCTCATCGAGAGTGGCATAGCTCAGACGTTCGTGTGAGCGCATGTAAGACCCGCCGGCAATGAATAACGACAACGCCGTTAAAACCGTCAGCGACAGGACTCCCCACGACAAATGATTCGCCTGTTCAGACGGCGGACTTGTTCGCCCATCAAATTGCGGCACAATTGCCGCATCTAAACGACCGGGTCGTGAGATAGCCGCGAGGTTCATCGCGAATAGGATGAAAAACAGAGGCCAGATGCCGTAGGTCGATCCCCAGAGTTGCTGCGACATGAAGCAACCCTGCACTGCGGCGATGATCACAAACGGCATTATCTTGGCGATGCCGATGCGCTTGCCGATTGTGAGAGTTGCTGAGATTAAGGAAACAATCAGCAGCACCGGCCAGACGTTAATTAATCTCTCCGCGCGTTCCGACGCATCTGCATTGCGGAGCAGGTAGATTGCCGGCCAAACAAATGGCGCTGCCAAAAAAACCGTCGCCGGAATTAGCCAGAGTTGAGTCCGTGCGCGACTCAATCTGATAACAACCAAGCCCGCGGCGATTAATCCGAGCCACAACAGGTTCAACTTGTCGGCATAAATCTCCAGCATCTCTCGGCGCGCGGGAGTGCGTCGTTGCGCCGCGAATTGAATCGTCCAGTGCCAATAATTTCCCAAGCCGGCGAAGCGATGAACTAAGAGAAACGCAATCGCCAGCGTCACGAGCGCCGCGACAATCGCGATGAGGTAATGCCGCACGCGCTCATGTTTCACCTTTTGCCAAACCGATAGTGCGGCAAGCAAAACCAGCGAACTCACCAGGAATGCGAGACCCGTGTTCTGCTTGATGAATAGCGGGATGACCAGCGACGCGCCGGATAGGACCGGTATCAGGATAGAAGTCGGGCGCAGATCCAAATGCGACAGGAATAACAGGCTAATGAGAATCGCGAGTGTGCAGTCAGGATCGTAAAAGGGATGGGGAAACACGCAATAGATCCCCAGAGGAACCAGCGTCGCCAATAAACAGAGTGCGATTGTTTTGGCGAATGGCAGCGTGGTCAGAATTAGCCTCATGAGCCGCCAGGTCACGAGCGAAGCAAACGCTGCGGCGACTGCGCAATACGCGACATGATGCCAATAGACGCGACCGGTCAGCTTGATGATGGCGGCCTGAATCAGGAATGTGAGGGGCGGATGGACGAAGGGAAAATCGCGGTAAGGAACGTCTCCCAGGGCAATCCGGTACGAGTGATCCAAGGTGTAACTGAGATCCCAAAGGACCGCGAGATGAGAGTTTTGCCAGATGACGACCGCCGCGGTGGCCCCGGCCAGCGCGATCGCAATCGCCCACTCGACGGCCAAACCTAAGAGCTGATTTTCGAAATTGGGAGCAGCGTACTGCGGTGACGAGTTGTAGTCTGACTTCACAGTTCGGACCTAGATGCACGCCCACGGATGCATTTGGTCGGCGTCATTAGCGGCGCGTGCGTTGCCATTGTTAACTACGCGACGATACGTTTCAACCATCAACGGAATCACGACCTGAGGCGAAAATAGCCGGCAGTATCTCTCGCGAGCCGCGACACCCATGCTTTGCCTGAGTGCAGGATCGCGTGCTAATCGCAACATGGCCGCGGCGAGTTCTTTTGCATCCCCGGGCGTCACCAACAGGCCCGCGTCGTCGCCGATCATGTCAGGAATTCCACCGACGGCTGATGCAATCACCGGCTTGCCGCAGGCCATCGCCTCGACCACGCTGTTGGGTGTGCCTTCAGTCATTGAGGGCATCACGAACACGTCGAGGCTTTCCATGAACGCGCGGCATTCCTCCGGGTGAGTATAGACCCCGTGATAACGGTAATGGCCGGCGACGTTAAGGGCCTTGACGCGCGCGGCGATCTTCTGACGCTGCGATCCATCGCCGGCAACATTGACGAAGATGTTGGGTTCTTCGCGGCAGGCAATGCCCAACGCTTCGATTAGAGTAATCGGACCTTTGAGTTTTTCGATGCGCGCCGCAAAGCCGAAAGTTACTTTGCCCGCGAGCTGCGGCAGCTGTCCGTGGCCGTTACCGTTGCCAAGCCACTGAGATGTGATTGGCAAAACCGAAAGCGATTTACATGAAGTCAGCTTGTCGCGACAGTCTGAAAACAAACGCGGCGACAGCGCTGCTACTTCCGAGCACAGCGGTAAGACGGACGTGAACTCGTGGTAGTAGTCGAAGCCGGGCGGATGATAAGGAATTCCGAGTTCCTGATACATCACCGGTATTCCCGCGTCATACGCGGCGCGAATCATGACCGCGGCGCCCGGGTTGGGAGTTATGACGTGAACGACGTCCGGCGCTTCCTCTTCCAAAAAACGTCGGCAGTCAGAATAATAACGATTGGCGACCGCCGTGAGCATGGGCTGCGTTCGGCGGCGCAACAATGGCTTCGAACCAGGGAAGCTTAAGAACATGCGCGTCGCGATTCGGCGACCCGCGATCAGGGAATTTGCTGCGAGATTGGAAGCGATCCAGGAGACCCGTACATCGGACTCGAGTAATCGCTGGTAATACTGATCTTCTTCGGCATGCAAGTACATCAGCAGGACAGAAACAGACACGCCTGCTTTTTGCAGTTGAGATGCATAGGTGACCAGAGTTTCATCGGCGCCGCTAATAGGCCCATCAAGATGGCTCTTGCATAGGATTATTCTCATGGGTGGTCGGGATTGATCGAATCTCCTTGAACTGGTTTTTAGCGGCGACCAGATTGTTGCTGTCGAAACGAGTGGATAACAAAGCCTTAATCGTCGAAGGGCGGGCCCAGCTACGCCATAGATGCAGGAGCGCGCCCGGATGCAATCGTAACAGAGTTCGGCCGCTCAAGACTGCTTTGCGAAGTTGACCCGCACGAAGGGTGCGAAACGTCTCCCAGGCAAGGTGATCAGCAATATTTACTGAAAACTTGAGCCACGCTTGTCGTTTCTCATGAGGGGCGGCGTTTGCTAATCGGGGCAGGCGTGAACACTCGGCGCGAAAGTGCGTGATGCTTCGATTGATCACGGCAACCGTGTCGGAACTGCCCTGACGCGATCCCGCGGTACTTTGTCGCCAGATCAAGACCGGCGTGTTTACGCTAACAACCGGAAAGCGTTCGGTAATCCGCAGCCAAAAGTCCCAGTCATCGATTGTCGGGATGCTGTCGTCCAGCAGACCGAAGCGGGTCAGGCACTCGCGTCGGAAGACTACGCTGCCGCATGGGATGAAATTACCCGTGACGAGTTCCGGGAAGATGTCTCCTTCCGGGCAAATTGTCGGAAATGGTTGCTGCAGGTTTCCGGCGTCATCCTGCGGAATGGCCTGGCCGTAACAGAACATCGCGGCGGGCGATTTCGACAGCACTTCAATTTGATCGTCCAACGACTTGGGCAGGCGTACATCATCGTCGTCGAGAAATGTTATGAATTCGCCGCGACTCACGACCAGACCGATGTTGCGCGCGCCGGCTACGCCCTGGTTTCTTTCGACCCGGACAAATTTGATTCCGGCGATCGACGAGCAAATCCTTTCCGTTTCATCTGATGAAGCGTCATCGACCACGATCACCTCCGGATCGTCAGCGGCCGCGAACGCACTCGCAATTGCGCGGCGCAGTAATTCAGGCCGATTATGTGTGGTTATGATGATGCTCGCTCGCGTCATGACCTCAAAATCTCGCGCGGAGCTTCTTCGCAGCCTTATGTCGTATCCCGGCACGAACCGCAAACATCGGATCGATTATCAAAGCGGCGCCGACATTTTCAAGTGCCGTTCTCACCCTTCCTGAGGGCAAGTGCTGGTTAACCGCCAGCCCCACGAGCGTTTCGCAAACGCGATGGATGGTTCGCCGTCGAATTCCACGTTGTTCCTTTACGGAGAGGGCGGCAGGGCGGGCCAGACGCATAAGTTTGTCGTGGTGACGAACAGCACGCCTGAGTTGTGCTGCTCGCGCTGATGAGCCCTGGGCTGACGCGGGCGTCGGTTGGCGATAAATACCGACCGGGACCTGGGTGGTAATCACCGGATAGATCTCCGCCAGGCGCGTAAAGATGTCCCAATCGTCAATGCCGTCGATGTGGCGGTTAAATAGTCCCACATGCAGAATACACTCCTTGCGAACCAGCGCGCTTAACGGCATAACGGGGAAATCAAGCTCCAATAATTCCCAGAACGCGTCACCACCGGCGTGGCTCGGGCGAATGACTTCGCCGGTCGGCCGATGATTCTGATCGGCCATAATCATTGCCCCGCAAACAAATCCCGCATTCCTGTTGTTATCGAGGATATCGGCTTGTAAATCCAGCGAGCCGGGCAGTCGCAGATCGTCGTCGTCGAGAAAAGCAATGTAGGGTGCGGTGCTCTCAAAGATTCCAAGGTTGCGGGCCCCGGCAACACCTTGATTGCGATCCACGCGAACGTAACGAATGCCTCCCAGCCGTTGACAGACGCTGGCCGTCTCATCGGTCGAGGCGTCGTCGATGACGATAATCTCCAGGTCGTGTCCGGCGGCGCGCGCGCTGGCTACGGCCTGTGGCAAGCGCCCGGGCCGGTTGCAAGTCGGAATAATGACGCTGACTCGCGGCATGTTACTCAGGAGAAATTAGTAGCGAATTGAAGTCATGTTGTGGATGTGCCCTGAAGATTGCTCTGATTGGCCGGAGTCTAACGACAGTTAATCGAGCGGTCAAGGATTGTGGGCTAACTGCGTTTTCGCGGCGCCTTTGCACTGATGACTCCCCGGTGAAATACTTACCGCCGCCGCCCTTTTTGAAGTCACGGAGCCGAACCTGATCTAGATTCTGAACCAGTAAGATGCGCGAATTTTTTGAGTGGTTTAAAGCAAACCGGATCGACACGGCCGAGCCCTGGCTAATCCTGGGCAAGGGGCCGAGCTTCACCAAGCGAGCGAATTACGATCTAAACGCGTATCACAAACTGTCCTTGAATCACGCCGTTCGCGAACAGAAGGTCAGGGTGGCGCACATCATCGATCATGACGTGATCGATCGGTGTGGCGACGCGATTCTCACGAACGCTGATGTGTTGGCAATGCCGTGGCGCCCGCATGTCAACTTTGTTCCGGGAGAGTTTAATCTCGAACAACTCGCGCGAGCTAATCCCACGCTTCGTAAAATGAACGAGCGGGGACGTCTGGTCTGGTACAACCTCAGCAGCGCACATGAGCAGCACAACGACTCGCCGGTTGTGTCCGCGGAGTTTTTTAGTGCTGAGGCCGGCTTAAATCTGCTGGCCCTGGCCGGCGTCCGCCAGGTACGTTCGTTGGGAATCGACGGTGGCAGAGAATACAGCCATGAATTTGACGATCTCAAAGAAAAGACGCTCCTGGCCTGTGGTCATCAGAGTTTTGATCGGCAGTTCAGTGGATTTGCAAAAACAATTAACGCTACCGGCGTTGACTATGCGCCGCTCGACGCTGATTCGCCGATTCGGATTTATGTTGGCGCCAGCGAAGCCGAAGCGTTGCCATTCAAAGTACTGGAACATTCGATTCGCCAGCATGCCAGTATGACGACCCAGATTATGCCCCTGTACCTTTCGCCGATAATCATTCCCCGACCGGCACATGAGAACAATCGCCCGCGCACGCCGTTTTCTTTTCAACGCTTTTTGATTCCAGCCATGAACCAGTATCAGGGCCGGGCAATCTATCTGGATTCCGACATGCTGGTGTTTGACGATGTTCGAAAAATCTGGAACCTGTCTGTGGATGATGTCCCGGTGTTGATGGCCGGCGGTGCAGGCTTTAACAGCGCCAGGCTGAGCGTGCTCCTGCTAAACTGCGCCGCACTCAATTGGGATATTGAGCAAATCGTCGGCAGTCTGGATGCGGGCGCACTGAGTTATGAACAATTAATGTTAGAAGGTCCCGCGGGGACGAAGCTTGATGGTATCGGGCCAGAATGGAATTCGCTCGATCACTATCAGCGCGGCCAGACGGCGCTGCTCCATTTTACCGACATGAATACTCAGCCATGGTTGGCACGGTCGAATCGTTGGAATCGCCTGTGGATGGAGGCCCTGTTTGCAGCGATGGATGCAGGCGAGATCTCAATGGCCGAGATTGAAGCAGCAGCAACCCGCGGGCATGTCAGGCCTTCGCTCGTCTATCAGGCAAAGTTGCGCATTGCTGAGAGCCGCAAACTAGACAAGAAAATTCGTCAGCTCGACGAGGGTTTTGTGCCACCACACGCGGGACACCGTCAGCCGGCAGCGGGCCACGGTTTTCGTCGCTGGGTGAAGTCTGTCTTGAACTTTTAATCACGCCGGACGCGCTGCCGTGAGAATCGTATGCAGCCAGAGTTTTTGAAAATCGCTTTCGCAACTCCGAAATATGTGACTGAAGACCGGTTTGACGGGGGTCTGGCCCAATACGTCCATCGGGTCGCCCGCGCCCTGGCCGTGCTGGGTCACGAGGTCCACGTGATCACCGCGTCGGAGATCGACGACGCCATCATCAAACATCACGGAGTCACGGTTCACCGCGTCAGGTCGGGCCGAATTTGGAAGCAAATCAATCGACTCACTCGTTATACAGTTCCCTCGACTATGTATCAGTTTGATTTGAGCGTTCAATTTTATCGAAAGTTGAAACAGCTCAGTGAGAAGCCATTTGATTTGGTGCAGGTCCCCAACTTTTCTTTCTGCGGTCTGGTTTCGACGGTCATGCTGCGAGTGCCGCACGTACTGCGCGCGTCTTCGTTTCGGCCGCTCTACGATTATCATGATGGCGCGACCCACAAGATCGATTCTCAGGTGGTGGGACGAATGGAGAGACTACAATATCGCCTGACCCGGCACATCTTCTGTCCCAGCCAGACACTGCGGCAAACTCTTCATGATCAGGCCAGGGTTGATCGGGTCCGCGTAATTCCCACCCCAATCTATTTGGAAAACAATAACTGGGACGAGTCGATCTACGAGCGCCATCTCAAGGGCAGGCAATATCTACTTTTCTTCGGCCGTTTTGAGTTACGCAAAGGGTTTCACCTACTTGCTCAGGCCCTGCCGCGGCTGTTGGAAACTTTCCCCGACGCGCACGTCGCTTTAGTTGGTCGTGATACGAAATCGAATTTGGCCGCTTCAATGGCTGATTATGCTCGCACTCTCTGTGGTGCGGCGGCGGAGCGCGTGACATTCATTGATCGATTGCCGCACAACCAGCTTTATCCAATTATCGCGAACGCTCATCTGGTCGTACTGCCTTCATTGGTCGATAACATGCCCAATGCCTGTCTGGAAGCGATGGCCCTGGGTCGTCCGATAATTGGCACGATCGGAGCCAGCTTTGATGAATTGATCACCGATGAGGAAAACGGCTTCCTCGTGCCGGCGAACGACCTTGAGGCGCTTAGCGACAAGATGATCAGCGCGTGGAACCATCCCCAACTTCATGAAATCGGCGAAGCCGCGCGGCGCAAATCGCTGGACTTCACCCCCGACAGAACAGTAACTGAACTCGTGAATTACTATCGGGAAGTATTGAAGTCAGTGAGCTCTTCGACACCTCATTAAGAATGATCAAAAGACTCATCAAAGGACTCCTGCACTGGCTCGGATACGAGATTAGGAACATTAAATACCAGCGCCCGCCGCGAGGTTATACGCTTTATCGTTATGTGAAAAACGATGGCACGTTTGATTATGAACGCTATCGGCGGGTTCAAACAGCGGGCAATTACGCCAAGATCGACAAGGTTTTTGCGACGGAGAACAACATCAGGTTTCTCTCGACCTATATTAAAAAGACTATCGGACACCCGCGCTTTGGTATTTGTCACGGTAGTCGTAGAGGCAAAGAACAGGAATGGTTTCGGAAATATCTCGGCTGCGAAGTTATCGGAACTGAGATATCAGATTCGGCGACGCAATTTCCGCGCACGGTTCAGTGGGATTATCATGAGACCAAAACTGAATGGATTGGAGCAGTCGATTTTATTTACAGTAACGCCTTTGATCACAGCTACGATCCGGAGAAGTCTCTGGATGCCTGGATGTCATGTCTGACCAGCAGGGGCCTGTGCATCATTGAACATTCTCGTTCGCATCGGGCGCGCCCGCCCATTGAATTGGATCCCTTTGGCGCCGATTTGTATATCATGCCTTACCTGATTGCGAAGTGGGGTAAGGGCCGTTACGGAATTCTGGAGATTATCGACGCCCCCGAGGGCGGCAACGAGGAATTCTCAAGCTTCATTATTATTCAGCGTTATGAGACAACTCATTCGGTCAACCAAAAGGAAACGCCGACGGCGACTAAAACGCGCGCTGCGGATGCTTCACTAAGTGGTGAACGAAGTAACTGTCCCCGCTGATGAGACCATAATAGGCAACGCCGGGTTTTTATATCCTGAATTCGACAATGAAGGTTTTCGTTGACGTAGGAAGCAACATTGGGCAGACCGTAGGTTTGCTGATAGAGCCCCGGCATGGATTTGACAGGGTTTTCCTTAACTATGGTTTTGATCGAATTTGTTGTTTTGAACCTGTTCCTGAACTGCAGCGAATCATTGCCAGCGAATATAACGATCCGCGAATTATCATCAACAAAGTTGGCTTGTGGAAAGAGACCTGCGAAAGGCCTATTTTCAGTCCCGGTTCACAAAGCGGTTCGATCTTCGCCGACAAAGTAAACGTTAATCCTCAAAACCGGATCACGGCCAGGTTGGTCCGGGCTAGTGATTGGTTTCGGGATAACCTGACGGATGCGGATGAGGTTTACCTGAAACTAAATTGCGAAGGCTGCGAGGTCGACATTATTGAAGATCTTCTTGACTCGAACGAGTATCGAAAGATCACCTCGCTCGGTGTTTCCTTCGACGTCAAAAAAATACCGTCCCAGGCCCATCGGGAAACTGAGATCAAGCGGCGGCTGCAAGCGGCTGGGATCAAAAACTACGTGGACTTCGATTTAGATCAACACCGCCCTCATCCAGTCAAGATACATGATTGGCTATCGGCGGGATGGACTAACCGGCGGTCACTGGGAAATGAGATTCGGCGAACGGCCTACCATTGCCAAGTTTTCGCAGCGCGGGTCGTGCGATATTCGCGCCGGCATCTTTTGTTGAAGCGCCGCACGCAACCTAATTCAAGATTCGGAACACCGTGAGAACGATCCAACAGAGAAGGAAAACTTGGTGGAGCCGAGGGGGATCGAACCCCTGACCTCATGACTGCCAGTCATGCGCTCTCCCAGCTGAGCTACGGCCCCCTAAACTTTCCGGTCGAGAGACCGGTGACGTGCGAGCAATCATAGAGGAGAATTAGGGCGGATTCAAAGCGAGGTGCCTCTGGACAGTCATTCCCAACGCCAAAAAGATTCCTGCCACAAAATTTCGATCTGCGACGTTCTTTCGCTGAGGATCACTTACTGATTAGTCCAATCTTTCGGAACTGGATCTGAAAATTTAGGAGGAGCTTATGACGCGCGCATTTCGTTACTTCGTGCTGGTGTTGGCAATTGCCTGCTGTGCAGTCTCGGCAGCGGCACAGGCCAAATCTGACAAGAAATCAGGACAATCGCTGCAATGTCGCGATTCATATAATGACGACCGCCTGGTCAGTCATTGCGAAATCAAAGAACAGACAGTTGGCGCCGGCGGCGCGATTACCGTCGACGGCAAACAAAACGGCGGCATTTCGATCAAGGGGTGGGAACGCAACGACATTCTAGTACGCGCCAAGATCGAGACGCGCGCGCCCACACAGGCGGAAGCCGATGCGTTGGCGCAGCAGGTGACCATCCAGACCGTTGCGCTCAACATCCATGCGGAAGGTCCAGAGTCGCGCGACAATTATCAATGGTATGTCAGTTACGAGATTTTCGTGCCGAGACGTTCAGATTTGACGTTGACGGCGCACAACGGCGGCATCTCGATCACTGAGGTGGCCGGCCGCATTAATTTCAAGACTTTAAATGGCGGCGTGTCGCTGCGCCAGGTCGGCGGCGCTGTCACCGGAAACACCACGAATGGCGGCGTCAACATCGAATTGGCCGGCGCCAGCTGGCAGGGCGAGATACTCGATGTAAAAACCACCAACGGCGGCGTAACGCTCAGGATGCCCGACAATTTTTCCGCGCACATCGAGACGAGTACGGTCAATGGCAACGTGGCTTCGGACTTCCCGCTGAATGTGCCGATGAATGAGCGGGGCCGTTTGCCCAAACAAATCAGCGTCGATTTGGGTTCGGGCGGACCGACCATTCGCGCGACGACAACGAATGGCGGCGTGCATCTCGGACGAGCCTCGGCCATGTAAATACAGGAAGTGTCAGAACCGAGAGCGGTAGCGACCGGATCAAGCGTGCGAATGGTGATCCGGTCGTCGCCCCGCTAGTGTTATTTCCCGATGGGCTACTAATCCTCAGCCTATTCCTCTCAACGCCGATTCCCAACGGCTCCCGGAGACCAAATCCCCCGCTGCTAAGGATGACCGCTCACGAGCGTGGGTGCCGAAAACCCTTCAGTCAGACCCGTCGGATGTCGCGAGTGATGGCATAACTCACGCGCCGCTTCAGGCCAGGACGGGAAGCGAAAGGTGAATCCTGACTCGAGCAGTTTTGTCGGAATGACGCGGCGGCTCTTCAGTATCAATTCGGTTTCGCTGTGAAGCAGAAACGCCCCCAGCCCCAGCATGCACTCACTCGCGGGCACGCCAAACGGGTGTCCCCATGCCTCACGCAAGGCCGCCATGAAATCGGCATTCGGCAGAGGATTCGGCGCCGCCAAATTCACCGGACCTTCGAGGTCATTGTGTTCGATCAACCAAAGCACCGCGCGCACAAAATCTACTTCGTGAATCCAGGACATCCATTGCCGGCCGTCGCCGGCCTGGCCGCCCAGTCCAAAACGAACCAGTCGTTGCAAAATGTCGAATGGTGAATCTTTAGCAGGATGCATGACGATGGCCGTCCGCATCGCGACCTTACGAGTGTTCGGTGTCGGCGAATCTTTCAGCGCGCGTTCCCATGAGGTGGCCACATCAATGCTGAATCGCCAGGTGTCGGGCACGTTTGGCTCTGAACCGCCGATGATTCCCGTCGCTTCATCATTTGGCGCATCGTATCGATGCGCATAAATCGTGGCGGTGCTCGCTTGCAGCCAGACGCGCGGCGGCGTCCAGGCTTGGGCGATCGCGTCCCCGACCACCCGGGTCGATTTCAAACGCGACTCGGTAATGAGGCGGCGATTCTCAGCCGTGTAGCGACAGTTCACACTCTGGCCGGCGAGGTTGATTATCGCGTCGGCCGCCTCGAACTCATCCACCCACTTGCCGAGTGTCTGGCCGTCCCATTCGACCGTCCGCCACGGTGCGTTTCGCGGACTGCGACTCAAGACCACCACTTCGTGATCGCTCGCCTGAAAGGCGCGCGCCAGCACCTCTCCCAATTGACCTGAACCACCCGGAATTACGATCTTCATGATTATCCTCTTTCTTTCGGTTAACTCGTTTCAGCGAGCTGTAGGTCCCGCAACTCAGCTACCAACTTCAACCCGCGTTTCCTAACCGGCCGCATCAGCGGGTTGCTGGCCAGCGAAATCAGCTTGTCGAGCAAGTCCACCGTCTGTTCGATCAGCCACTGGGTGCGCGCGCGCTTGGGCGACGAGTCGTGAATCCAAAACAGAATCACGCCGATGTGATAAAGCCAAAGCAGGTAAGGCAGCTCAGCGCGCAGGTCCGGCGGAATGCGGGCCTTGGTTTCGCTGACGACTTCTTCAAACAGCTTGATGCTGTCACTGCGGACCGGCGCGGACGCGTCGGCAAACGGATTGAGCGGACTGTGCGGATCGGCAGCGGTCTTAAAAAGTACGCCCGCAAATTCGTGATACGGCTCCAGGGTTGAGATCTTCAGCCGCATCACCGTCATCAGGCGCGCCCGCATGGTCGTCTCTTTTGCCAACACGGGACGTATCGCATTCAAATGCTCGTCGTGCAGGCGATGATAAAACGCCTGGATCAGATGCTCTTTTGAACTGAAGTAGTGATAGGCGTTGCCCAGCGAAACCCCGGCGCGCCTGGCAATGGCCCGCATCGTGGTCCTTTCGTACCCATGCTGCTGCAAAAGATCGAGCGCGGTATTTAGAATTAAGGCGCGACTTAGCTCACCCTTCGGCGTCTTGATTGGCTTGTGACTTTCTTTGGTTTTGACCTGTTCGCTCATGTTCGGATCCCAACCCTTTTTTTAGGAATTGAACACGTTCAATCAAAGTTGAGGATACGCCCGGGACCCGAGAAGGTCAAGGAGATTTTGAACGTGTTCACAAAGCTGGCTGGCGCGGGTTGTCACGAGCGTTCATGCTTCCTTTTGGCGTCGAAGGAAGGGCGATTCTCGGGCACTTGTGCTACATTGCGCGGCGCCAACAATGAGCCTTTTCGATCGCATATTTGCTGCGGGCCGCCCCGAAATCCCGGCCATCCGATTCGAACATCGGGTGATTACTTTTGGGGACTTGCGAGACGAAACTCTCCAGGTAACTCAACAGTTGTGCGCGCTGGGAATCGACCCGGGTGATCGGGTCGCGCTGTTGTTGACCGATTCACCTGAGTTCGTCGCCTCGTTCATAGCGATCATCTCGCTCGGCGCTATCGCGGTTCCAATTAACCTGGCTCTGCGCCAACAGGATCAGCTGTTCATCCTGAAAGACTGTGGCGCCTGCGCGGCGATCATCGAAGCATCAACAGCGAACTCATTATTTGCGGATGGTAAGGCGCCGGCTGAGCTGAAGAATTTGATCCTGGTGTCGCGGGAGGACGGAGATGCAGTACCTGGCGTTGATGGAGTGAAGGTTCAGAGGCTCGCGGCGCAAGGTGCGTTGGACGATGGCACCCTCCCTCACGGCCGGGTTTCTGATGCGCGACGCGACGCGTTCATTCTCTACACCTCAGGCAGCACGGGTGAGCCGAAGGGCGCGGTGCACACTGAAGCAGACATCTTTTACACGAACGACACCTATTGTCGTGAGGTGCTGAAGTTGCGCGAGGGCGATCGCTTGTTTTCCTCTTCGCGCCTTCCGTTTGCGTATGGTCTTGGCAATGCCTTCACCTTTCCGTTGCTGAACGGTTGCACTTCAATCCTTTGCCGCGAGAAACCTACCCCGGAAGTTATCAGTCACATCTTTGACGAATTTCAGCCGACGATTTTCTTTGCCGTGCCGGTCGTGTACCGCATGTTGCTCGATCATCATCGGCTTGGCGGAGCCCAGGGTCTCAAGACGAGCAGTCTTCGTCTTTGTATCTCGGCAGGAGAAGCGCTGCCGGCACATTTGGGGCAGGAGTGGGAAGATACGTTCGGCGTGCAGGTGCTTGACGGCATCGGCTCGACCGAGATGCTACACATGTTCATGTCGAATCACGATGACGAGGTGCGCTATGGTAGCAGCGGCCGATTGCTGCAAGGTTATGAAGCGCGTCTGATCGATCATGAAGGTGTCGCGACGCCTGCCGGAGAGGCAGGCAATCTTTGGATCCGAGGCGGAAGCGCGGCGAGCCGTTACTGGAATCGACCTGATACGTCGGCGCACACATTTGTCGATGGCTGGGTGCGCACCGGCGATCTTTATCGCCAGGATGACGAAGGTTTTTGGTGGCACATGGGTCGGAGCGACGATTGTTTCAAATCGTCGGGCCAATGGGTTTCACCGATTGAAGTTGAAAGTGTCTTGATTCGCAGCGCCGCCGTTCGTGCGACGGCTGTCGTCGAAGGGCGCGATGAGGACGGACTGGCGTGCGTCTGCGGGTTCGTGGTGACGACCGATGAATGGGAGGAAGGTGACGCGGAGGCGGACATGCGCGCGTTGTGCGACCAGAATTTGCCGCGTTTCAAACAACCACGTCGCTACATCTTCCTGGACGAATTGCCTTACACTGCGACGGGGAAGGTACAACGCTTCAAATTACGCGAGCAGCTACGCGCAGCAACATAACGCTTATGACCCAAAAAAGTATTCAGGAAACCTATGCGCCGCAGATGGCGTGTTTTGGCTGTGGTCCGGCGAATGAGAAAGGGTTGCACATACGCAGCTTTCCGGATGGCGATGAAGTGGTCGCGACGTTCGAGCCGGAAACCTATCAGGAGGCTTTTCCGGGCATGTTGAGTGGCGGAATTATCGGTACTCTCCTCGATTGTCACTGTAATTGGACTGCCGCTTATCACCTGATGAAAAAAGCCGGCGCGGAGCATCCGCCGTGCACGGTAACCGCTGATTACACGATTACTCTGAAGCGGCCGACGCCAACCGATCAGCCGGTGCTGATGCGCGCCCGCGTAGTTGAATCAACGGACGATCGCGCGATCGTGGAAGGCGAACTTATTGCTCATGAGAAAGTGACTGCCACCTGTCGGGGAACTTTTGTAGCGGTAAAGTCAGGGCATCCTGCTTATCATCGCTGGTAAATTTGGAATGCGCCGGCCTTGACGACGCTTTGGATCTGTTCACACTGATGATCGAATCCAAAGCGCCGTCGCCGCTTCGCCCTGCCGGCGCACTCCAAATTATGTCGTTGCGATCTTCGTTTTGGTCCCGGTCTTATCGACTGCCACGTAGATGACTTCTGCTTCGGTGACGCGAACCTTTTGATGTCCGTCGTAACGTACGGCTTCGACCATCACGCGCGTGGTGATTGAGGTCGTCCCAACCCTTACAGTTTCAGAATAGAAACTCACCAAGTCTCCGACGAACACGGGCGCGTGAAAGATGACTTCACGCATGGCCACGGTCACGAATCGATCCATGCCGGTCTTGCGGTGGGCTTCGATCGCGCCGGCCATGTCGATGTAACTGAGAATGACGCCGCCGAAAATAGTCCCCTGCGAGTTGGTGTCGCGTGGCAGCATGACGACGCGAATTGCCGGATCAGAATTCATGCTTTGCATAGTAATGGGTGAAGGCGAAATCGTAAATGGAACAAAAGTGGGACGGGCTTGTCTAAAGTTGAGAACCGACGACACGTAAAGACGAGGTGCCACTATGTTTCAGCTTGTTGATTTGCTCATGACTTCTCCCCTTGGAGTTTTCCTGTTCGCTAAGGCGCAGGATGCAGTCTATGCGGTGCTGATGATTTCCGATTGTGATGAATGCGGCTTCAACGATCTTGGGAAGATGTTGTTTGGTGGATTGGCCGTTGCGTTGTTGCTCGGCGTTGGCGTGTCAGTGCTTTACTGGAAGAAGAAAGGGAAGCATGCGGACGAGACAGATTTCGTCTCGATCCGAGCTAGTCGCGATCAAAAGCGATGATGCGTCTCAGGACACGAACGGATACCACGGTGTGTTGCGAAAAACCCAGAATACAAGCAACGCCACCAGCCAGGCCCAAAGATACGGCGACGGTATGAATACTCGGCGTTGCGGCTTGCCGGTGATCGCGGCCCGGGTGTAACCCAAAAAACCATAGACGATGAACGGCAAAGTAATGACGAACAGCGGGTTCAGCTTAAAGGCCGCCACCGGATGCAAATGCAAAAGCTGATAACAGGCGCGCGTCGAACCACAGCCCGGACATTGACAGCCGGTCAACACGCGAAACGGACATTTCGGAAGCCATTGATTTGCCGGGCTCGCCGGATTGAAGAAGAAGAGGAAAGTCGAAATCGCGAGCACGCCAGTCCAAATCAGCGCCGCAATAAGTCGCTGGCGAGTTTTATCGATTGCGACTGAGACGTAATGGAAATTCGTCATAAACATCGACGAGGTGAGAGATTAAGGAGAGGAAATCTTACCTAAGCAACAATCTCTATCGCAATCAGAACCAACCCTTTTTCCCGTAAATGTAAGTCCGCACAAATTGCTCGTCCGTTTTGGTCAGGTAGACGATGCCTTCGATGATTCCGATAATCCCACCAATCCCGAAGCAAAGGCCCAACACGAGCTGAATGATTCCCTCGTTCGTGTATCCCAGAATGAACTTGTGCACTCCGAAGCCGCCAAGGAGAATCGCGCAAATGCCGACGATGATTTTTTTATCGGCGCCGGCCTTTTGCCAATCCTGCGTCGAAGGTTGTGAATACAGCGCCGACGGCGGTTGGATGGGCTGATAAGAAGGTTCGTAAGGCGGCGCGTAACCGGTTTGCTTGTCACCGGGCCGGTTGCCGATTAGCGGCAGGGTAGCTCCGCATTGAGTGCAGCTCTGCGAAAAGTCGTCGTTCTGCGTCCCGCACTTCGTACAAAAAACAGGCATGGTTCTTCCTGAAGCAAACACTTGCTTGAGCCACACAGAAAACGCTAAGTGCGCCGTCTATGTGGCTCGTGGCAAATCAGCAAGTTCTGTGATGCTAGCGCGCGTTGCTTAACAGCGCGACACCGAACACGAACACATAGAACAATATGAGCAGGACCCAGCAAATGCAGCCCACGATGAAGGCCAACTTCATGAATTTCTTGGCCTTCTCCGAAGCCTCCTGGGCGGCCGCCGTGTTTCCGGCCGCGACATTGTTGTTGACCTGGGTCGCGAAAATGATCGCCGGAATAGCCAGCGGCCAGCAACAAAAGACGGAAATGATTGATGGTACAAGGTAATTAGGTATGGGTGCCGAGGCCCCTCCGGCCGGCGGCGGAGTCCAATTCTGGGACATTGTTATCTCCTAGGTTCGGTTATATTTGACTGCGGACGTTTCGGTTTGGAACAGCCCCGGGAACTCTCAGCTACCAGCAAAACCAGCGGGCTGTCTTAGCTATGTTCGATCTATCGGCTGACCGGATTGATTCGCAAACAGCGTCAATTAACTAACAAAGAGACGCTTGATTGTCAATGAAATCGCAAAAAATCAGCGGCCGTCGGTCGGGCAGTTGACGGCATGAGACCGGTTTAGCGATAGTCTTGCGGCGAACGGATCGTCCTTCCTTCACCATGCCCAAGGTAATCATAGTCGCGGGTGCGCGACCAAACTTCATGAAAATTGCGCCGATCGTCGCGGCGATGAAGCGCCGCCCCGAATTTCAACCGGTCATCGTTCACACCGGGCAACATTACGATGAAGCCATGTCTGAGGCGTTCTTTCGCGATCTCAATTTGCCATCTCCTGACGTATATCTCGGTGTCGGATCGGGAACGCACGCAGGGCAGACAGCCGCAGTGATGGTGGCCTTTGAACCAGTCGTGCTCAATGAGAAACCCGACTGGGTGGTGGTGGTAGGCGATGTTAATTCAACCATGGCGTGTGCCCTGGTTTGCGCGAAACTGCAGGTTAAGGTCGCGCATGTCGAGGCCGGATTGCGCAGCCGTGATCGCGACATGCCCGAAGAAATAAACCGGCTGGTGACCGATCAGCTGGCCGATTTGCTGCTGACGCCGTCGCGCGATGGCGACGCAAATTTACGAGCTGAAGGCATTGACGCGAAGCGAATTCGATTTGTCGGCAACGTGATGATTGATTCGCTCATGACCCAACTCGAGCGCGCTCGCTCATCGACCATCCTGACCACGCTCAATCTTCCAGAGGACAGTTATGCCGTCCTCACCCTGCATCGCCCTTCGAATGTAGATGAGCAAAACGCGTTCGTGCGCATAATCGACGCGCTCGAACAGATCGCCGCCCGGCTGCCAATTGTTTTCCCGATTCATCCGCGCACCCGAAAGATGATCGATGAGCTGGGGCTGTCGGGCCGCGTTGCCACGATCGGCAAGCTTCGCTTGATCGATCCAATTGGCTACCTCGACTTCCTGCGCTTGATGAGTTGCGCGCGCGTGGTCCTCACCGATTCGGGAGGCATCCAGGAAGAGACTACCGTGTTGGGCATTCCGTGCATCACGCTGCGCGAGAATACGGAACGGCCGATTACAGTGACAGCGGGCACTAATACAATCGCCGGGACTGACACACAGAAGATTGTCGACGCCGCGAATCGCGCTTTAGATAATCCTCCTGATAAATCAAAGCTGCGCAATCCTGAATTTTGGGATGGACGTGCGGCGCAGCGGATATTGGATGCGCTGCTGGAAACGTCACCGGCTGAGAGCTAAGTTCAAACAAAGCTGCGCGGCCAGACCCCGCTACCACTCGCGAAGCTGACCTGTTAACCTCGGTTCGCTTGAAATTTGTTTCCACAGGCAGACGCATTTTGCGCGGTGAAGTGACCGCCCGAGTGGTGGCGCTTGAGGCCGCGCGCCGCGTGCGCGTAGCTAGGGACCGCCGGCAGGAACGAGCGGCCATGACGGCGCTTGACCAGCAGCCGGCCCGTCTGCGAGAAGAGTTTGCGCGGATTCGCGCGGCAGATTTGCTGGCCCACTTTCACTCTCGCGTGAAACCGAAGTTCCTTCCCGGATTTCATGATGCAAATCGCTCCGCCGAACTCCAACAACAGATATTTCCTCAGGAAACGGCGGAGCTCCTGACTTCGGCACGAAGAATCGTGGACGAGCATTGCTGGCCTTTGCTCGGCTTTGGCGAGCGGTGTTTTGGAAAAGAGACGGTGCTGTGGAATCGGGATCCATTATCGGGATTTAATTGGCCGCTCGATTATCACGCTGATGTGAATCTCATTCGCAACGATGGTTCAGATGCCCGCGTTACCTGGGAATTCAATCGGCTGGCGCACTTCATCACGCTCGGCCGTGCGTTTGCGATCACGAACGACGAACGTTTTAGCGGAGAGTTCTTTCAACAGGTGCAGGACTGGCGCGAACAGAATCCGGTCGCCCGCGGCGTCAATTGGAACTGCGCCATGGAAGTGGCGCTCCGGGCGATGAATTTACTCGCGGCGTTTTCTTTATTCATGTGTGCGCCGCAAATGGATGAGTTGACGCTGAAGCAACTTCTGCAGATGTTCGATCAGCATGGCGCGCACATCAAGCGCAATCTGGAATTCTCGAACATTGCCACGAGCAATCATTATCTGGCGGATATTACCGGGCTGCTTTGGATTGGGGTGATGCTGCCTGAACTGCAAGCGGCCGATGAGTGGCGCGAATTCGGCCTCCGTGAGTTGTTGCAGGAGATGGACAAGCAGACGTTGCCGGACGGTGCTGATTACGAAGCGTCCACTGGCTATCATCGCTTGAAGGTCGAGTTGTATCTCTATTCGATGGTGCTCTGTCATCTGAACGGCATCAACATCGAGGAGAGGTACTGGTCGAAGGCGAGCGCGATGATCAATTACATGGCTGCATACCTGAGGCCGGATGGACGCGCACCCTTGATTGGCGATACCGACAGCGGACAGGCTTTACCGATGGTGCGTCGTACGGCCGACGATCACGGTTATCTACTGGCGTTGGGAGCGGCGATTTTCAAGGAGCCACGTTTTGCGCTTCCCAGCGATGAGCTGCCGGAAGAGTTGTTCTGGATTCTCGGTGAACAGGGTGTGCGCGATTACCGCTCGCTGCCCGACGCATCGATGCCGGAATCTCAAAGCTTCCCCGACGCCGGCACGTATGTTCTCCGGCACGACGATTTGTACCTGCTATTGAATGCCGGCGACTGCGGCGTCCAAGGGCGCGGCTCTCACGGTCATAATGATGCCTTGAGTATTGAAGTGTCTGCCTGCGGTGTGCCCTTCATAGTCGATCCGGGAACTTATCTGTACACGGCTGATTTGCGAGAGCGACACCTGTTTCGCTCGACGGCATATCATTCGACGGTACAGGTCGATGGGGGCGAACAAAACACGACCGATGCCGAAATTCCATTCATCATCGGGAATGAAGCGAAGCCGCAAGTGCTGGTTTGGGAACCAGGCGATGTGGATTACGTCAGCGCAGAACATTACGGTTACCAGCGGTTGCCGCAAGGCGTGACCCATCGTCGCTCAATCACCTTCGTCAAAGCTGCGCGCTACTGGTTGGTTGAAGACCGACTAACCGGCGCTGGAACGCACGACTTTTCGTTTCCCTTTCACTTTTCTCCGGACGTTACGGCGAAGGCAAATTCTGATGGAATTGTCGAAGCGTGGGATAAGATAAAGGGCGCACGTTTGTTGATTGCGCCGCTCACCGAAGCGCCAAAACCGGAATTTGATTCAGCCTTCGTTTCCGCGGATTACGGCGCGAAGCATGAATCGATAATCGTTCGCTGGTCAGAAAGAACCAGCGTTCCGCTGGTGAGATACTGGGCAATCATTCCGGTGCGCGCCGACGAAGACAAAACCAGGATTGCAGATCTTATTCCGAGATTGCGCGCCGAAGTTCAACTGTCCGTAGGGAAGTCTGACGCTAACTAGATGTGTGGAATTTGCGGAGTTTGGGAATATGGCGCGACGCGCGGCCACGTCGAGCCCGAGTTGCTGACGTCGATGCGCGACGCAATGACGCATCGCGGGCCGGACGATGCGGGCGAGTTGGTCTTTGACGACGCGCGCGGGGGCTTTGGTTTTCGCCGGCTATCGATCATCGATTTGTCCGCTGCCGGACATCAGCCTATGCACGGCTGTACAGATCGCGTTTGGCTCGTATTCAACGGCGAGATTTACAATCACGCGACGTTACGCGAAGGGCTCGAGCAACGCGGCCACGTCTACCGGTCGCGGACTGATTCCGAAACCATTCTTCATCTGTATGAAGAACGCGGCCTCGATTTTGTTAATTATCTTGAAGGCGACTACGGAATCGCGATCTGGGACGCAGATCGCGAACGTTTGGTGCTGGCGCGTGATCGCGCCGGTGTGAAACCGCTCTACTTTTATCATCGAGACGGCCGGCTGATTTTTGCTTCTGAGATTAAAGCCATCCTCCAACATCCCGGGGTAACGCCCGAGCTGAACGAGGACGCGCTCTATCATTACCTCACGTTTGTGACCACGCCGGCGCCGCAGACGCTCTTTAGCAGTATCCAAAAAATTCCGGCCGGCCACATGATGGTGGTCGATCGCGACGGCGAAGTGCGCATGAAGCAGTATTGGGATGCGCTGCCTGCGGCCGACCCGGCGAACTATAGCGCAGCCGAACATGAGCAGAACATTCTGCGGCTGCTGCGCGAATCGATCAGCAAGCGAATGATGTCCGACGTGCCCTTCGGGGTCTTCCTCTCAGGAGGCGTCGATTCGTCCGCGAATGTCGCGTTGATGTCTGAATTGATGAGCCAACCGGTGCGCACTTTCACCGTCGGCTTCCATGATTGCGAAGAGTTGAATGAACTCGAATCCGCCCGGGACATTTCAAAGCGTTACGGCACCGAACATCACGAGGTAATGATCGGGCGCAAGGAGATGCAGAAATTTCTTCCCGATCTGGTCTTTCATCAGGACGAGCCGATTGCCGATCCGGTGTGCATTCCGCTCTATTATGTTTCGAAACTCGCGCGCGACACCGGCACGATTGTGGTGCAGGTGGGCGAAGGCTCGGACGAACTGTTTGCGGGGTACGATTGGTTTCGGACCTATCTCGAAATTGAAGATCGATTCTGGCGGCACGCAGAGCGCACCCCGTTGGCCGCGCGCCGCGCTGCTGCGGCGGTAGCTCAGCCGCTGGTGCAGAAGGTCTTGAAGAAAAGAATGGCGTCCGAGTTGGTTCGGCGCCTGGGTCGGAACGAATCGTTGTTCTGGGGCGGCGCCATCGTTTTCGACGAGATCATGAAAGCGCGGGTGCTGACGCCGGAAGCGCGCGCGAGTAACAACGGGAACTCGACCTACGATGTCGTGCGACACTATCAGGAGGCCATCGCCAACGCGCGGCCTGGCTCAGACGCCGCAGCCCGAATGACTTACCTCGAACTGAAGCTGCGTCTGCCGGAATTGCTGCTGATGCGCGTTGATAAAATCACGATGGCCACATCTGTCGAAGCGCGCGTGCCGTTTCTCGATCATCATTTGATTGAATACGCAATGAACGTCCCGCGGGAACTGAAAATTAAAGGTCAATCCGGCAAGCACATTTTGAAGCGCGCGCTTGAGTCGGTCTTGCCGCACGACGTGCTCTACAAGCCGAAGCGAGGCTTTGGCGCGCCCGTGCGCGAATGGTTTCGCGGCGCGGAAGGTGAAGATCTGATTCAGCAGCTGACTAACTCGAAGATTCGCGAGCGAAACCTGTTTGACTACGGCTTCATTCATCGTATGGCCGATGAGCATCGTCGCGAGGTGAAAGACTGGAGCGCCAATCTTTGGTGCCTCCTGAACCTGAGCGTTTGGTACGACCGCTGGATTGGATGAGGTGGCACAGACTTCAATCTGTGTTCAATCAAACGAGGATCACAGACTGAAGTCTGTGCCACATATGACCGAGGTCACGGAAACCGCATCGGATCAATCAATCGAAGCGCCGGTCTTCGGCAGTCTGGTTTCAGGCGTGGCGATTACCTTCACTACGCGCGTGCTCATTGTGATGGGCACTCTGGCCACGAGCGTCATTATCGCGCGCTGGCTGGGACCTGAGGGTACCGGAGCGTTGGCCGTTCTCAATGTAACCGCGGCGCTGGCCTTGCAGATTGGCAGTGCCGGAATTCCGTCGGTGACGACTTTCTTCGTCGCCAGGGACCGCTCATTCATAACCCCGGTCTGGATCAATGGCCTCTGTTTTAGCCTCGTTGTAGGCTTTGCGATCGCAGTTCTTTTAATTGCCATCGCCAACCTCCGTCCGACATTGTTCAATGGGGTGCCGCCGCGCTTAATCGCGATCGTGGCGGCCTCGCTGCCATTTCAGTTGATCACCCTTTTGGGCTTGAACCTGCTGCTGGCAATCGATCGAATTCGCTTAATGAATTCGCTCGATGCTCTGTTGTATTTGCTGTTCTTGGTTAATGCCGCGATGGTGCTTATCGTTTGGCGCGGGAACCTGGCGACGCTGGTTTGGTGCAACGCGGCCGCAGCCGTGATGGCGAGTCTGGTTTTGGTTGGGTTCATTGGCCGGCTCTTGCTTAAGAGAGATTGGCGACCAGACTTTGTCTTATTGAAGCGGATGCTTGGCTACGGGTTAAAATTTTATGTAGGCGCAGTGGCCAGCTTCATAATCTTTCGCGCCGACGTTTTGATCGTGAACCGTTTTCACGGTGCGGAAGCGGCAGGCGTCTATGCTATCGCGTCTCAGTTTTCGTTTGTCTTGATCATGTTGCCGGCCACGATAGCGTCGCTCTTATTTCCGCGGGTGGCGGCGCACCAGGATGAACCGGCCGCATACACGGTCGATGTGACGCGGCACACTTCTTTTGTAATGTTGGTCGTGTGCCTGGTTGCGGCGCTGTCGTCATTCGCGTTACCGCTCGTCTATGGACCGCGATTCACGGAATCAACGATTCTGTTTCTGATATTGCTTCCCGGCATTTTTTTCATCTCGCTCGAGTCCGTGCTTGTCCAGTACTTCACCGGGACGGGGCTGCCGGTGACCATTTCGTGGTTCTGGGTCATTACTCTGGTCGTAAACGTTGTTCTCAATCTGGCGCTTATTCCGACCTTTGGCGCGCGGGCCGCGGCCATTAACTCGACCGTCAGCTACGCGCTTATCTTTGCGCTCGTCGCCGGATACTTCTGGCGCCAGACGGGACAGAACGCTTTGCTGGTGTTGATGCCCCGGGTCGGTGAATTCCGGAACCTGTTCGCGAGATTACAAGGAAGAGGTCAGTACCGCCCGCGTCAGCGTGTGGGTTAAGGAGGCTGCTTGATCGAGCGACGTTCTTTATCCCATCCGCTGACGCAGATGGTACTGACTGAGAGCATCGTGGTTAGAACTTCAGGGGAAGCGAGATGAAGGCGCTGTTGCTGGTCCTCAGCGGCGACGCCGAACGCGCCCGCGCCTGGTTGACGGAGAATGTTCCTGCCGTCACTGTCGAGTCTCTCTCACGTAACGAGTTGGAAAACGCCAGCGCATCGCAGCGCCTGCGAATTGTGCGGCAGCGACGACCTGACGTCTTCGTGATCGTGACTGAGCGACTGCAATGGCAACGGGGTCAGAATTCTCTCTTCGCATTCGGCGCCCTGGCGGGCGCGCGTCGAGTAGTGATGATCGATTCGCGCGGCGCGTTTCGAAATGAATCACGGGCCCAGATTCTCATCCGCACGCCGGCCCTGATAACGAAGGAGTCGGTGGCGAGCGCGGCCGCGGTGAGGGAATCGCGATCGCGCCTGAGACAATTAGAGCGTGAAATATCGGCGCGGCCGCCGTTGAAAATCGATGCGGGCCGGCCCGACGTCACCATAGCTTATCTGCGCAGCACTCCCAGTCCCGGCTCGCACGCTGGCGGCGCGGCGTCTCACATCAATGGCTTCATCAACGCAGCCACGGAACTCGGCGCGCGCGTGCGCATGATCAGTAACGATTACATTGCCGGGCTGGATGAGCGGCGGATGGTTCTGATCGATCCGGAGCCGATTGGCAGTACGCGCGCTGCCTTTGATTTGCGAAACAATTTGATTTTCACGACGGGCGTTTTGAAAGCACTCAAACGCGAGCCGATCGATTTCGTCTATCAGCGCTACGGGAGATTTACCTGGGCCGGGGTGGAAGCAAGCTTGCGGACCGGCGCGCCCCTCCTGCTGGAATACAATGGCTCAGAGGTGTGGATTGGAAAGCACTGGGATCGCTCGGGCATGATTCCCTTGCTCGAACGGTTTGAAAGGCTGAACCTCACGGCGGCCGCGCGCATCTTTGTCGTGTCGGAGGTTGAGCGGCAGAATCTACTGCGCGCGGGCATCGCCGACGAGAAGATCATTGTCAATCCGAACGGCGTCGATACCGAGATCTTTCGCCCTGACGTTGGCGGCTCAGACGCGCGGCGCGAACTCGGCATCGCTGAAAACGAAGTGGTTGCCGGCTTTGTCGGGACATTTGGGCCGTGGCATGGAGTGCTGACGCTGGCGCACGCGGTCGCTTCGATGCCGGGCGATTCTGCGATTCGCTTTCTATTAGTCGGAGCGGGCCGGTTTCGGGACGAAGTCGAGCAAATTATCCGCGATGCGGGCAAAGAGCATCAGGTGATTTTTGCGGGGCACGTGGATCATCAACGGGTGCCGGCGCTACTGGATGCCTGTGACATTCTGCTTTCGCCGCACGTGCCGCTTGAAGATGGCTCAGATTTCTTTGGTTCACCGACCAAGCTTTTCGAGTACATGGCGATGGGCAAGGGAATCGTTGCCAGCCGGTTGGGACAAATTGGCGAGGTGCTGGTTAACGAAGAAACAGCGCTCCTGGTTGAACCCGCGAATGTCGATGAGCTGCGTGCCGCGATTTTGCGTCTGGCAAATTCACCTGAATTGCGACAGGCGCTGGGCGCGGCCGCGCGCCGCGTGGCGGTTGAACGGCACACGTGGAAACGAAATGCGCAGAATGTAATCGATGCCTATTGGGGGTTAGGGGATAGGGTTTAGGGTGTAGGGTGTGGGTGTAGGGCGTAGGTTAATCACTTAAGAATATTGTCAGGTGGCATCTCTCGAATCCGAGGAAAGTTAAAGTCATCATTAGCCTTTACACCCTACAACCTACACCCCAAAAACCCTATGCTTTCGGGGTTAAGGATACGGGTGAGGGGATCGCGTGTAGTGAATGACTTAAGGCGATTGTCAGGTGGCATCTCTCAAACCCGAGGGGAAAGTTTAAGTAATTGTTGGACGCTTACACCCAACACCCAACACCCAACACCCTATCCCCTACACCCCAACGCTATTCTTTCGACTCGATGACTGACGATAAACAACGGGCGCGGGAACAGTGGGGCCGGGACCCGGCGGGCGCCGTCTATGGCAGTGAGCATGAATTCGGCACGCGCGAGTTTTTTGATGAAGTAGAGCGTCACCGTTATCAGGAATACGCGCCCTGGATGCCCGAAGTGATGGGCTTCAAAGACTTTGCGGGCGCAAGACTATTGGAAGTTGGTTGCGGCATGGGCACAGACCTGCTGCAATTTGCGCGCGGCGGTGCGAAAGTGACGGCCGTCGATCTGACGCCGCGATCAATCGAAACTTCGCGTCATCATCTCGACTTGTACGGTCATAGCGGTGATTTCTCCATCGCCGATTGCGAACACCTGCCGTTCAAGGACAATAGTTTCGACGTGGCCTACTCGAATGGCGTCATCCACCACACGCCCGACACCGCCGGCGCCGTGCGCGAGATTTATCGAGTCCTGCGGCCGGACGGGCTGGCGCGCGTGATGCTCTATCATCGAGGGTCCTGGGCCTATCTGAGTCAGGTTGTCCTGCGCTATGGAATCCTGAAGGGAGAGTTTCTGCGCGGAACCTCTGCCAATGACATCATGAGCAAGTACGTGGAATTCAACGCGGGCGGCGGACGACCGCTCGTCAAGGCTTACACCCGGCGCGAGGCGCGCGAGCTGTTTTCGATGTTCCGCGAAGTGAGCATTCAGGTCGAACAATTGTTAGAGTCGGAAATCTATTTTCTCAGCCCCCTCATTCCGCGCCCGCTGTTTCGTCGTTTGCAGCAGAGCGTCGGGTGGAATTTGATCATCTCCGCTCGGAAGTAGCGTTGGGAGAAATACACGCCACTTTTGGGTGTCGTCGGAATTTCTCTTTGTCGGCTCGCTGATCCGCGCTTACATCCGCTATCGTTGACCAAGGCGCGCACAGATGAATGATTTTCCAGAGAGACTATCGCCGTGAAGAACTCCCTATTGAAATATCTATGTTGCCCGGATTGCTCCGGCGACCTCGAACTGCGGGACACCGAAGTCGATGGTAGCGAGATCATGCAGGGCGACTTGGCCTGCGTCGCATGTGATCGCCGGTTTCCCATCGTGCGTGGGATACCGCGCTTCGCCAGTCTCAACGAAGTTGATGCTGAGAAAAAAGCCACCGCCGAAAATTTCGGATGGTCGTGGCAGGAGTTTTCGCACGAAGACGAAAAATATGACGAGCAATTTCTCGGCTGGATCGCGCCCGTAAAGCCTGACTTCTTCAAAGACAAATTGGTGCTCGAGGGCGGTTGCGGCAAGGGCCGGCACACACTCAGGGCCGCGAAGTGGGGGGCGCGCGACGTTGTCGCGGTGGATCTGAGCGAAGCCGTTGAAGTTGCGTTTGCCTCGACCCGCGGATTGGAAAACGCGCACGTGATTCAGGCTGATATTTATCGCCTGCCCTTACGGCAGGTTTTCGATTACGCGTTCTCTGTAGGTGTCCTGCACCACTTGCCCGATCCGCGCGCTGGATTTCGTTCGCTGGTGTCGCGCGTCAAGCCCGGTGGCTACGCGTCAGCTTGGGTTTACGGCGCTGAGAATAATCGTTGGATTACTTCGGTAGTTAATCCGCTGCGAGTGCATTTCACCTCGCGGATCAATCCGCGGGCGCTGTTGCAGTTATCCAAGCTGCCCACCGCCTTGTTGTACGTCACGAGCAAATTGATCTACGCGCCGCTCAGCAAAGTCGGAAATGGCGACGCGGCGCGCCGCCTGTTCTATGGCGATTACATGGTTACGTTTTCGCAGTTTGGCTGGCGCGAGCAGCATTGCGTGGTCTTCGATCATCTCGTCGCGCCGACAGCTTACTATTTGACGCGCGCGGAATTTGAAGCGTGGTGGGTTGACGTCCATGCGACCGATGTCGAAATTGGCTGGCACAATAAGAATAGTTGGCGCGGGTTCGGTCGCGTGCACAACGCACCGGCGCGCTGAGATGTTATTATCTCGGCAAAGTGATGTTGCTTTCCGTTGTCATCCCCTGCTTTAACGAAGAGGCTGTGGTTGCGGCGACGCACGAGCGGCTGTCGAAAGCGGTTGCCGCTATCGACGGCATCGAGCACGAATTGATTTTCGTCGACGACGGTAGCCATGACAGGACCTTCGATCTCTTGCGCCAGATTCAGGCGCGTGATCCTCACGCGCGCATGCTCCGTTTGTCGCGTAACTTCGGTCATCAAATCGCGGTCACTGCCGGACTCGAAGCAGCGCGCGGAGACGCGATTGTAGTCATCGATGCCGACCTGCAAGACCCGCCCGAAGTGATTGCCGAAATGGTTCGTTTGTGGCGCGAAGGCAATCATGTCGTCTACGGCATTCGCACCACCCGCGCCGGCGAGAGCCGCTTCAAACTTATCACCGCGAAGGCTTTTTATCGCATCATCAATCGGTTTTCGGATACGCAGATGCCGGTCGATACGGGTGACTTCCGCTTGATGGATCGCAAAGTTGTCGACGTGTTGCTGGCCATGCCCGAACGCGGCCGGTTTCTGCGCGGCATGGTGAGCTGGGCCGGGTTTACGCAGCTGCCGTTGCTGTACGAGCGGGAACCCCGGGCGGCCGGCAAAACGAAGTACTCGGTTCTGAGAATGATTCGATTTGCGATGGACGGAATCCTGTCCTTCTCAGTCTTGCCCTTGCGATTCGCTGCCTTCACCGGATTGGTGGCGATTTGGCTGGCGCTGGTAGGCATCATCATGGCGGTGGTCGTGCGCGTGTTTGGTTTGTACGACCTGCGACTTGGGCGCGGCTGGGCTTCGTTGTTCGTTGCCGTGCTCTTCATGGGCGGTGTGCAACTGCTGACGCTCGGGGTCATGGGCGAATACCTCGGTCGTATCTACACTGAGGTGAAACGCAGACCGCTCTACGCTGTGCAGGAGCGTCTCGGTTTCAACGCGACCTCACCTGAGCCGCAATCATCAGAGACCTTGAGAGAGCGAGCAAAGGTTGTGTTTTAGCATGCCGACTCCGTTTCGACTCTCGCCTCTAGCGCGGCGCCGAGTGCTTTTCCTGCTGATCGTCCTTTTTGTAGCCGGCAGCGTACGTCTCCTGACTTTCTCTTTTCTCCGCGCTCACCTGAACGATCCAGCGTGGTTTCAGTCCGGCTCATACCGCGTCTTCGACAAGCGCGCCAATGACATTCTGGATGGCAAAGCCCGCTTGTATTGGATCGACGATCCGACGCGAACGGATCAGGCTCAATATCCGCCGGCATATCCCTGGATGGTCGCGGCGATTTATCGCTTGACCGGTGAAAGATCTGCTTATGCAGTCCAAGCTGTTCAGGCGATTCTCGATTCAATTCTGGCGATGGTTTTGATCACCGGGGTGGCGGTTACCGCCTACGGCTGGCCGACCGGATTGGCCGCTAGCGTATTTGCGGCCCTCTCGCCGTTGCTGGCGATGGTGGGCGTCGCGCCGTCGGCCGACGCGCCCACCACCTGGTTCGTCGCGGGCGGATTATGGCTGCTATTGATTGCCGTCAGACGCAGCAGTGTCTGGTGGGCACTGGCCGCCGGAATCGTTCTGGGCGCGGCTTGCTGGCTGCGCGTTAATCCTCTCTATCTTTGTGTGTTCTGGGCGTTGCCGCTGCTCATCTTTGCGCAGGCACAGATTCGTACTCGCATGCTAATGGCTGGTGCGGTAGTCCTGGGAACGGCTGTCGTGATTTCGCCGATCGTTATTCGCAACTATCTTGTGTTTCCTGATTTCACTCCTACCGGCGGGACGATCGGCGCGAATCTTTGGGAAGGTTTAGGTGAGACTGAGCTCGGCCGGAGTAATGGGTTCATGCTGGGCGACGATCTAATGGTTGAGCACGAGCGAGTCAAGTTGGGTATTCCGAAAGACGCTCCCTTCGAGGCGATGTGGCCCGACGGCATCAAGCGTGAGCGTGAACGCACACGCGAGTCGCTGGCTTTCATCAAACAGCATCCGGTCTGGTACGCGGGAGTGATGCTGAAACGAATGTGGGGCATGTTGAAGATTGCCGGTGAGCCCGTGCCCTATTGCGGAACGTCGGGAATAAATGTGACCAGTCGAAAGTGTCTCGCCCCCGAGCGTCAGGGCGGGGTACTCGCACTCTTTGTAAACCTGCTGGGAATGACGCAGAGCGTGGCGCGTTACCTCTTGCTTCCCTTGGCCGTGATCGGATGCTGGTTTGGCCTGCGCAAAGAATGGCTGATTTCAATCCTGTTACTCGCCACGATTCTCTATTACCTGGTCCCTGGAACGGCGGCCCACGCTGAGATTCGCTACGTCCTTACGCTGCACTGGCTGCTGCCGATTTTTGCTGGTCTCGCGACGGTCAGCTTGTGGCAAATCATTCGCCGACGCTCGACCGCGCCAGCGGTTGGCGGCCCCGCTTAGCGCCTGTTACATTTCTCGAAGGGTCCATGAAGGAGCGTTTACTTAAATATTTGGCGTGCCCGGCGTGTCTTGGGCCAGTGGCTTTGGCCGGCGAGCTTAAGCGCGAAGGCGCGGAGATTATGGGCGGCAATCTTAACTGTGAGCGCTGCCGGAAGAATTATGCAATCGTGCGTGGCGTCCCGCACTTTGCCGACCTCGGCGAAGTTGGGGAAGAGAAAGCGGCGACCGCCGCCGGGTTTGGCTGGGAGTGGAAGCAATTCACGCAGCACGACGAGAAATATGGAGAACAGCTTTTGGGCTGGCTGAATCCGGTGCAGCCGGAATTCTTCAAAGACAAAATTGTCCTGGACGGCGGCTGTGGGAAGGGCCGTCATCTGAAACTGGCCGCCGAATGGGGCGCGCGGGACGTTGTCGGCATCGATTTGAGCGAGGCTGTCGAAACTGCGTTTGAAGCAACTCGGAGCGCCGACAATATTCACATTGTCCAGGGCGACATTTGCCGTATGCCGCTGGCGCGTGAATTCGATTATGCCTTCAGCGTAGGCGTGCTCGATCATCTTCCTAATCCGATCGAGGGTTTCGAGTCGCTCGCTTCAAAGGTGAAACCCGGCGGCCATGTATCAGCCTGGGTGTATGGGGCCGAGAATAACGGCTGGATTACGGGTATTATCAATCCGCTGCGCGTGCATTTCACTTCACGTCTGAATCCTCGTACTCTGTTTCATGTCTGCAAGTTGCCAACTGCGGTACTCTTTCTGACGACGAAATTGGTTTACGGTCCTTTGAGCAGATTGGGAAACGGAACTGCGGCGCGGAAGCTTTTTTACGGCGACTATCTTTCGTCGCTATCACGTTTTGGCTGGCGCGAACATCACGTCATAGTTTTTGATCACCTGGTGGCGCCGACGGCCCACTACTTCACGCGTGCAGAATTTGAAAAATGGTGGTCGGGGATTGAAGCCCGCGAGGTGAAGATCGGTTGGCACAACCGAAACAGTTGGCGCGGCTTTGGTCGGGTGAATAACATCCCGGCCAAGTCGTAGCGATAAAATCTTTTTGATGGCTACTAAGACCAACGAACTACGGGGCACGCTGCCGCGCGAGATGATGGAGCATACCTATCCGATTCTCTACGCGGTGGAGGAATCGCATTGGTGGTACATCGGTCGCCGACGCATCATCGCCAGTTTCGTAAAGGAAATCTGCGATCGGGTTATGGACCGTCGTGCGCGCATTCTCGACGTCGGGTGCGGCACGGGTGCGAACCTGATGTTGCTCTCCCAGTTCGGTGACGCTCAGGGGGTCGATATCTCTCCGGACGCACTCTCGTTTTGTAAGCAACGCGGGTTGGACAATGTGAGGCTCGGCGCCGCGGAATCAATGCCGTTTGAAGATGGAGAATTCGATCTAGTCACCGCTTTTGATGTCGTGGAACACATGGACGACGACGTCGCCGGGTTGCGCGAAATGCGCCGCGTCCTGCGGCCGGGAGGTCGAATCCTGTTGTTTGTGCCGACCTTTATGTTCCTGTGGGGCGTGCAGGATGAAGTAAGTAATCATCGCCGCCGTTATCGATTGCATGAGCTGGAACGCGCGGTGACTGAGGCGGGATTCGAGGTTGAACGCACAACCCACGCGAATATCACTTTCTTCTTGCCGGTACTGCTGATCAGAAAACTGATGCGCTTAACCGGTATTCGCACCGAAACCGAAAACAGCATCAATATCCCAGCATTCAACCGCCTGTTCGGTGCAGTATTAGGCGCTGAAAGATACTGGTTGCGTCATTTGAATATTCCGTTTGGCGTTTCGGGCTTGTGCGTCGCGCGGCGAGTTGAGTGATGCGTGAGGCGAATTAAGCAGAGGCGTCTTCTTCTTTCAAGAGTTCCTGCAAGTACTCAATCAGCGTTCCCGGGGTCGAAAACGGACTTTTCTCTTTCGAGAGAAGATTTTCGTCGGCGATGGTGATGTCGGTTCCGAATTCCGCGTTTATCTTCTCCTCGACTTCCATAATCAAGGTCACGAAATCGAGCGACTCCAGCTTTCCCGAAGCTCCATATAAGGGCGCATCGAGCGATTTTTCAACGTGAACGCCGGCCGGTAACTGCTCGTTCAGGTCGTCAATGGCGGCAAAAACTGCTTTCGAGATTCTTTCGTCGGTGGGCATGCGGTTTACCTTTCAGACGCGCGATTCTAGCCCAGCCGCCGCCGAGATCAAAGACCCCCTGTGTGCAACTGTGACAAATCAGCCTTGTGATTGTTGGAGTTTGGCTGTTATACTGCCCTTGCTTACCTTGTTGAGCATTCGGCTCAATCAAAAGCTTTCGCAACTGAATAGTTTGAAGCAGGTGGGCAAAGATTTTTGAAGCCGGCAAGTTCGCCGGCGTTACCGCCGTACCGGGTTTCAGAGCGCGTGCTTTCAGACGCCGTGCTCCCCGTCATGTCCAGGGACATCGTGCGGCTTTGGAGTTTCCTTATTGAATCAGGATTGTAGCCATCTGCAATTGCAGGTGGTCCTCAAAACCCGCGAGAGTGATCTCGATCTACTCGATCGAAAACATTCGCGTCGCCGATCACCCGCTGTGATCGGTTTGCACAACATCACCGCCGGCGCATCAGCCGGCAATTTCCATCAACAACTTAAGAGCGACGCGGGCGAGATGCCGGCGAACCGCACGTATGGATGTGTGCGCTCCTAGCGCGCGCTCCGCAGAAAGAAAATCAATGTCAAGAGAGTTAATTGTTAGTGTGAACGGCCGCGAAAAGAAAATCGCGATCGTCGAAAACGAAAGAGTCACCGAGTTCTACATCGAACGTGGTGAGCAGAATCAGGGAATAGTCGGCAATATTTACAAAGGGCGCGTCATGCGTGTGTTGCCGGGCATGCAATCGGCGTTTGTCGATATTGGATTGGATCGCGACGCGTTTCTTTACGTCAGCGACTTCTTTGATGAAGAAGCTGAGTTCGAACGCATCGTCGTGGATAAATCCAAGAAGGGCGACGCTGAGGGTGCAGCGCGAGCAGCAGCCGAGCATATCGAGATTGCGCGCGTGCAACGCGAACAACAGGTTGAATCAAGCCATGAGCGCGCTGAGCCGCTCCGCGAACTCGAGCCGGGCGCTGTCGTGGCCGACGAAAAATCGGACGAAGCAGAAGAAAAGGCCTCACGTCGTCGCGGCAAACGCGGTGGCCGTGGTCGTGGCCGCGCTACGAAATCTGCAGCGCCCGAGGCCGAAGAGCGCAGCATTATTCCGACGCAAGCCGAACCTATCGATACGCCGTTTGCCCTGGGTGGCGCCTCGTTCGAGCGCGTCAGCGACGATGAAGAACGCGCCATTAACGGTGAAATGCTCAAAGATGCGCGGCTGCAGGAAAAAATTATGGATGCGGTGCACGCGGTCGAATTCGACCTGGAAGATGTGCCCAGCGCCGCCGTCGGTTCGCTGCTGTCTGAAGGATTGCAGGAGGACGGCGGGTTTCAGCGAATCGCGGATGAAGAAGAAAGCGAGCCGGCAGTCTCTCGTCGTACCCGAAAAGTTGAAGCGGCCCGCGTGGATCATTTCGACGATGCCGCACCTACAGAGTCACGCGACGCTTCTTTTCTCCGCGTCAGCGACGATGAGGACACCAGCGGCACAGGAAATAGCGTCGCCGAAGAAGTTAGCGCCCCCAAGCCGGCGTCCTCGACCGCTGCCGAGCGTCGCAAAAAACGCACCGGCGTAATCGGCCGGCTGTTTAAATCAAAGAAATCGGACGAAGAAGAAACCGAAACTGAATCGTCAACCGAGGCAGTTGCCGAAACCGAAACTGAAGTAATGCCAGACGCCGAAGCCAGCATTACCACGGGGCGTTCTCACGAAGAGTTGGCTACTCGTCGCGGGGGCCGTCGCCGTCGCCGTCCCACCAAACGCGGACAGAACGGATCTGAGGCAGACGATGCCAACGGCGCTGATGAGCCGAGCGAAGAAGTAGGCGAAAGTTCTGCAGAGGCGGCTGATGAGCCGGTGGAGCTTGAAGCCAATTCCATCGACGAAGAAAAGGGTGAATCAGCCGAGGCTGCTGAAACCGCGCCGGCTAGCGAAGCGGCGCCGCGCCGACCACCGGCTCGCGGTCGCCGCCGATCGCCTCGCCACGAGCGGCACCAGCCGGCCATCACGGACTTGCTGCGTGAGGGTCAGGAAATTCTCGTTCAGATCGCGAAGGAGCCGATCGCCAAGAAGGGCGCGCGCATCACCTCGCACATCGCTTTGCCGGGACGATTCCTGGTTTACATGCCCACGGTCGAGCATCTCGGCGTGTCGCGCAAGATTGATTCAGACAGCGAGCGGACGCGTTTGCGCAAACTGATTCAGAAGATTCACGCGGATGAAAATTCTCCGACGGGTGGGTTTATCGTGCGCACGGCCGGCATCGGCGCGAGCGAAGCCGATCTCCGCGCGGACGCGCAATACCTGCTGCGCACGTGGGGCGACATTCGGAAATCCGCAGAGAAAGCGAAGGCGCCGGCGCTGGTTCATCGCGATCTCGATTTGGTGCAACGAATTCTGCGCGATCAGCTTTCGGAAGATTTCACCGCGATTCGCATTGATTCCGAAGACGAGTATCAACGCATTCTCGAATTTGTGAATCGGATGCAGCCGCGCATGGTCAAGAAAGTGAAGCTATACACCCGTGAACAACCGATTCTCGAGGCTTATGGCGTTCAAGCTGAAATCGATAAAGCAATCAAGCCGCGCGTGTGGCTGAAATCGGGCGGTTACCTCGTCATCAATCAAACCGAAGCGCTGGTTTCAATCGACGTAAATACGGGCAAGTTCGTCGGCCGCGGGGCGACTCGTTTGGAAGACACGATTACCCGCACCAACATGGAGGCGGTTGAAGAGATTGCGCGACAGATTCGGCTGCGCGACCTTGGCGGCATCATCGTACTCGATTTGATCGACATGGAAGAGCGTCGCAATCGCCAGCGTGTCATGACGACGTTGCAGGATGCTCTGCGCCGCGATAAGTCGCCAACGAAGGTGCTGTCATTCAACGACTTCGGTCTGGTAATTATGACGCGTAAGCGCGTGAAGCAATCGCTTGAGCGCACCTTGTGTGCACCTTGTCAGCATTGTCAGGGAGCGGGTTTGGTAAAGTCGCCGCAGACCCTGTGTTACGAAATTCTCGAACAGGCACGAAGCCTTGCTCGGCATGAGGACGGCCAACGCCAGGCGATGCTGCGCGTCAACCCGGAAGTTGCCAAGGCGCTTCGCGGATCAGAGCGCGACGTGCTCAACGAGATTGAGGATTACCTGGGCTCTCTGGATATCAATAGTGACCCGCTGATTTTCCAGGAGCAATTCGATTTCGCGTTTGTGTAATTTGTGAAGTGCGTGTTAGAACCCGGAGCGGTAGCGACGGGATCAATTGACACCTTTGCATCACATGATCCGGTTGCTACCGCTCCCGGTTCTCACATGATCGGGTTCCAAAGAAAGGCGATGGAGTCCGCCATTAACCGCCTGCCGGGCTGATGACTCCTACCAAAATCTGGTAAGGAGTCATTCGCGTGGTCAAAATCCTTCTGGCAGGATTTGGCGGTTTTCTTGGATCGGTTCTGCGTTACTCGGTGAGCGGCGTGGTCCAGGATCTTAGCCGCAGCATCCACTTCCCCTATGGCACCCTGGCGGTAAATCTGTTTGGGTGTCTCGCGATCGGATTTCTTTCACAACTCGCTGAGACGCGCGGTTTCTTCACCGCTGAGACGCGGACGCTGGTATTCGTCGGTGTCCTTGGTGGGTTTACGACGTTCTCTGCCTTCGGCAACGAGACCGTTAATCTGTGGCGTGAAGGCGAAAGCGGTCTCGCGCTGGTTAATATCGCCGCTCATCTGGTCTTATGTCTGGGCGCCGTTTGGCTGAGTCGCGCGCTGGCATTTCAAATCTGGAGATAACGCAGCGCAAGTTGTTAATTTGCGTTTGTCTTACTGGAGTTACGGCAATGATGTTACCTGAAGAAGGTTATCTGCTGCGCATCTTTATCGGCGAGAGCGACCGTCATGAAGGCAGGCTGCTGCACGAGTGGATCGTGACGAAAGCCCGCGAGGAAGGACTCGCCGGCGCCACCGCGATTCGCGCCATGATGGGCTTTGGCGCTCACAGCCGCCTGCATACGTTCAAGATTGAGCGACTGTCGCAGGACCTGCCGATTATTGTCGAGATTGTCGATACCCGCGAGAAGCTGGAAAAATTTCTGGCCCTGATCGATAACGTGATCGAAGAAGGGATGGCCACTTTGGAAGAGGTGCGAATCCATTTCTATCGCTCGGGTCAGCCCGAACATTAAAGTGTGGAGGCCAGTTACAATAATCTTCAGCGCTCGACCGTGTACGTTTCTGTCTTGAATGTCTTGAATCCGCGCTTCAAATAATTCGGCAGCGCCGCCGGGTCGTCGTCCGTGCAGGTGTGCAACCAAACGCGCCTGGCGTCGTCTGCCCAGGCCTGTTCAATGGCACGCGTCAGTAGATGCTTGCCCAGACCCCGACCGATGAACTGCGGCAGCAAACCGAAGTACGCAATCTCAGTCGAACCGTCTGCTTCCTTCTTCAGTTCGAAGTATCCGGCGATGTCGTCAGCGTAAGTCATCAGCCACACGGAAACCTCAGGTTGGGCGAGATATGCTTCAATCTGTTCGTCCGTCCATGGCAGACGATCTGTCCAGAAATAATTCCGGCCGACCTCGCGGTAAAGAAATCGAAATAATTCAACTGAGCAGTCAGGTCTTGATTCGATCTTAATCAACGGATCGTCATTAAGGGCGGCGCGCAATTCTGAAGGTGCGCGCATTTCAAGATATGTGCGAGTAATTTCGACTGATGTCATGAAGTCTGCGCCATCTACATAAGCAGATCGATCTTCGGCGTTTACCGCTTAGCGGGGCTCTTTGATCCATCTCCCGACGGAGAGGGTACTGACTTCAGGGCCACACGCGCCCGCGGGTGAAAACGATCGTAAGCCTTGCGCATATGCAGGTCGGTGATATGCGTGTAAATCTCGGTGGTCGAAATGTCGGCGTGCCCGAGCAAAGCCTGCACCGAACGCGAATCGGCGCCGTGCTGCATCAGGTGCGTGCCAAAGCTGTGACGTAGAGTGTGTGGTGAGATATCCGGCACCCCGGCGGTGGCGGCGTGAGTCTTGATAATCGACCACGCCATCTGACGCGTGAGTGCGCGTCCGCGATGCAGAAATAGCTCCGCTTTGCCTTCGCTACCGAATTGCTTACGCAGCGCCAGATAACGTTGCACCCAATGGACGGCGCTCTTGCCAATCGGAATTCTTCGTTCCTTGTTGCCCTTTCCATGGCAGCGCAGCAACGCCGCATCCAGCTCCAAATCCGTAACACGTAGACCGCAAAGCTCGGACACGCGCATGCCGGCCGCATACATTAATTCCAGCAACGCGCGATCGCGCACGCCGATGTCGGTTTTGATATCCGGCGCCTGCAGCAATCGCTCCATCTCTTCTTCTGATAAGAATTTCGGCAGCGGCGAATGTCGTTGCGGTGTTTTGAGATCTTCGGCGGGGTGGCGGTCGATATGATTATCGAGCATTAGAAAGCGAAAGAAACCGCGGGCCGCGCTGACTGCTCGTGAAATTGAAGAAGGAGACAAACCGGCGCGCGACATGCCGGCAATCCATTCGCGCAGGTCCTTGCGATCGAGCTTCTCGATTGGCTTCCGTTTTTGGTCGGCCCACTGCTGCAGCTTGGCGATGTCGCGCGCGTAGCTTTGCAGCGTGTTGCGGGAGAGACCTTTCTCGACCTGGATGTAACTGAGGAATTCGCGGACGAAATCGCGTTGGGTGCCATCGCGCAACATCGCGATTAGATTAGCATAGAAGGCAAGTGCGAGTTTGAGGTTGGAGTGCCGTCCGCTTAAGCCCGGCACTCCGTCAATTCCGGGTTACGGCAGTGAAAACGGATCCTTCGGCTTAGCGGGTGTCTTGTACTTATTGATCAGTTCCTGCATGCCGTCCGTTTTGCCGTTGTGACGATACTTGTAATAGTTCTCGAGGTCCTGCATTTCCTGCTGACGGATGTTCGCCAGTTGCGCATTGCCTTCGGACAGCGCGATGAAATGTGCGTACGCGTCAATCACCCGATCGAGGCTCGCCAGAACCTTCGGCAGTT
This sequence comes from Pyrinomonadaceae bacterium, assembly GCA_044870975.1. Taxonomy (GTDB): domain Bacteria; phylum Acidobacteriota; class Blastocatellia; order Pyrinomonadales; family Pyrinomonadaceae; genus UBA11740. The sequence goes on from JBIOZK010000164.1 coordinate 58,045, forward strand.
CGGCCGTCTTTTCCGGGCCGTCCTTCATGGCCTGATATTTCTTGGCGGCTTCCTGGTATTCATCATTCACTGAGCCGGACAGCAGCAGATAATTGAATGGGTCCTTTGGATCGAGTTCAGTGGCTTTTGTCAGACGCGTCTGCGTCGCCGCGCGATCGCCTCTGACCATGCCGAGGATTCCCAGCGATTGATAGAGCCGCGGCAGCAGTGCGCGATATTCTTTCCAGGTCTCATCGCCCATGGTCGCCGGTTTCTTATTTCCTTCGATCAATTCGATAGCGCGGGCTCCGTATTGTTCACCTTGCGGGACAAATTTTCCGTTCTTCTGTTTTGCCTGATCGGTCGCAATCGTCATGAGTTCGACCAGGACGCCGACCGCGTCCGGGTGTTGGCCCAGGTAAGCTGTGCCGGCCGTGAAAGCCTCATCCGGCTTCTTCGCATCTGAATAACCGACGAGCAACACCGGCATTATCATTTCTTCTTCCGACGGATCGGTGAAGACCGACTTGAATTGCTGCGCCAGGGCGATCTTCTGCTCGCCGTCGGTTAATTCGTGAATTTGATCGGAGATTTTCTGCGCGTACAACGTACGCAGGGAACTCTTGGGAAATTTCTTGACGGCATCGCCGGCGGCCTTCGCTTTGGCTGCCGCGTCCGGCGCGGTGTCGATTAGTCCGTAGGCCTTCTGTTCCTCCGGCGAAACTTTAGGCTGGGCAATTACGCGAGCGGTGAAACAGGTAATGGCGATGGTGATTAAGACGGCCAGTCTTAGGAAACTTGATCGATTGTTCATGATTGTGACCAGGGGTAATTCAAGATTTGGCGAAAAACCGGACACATATTGCTCAAAAATCGCCCGCTTCGCAAGCTGTGAGTTACATGCTCGCACCTACCGGCTGAGGCACTCTGCGGAACCGATGCGAAATTGGCCGGCGCCTGCCAATGCCGATGGCGTTTCGCGAAATGATTAGCGTTGGCGGCAGTTGCCGGCGCTTGAATTCATTCGCCGGCGATTCGACGCGATTGAGGATGTCATAAACCAGGTTTGCCTCGTGACCGGCGGCGACGATTTCATCCGGAGAATGCTTTTGCTCAAAGTAAAGTTTGAGAATTGGGTCGAGTCTCTCGTAAGGCGGCAACGACTGCTGATCGAGTTGGCCGGGAGCAAGTTCGGCTGACGGCGGCTTGTCGACAATCGACCCCGGAATGAGTTCGCGTTCGCGATTAAGAGCGCGCGCCATCTCGTACACTTCGGTTTTCAAAACGTCGCCGATGACTGCCAGCCCGCCATTCGTATCGCCATATAACGTGCAATAACCCAGCGCTAGCTCTGATTTGTTTCCCGTCGAAAGGAGCAGGCGGCCTTCCGCATTGGAGATGGTCATGAGGATGTTTCCGCGCAGGCGTGACTGCAAATTCTCGACGGCGATTTCGATCGCGCCTTTGTTTTTGATCGAAGGCTCGGGCAGATCCAAATCGTTTCGCAGAGCATGAAACGCGTCACTGATAGGTCGGACTCGACATTCAATGCCGAGCCGGCGGCTCAATTCCATCGAGTCGTCAACGCTGCCTTGCGAGGAGTACGGTGACGGCATCGTCACGGCCAGAACGTTCTCCCGTCCCAGCGCTTCCGCCGCCAGGGCGGCAACCAACGCCGAGTCAATACCGCCTGACAGTCCAAGCAACGCTTTGGTGAAGTTGTTCTTGCGCGCGTAATCGCGAATGCCGAGGACCAAAGCCGAATGCACCGTCTCAATGTCATCACCCGGCAAGCAGCGAGAATCAGGAATGCCGCATTCAAGCTCGACCGTTTCGACGAATTCTTCAAACGGCGGCGCCTGCATGATGATTCGGCCGGTCGCGTCCGAGATGATGCTGGCGCCGTCAAAGATAACGCCGTCGTTTCCACCGACCAGATTCACAAAGACGATTGGCAAATTGGCCATGCGCGCGCGGTGCGAAACCATGTCGCAACGCATCCGCGGCTTACCCTTATTGAAGGGCGACGCGTTGATCGAAACCAGCAGCTGCGCCCCCATTTCGATCAGCTCTTGCGCGGGATCGTTTGGATAGAGGCGTTGCTTCCAGAATGTCTTGTCATTCCAAAAATCTTCACAGACAGCGATGCCGAGGCGCCTCTGATCGAGACTGAAAAGACGACGTTCGCGACCCGGCTCAAAATAACGCGGATCGTCGAACACGTCATATTCGGGAAGCAAAGTCTTATCGGCGAAACCAAGCAACTTTCGATCGCGAATCACCGCCGCGGAGTTATAAACTTTTCGCCCGGTAGGCTGATCGTTAGGACGAATCGTACCTACGATCGCGGTTAACCCGGCCGTCGCTTTAATGATTTCATCGAGGGGCTCAAGCGCAGACCGGATGACGTCCGGATCGAGAAACCAATCAAAGGACGTGTAACCCTGAATAGTAATTTCAGGAAAGACGATTAAGTCCGATGCGTCGGCCCTGGCTCGCTCAATCGCTTTGATAATGCGCGCGACATTTCCTTCGATGTCGCCATTTGTCGTGTTGATTTGGCCGATGGTGACGCGCATGGATGGATTGATTTTATCACCGTAGTGGAGCGCGGGCATCCCTGCCTGCAGTACGCTCAGTT
>JBIOZK010000165.1:0-12099 GCA_044870975.1 Pyrinomonadaceae bacterium
GGGCCGGAGATCTCTTCGTCCTTAAAATCTTCTTTGGGGTCATACCACATCTGGCCGCCAAAATATTGCTGCAGCCAAAGGGTTTTGAAGATTCGGCCGTGGCGCGCATAAATCTCATTGCGCAGCAGACGCAACTCGTGGAGGCTCAAACCGCGCAGCATAGTCTCGCTGATCAGCTTGTTCTCAAACAGTTCCATGTCACCCGGCATCAGCGCGACCTTACGCTGTTGCTTGCGAACCGTATCGATCAGGGCAAGATTCTTCTGCTCGATAGCGTTAAGGCCTTTCGCATCGTATTTATCGGCAGCTTTGTACCAGTAACGCTCGTCGAAATATTGCTGTAACCACGGCGTGTCATCGAACCGCTTGCCGTGAATCGCTTCAATCTCGGAAGCGAGTACGGTCCATTCGGCGTTCGTATGCGTGCCGAGTTTCTTGCGCGTCAGAGGTTTGTTTTCCCACAGGCGCATGTCGCCGGGTTCGACCGTCTCGTGCTTTTGCGCTTCAGCAATGCGAATTACGTCGAGGTTCTTGCGCTCGTTGTCGTTGAGTTTTGAGTTGTCGAAGTTCGGGTCGGCTTTGTACCAGTTTCGCGAAGCAAGATATCGATTGATTTCGAAGTCTTTGAAGACGCGACCGTGCTTACCAAAGACGATGCCTCTGACGAGTTTCAGATCTTCGAGAGCCAGCGGGTTGATGTCGGCGGTCGTGATGCTCTTCCCGGCAAAGTCAAACGACTCCCATTTGCTGACGGCGGAGTATTCGTCCTGCGCGTACGCGGCGAATGGCGCAATCAAGATGACGATGAGAAGGGGAAGAATTGTGCGAACGATCCTGATAGGGGATTTCATGTCTTAGCCTTTCTGAAGAGCCCTTCCTCACAATAGGAGCTGCTGCTCCAAAAGAACGACACGCAAGATAACATCTTGCGCTACATCTACTATCCGAATATATCTCGAACCTTGTCGACCAGCCGTTTGTCCTGCAAATCTTCTGTCTCAATCTTGGCCAACTGCTCCAGCAGCTTGCGTTGCTCACGAGTCAGGCTGGTTGGCGTAATCACCGAGACCGAGACAAACAAATCGCCCTTACCACGGCCGCCCAGGACCGGCATTCCCTGTCCGCGGACGCGAAACACCGTCCCCGTCTGGGTGCCCGCCGGGACCTTCAAAGACTCATCGGCGTGAAGTGTCTTTACCTTAACCTCGGCGCCCAGTGCCGCCTGCGCGAAGGTGATGGGTATAGCCGAGTACAGGTTGTTTCCCTGGCGCTCGAACTCTTCGTGCTCGGCGACGTGAATGACCACATAAAGATCACCCGGCGGCCCGCCGAAGTTTCCTGATTCGCCCTCGGCCTGTAGACGGAGCCGCGATCCGGTCTCAACGCCCGCAGGAATCTTCACTTCGATTGATTTCTCGTGCTCGACGCGACCCATACCGCGACAGGTTTCGCACGGCGAGCTGATTACCTGCCCCACGCCGCGACAACTGCTGCATGTGCGCGATACCGAAAAGAACCCTTGTTGGAAACGAACCTGACCGGCGCCCTGACAAGTCCGGCATAGTTCGGGTTGGGTTCCAGCTTTGGCGCCGGAGCCGGTACAGGTTTCGCAGGTTTCGAGTTTCGGAATCCGGATTTGAGCCGTCATGCCCTCGGCGGCCTGCTCGAGCGTTATCTCCAAATCATATCTGAGGTCGGCGCCGCGTTGTGAAGCCGAACGTCGGGAACCGCCACGACCCGCGGCGCCAAAAACATCGCCGAAGCCAAACAGATCACCGAGAATGTCCTCGATGCCGCCAAAACCGGGCGCACCCCACGCACCGCTCGCGGCGCTGCTGGAAACGCCGGCGTGACCGAACCTGTCATAACGCTGCCGCTGTTCGGTGTTCGAAAGAATCGCGTAGGCTTCCGCGGCTTCTTTGAATTTCTCTTCGGCCTCGGGATCGGTTTGATTCTTATCGGGATGGAACTGATGCGCCAGCCGGCGATAGGCCTTCTTCAAATCCTGGTCAGAGGCGCCACGATTGACGCCCAGCACTTCATAATAATCTCGTTTATTAATTGCCATCTGTAACTATTTATCAGCAACGGCCAGTAGTTCCGACGGAAGACCGGCAAAGCTACTGACCGTTCGCGTATTCTAACTTAACGACTATTCTCGCTCAATTCATTTCACGTCACCATCCATGGACTGCATCATCGCTGCCGTTAGCTGGCGTGCCAGCCGGTCCATCTGGTCAAGGGCAATACGAATCTCGCCCATCTCGGACGAGCCCAACGCCTCCTCGCCTCGCTGCAGAATTTCCTGACCACTTTCCTGCTGCTCTTTGGTCAACAATCCGCCGAATTCAGCGAATGCTCGCTGCGTGTTCTTCACCAGACTGGCCAGCTTGTTATTGAGATCGAGTCGATCGCGCAGGGTCCGATCCGCTTCCGCGGATGATTCGGCCTCCTGAATAATTCGTTCAATTTCGTCTTGCGACAATCCGGACGTCGGCGAAATGCGCATTTGCTGCTCGCGGCCGGTGGCTTTATCAGTTGCTGACACCGAAACGATGCCGTTGGCGTCAACTTCGAACGCGACTTCAATCTGTGGAATACCGCGCGCGGCGGCGGGAATACCGACCAGCTCGAATTTGCCCAGGCTGCGATTGCCGTTCGATATTTCACGCTCGCCCTGGAGGATGTGAATCTCTACCGAGGACTGGTTGTCAACGACCGTCGTAAACGTCAGGCTGTTTCTCAGCGGGATAGTTGAATTGCGTTCGATGATTTTGGTGAACAGCCCGCCACGAGTTTCCAAACCAAGACTCAGCGGCAGCACGTCGAGCAATACAATATCTTTCACTTCACCGCTCAGTACGCCACCCTGAATTGCCGCGCCCATGGCCACAACTTCGTCAGGATTAATCTCGGCTGAAGCTTTTTTCCCGAAGATTTCAGCCACCGTCCGTTCGACGATTGGAGAGCGCGTCTGGCCGCCGACGAGAATCACTTTATCGATGTCGTTTGCGTGCAAGCCTGCGTCCGCCAGCGCCCGCTCGCAGGGCTCGATGGTCTGTTGCACCAGGTCGTTGACCAATTCCTCAAGCTTCGTTCGGCTCAAACTCTTATTCAGGTGTTTCGGGCCTGAGGCGTCTGCGGCGATAAAAGGAAGATTGAACGAGGTTTCTGCTGCCGAAGACAATTCGCACTTGGCACGTTCAGCCGCCTCTTTCAGGCGTTGTAGAGCCAGACGATCCTTCCGCAGGTCGATTCCGGTGTCCTCCATGAACTGATCGGCCATCCAGTTCATTATGCGTTCGTCGAAGTCCTCGCCCCCGAGATAGGTGTTTCCGGCCGTGGACAGCACCTCAAAGACGCCGTGATTCAGCTCAAGAATCGATATATCAAACGTGCCTCCACCGAGATCGTAAACAGCGATCTTCTCGGTCTCGGTTTTACCCAATCCGTAGGCCAACGCGGCCGCGGTTGGTTCGTTGATGATTCTCTCAACGCTAAGGCCGGCAATCTTGCCGGCATCTTTGGTTGCCTGCCGCTGCGTGTCGTCGAAATAAGCGGGAACCGTGATGATCGCATCGGTCACGGCTTCACCGAGGAAATCCTCGGCCGCGGCCTTCAACCGTTGCAATACGATTCCTGATAATTCCGGAGGACTGTAAACGCGGCCCTGCACGCGCACGCGCGCATCGCCATTTTGAGAGTCGACAATCTCGAATGGAGCGGTCTCGCGCATGCGCTGCGCTTCGGTCGAGTCGAACTTACGGCCAATCAAACGCTTGACTGCATACACGGTGTTGGACGCATTAGTAACTGCTTGTCGCTTGGCAATCTGTCCGACCAGTCGCTCGCCCTTGTCGGTAAAGCCGACAACGCTCGGCGTGGTCCGGCCGCCTTCCTTATTGGGGACAATCTGGACGGTGCCGCCTTCCAACACTGCGACACAACAGTTGGTCGTCCCTAAATCGATGCCGATAATTTTTCCCATTTAATCTAAGGGGACAGGTTAACGATCACTCTTTACGTGCCGCCACTTTGACCATGGAGGGACGCAATAGACGGTCGCCAAGTTTGTAGCCACGAGCAATCTCTTCGATAACCGTATCGGGTTCGTATTCGTCTGACGGTTCGGTCACAACGGCCTCATGAATGTGCGGATCGAACCGCTGTCCGACAGCGTCGATGGCCGTGATGCCAAATGACTCGAGCACATCTTTAAGCTGCTTGCTAATTAACTCGATGCCATGCAGAAAGTGGCGAAACTCATTTGACTCCCGATTCTCAACGCTTCTTTCCGCGTCCAATGCACGCGTCAAATTGTCGAGTACCGGCAAAAGCTTTCGGGCAATGTCCCCAACGATCCGATTGTGCGTCTCGCCGCGGTCACGCTCGACTCGCTTTCGATAATTTTCAAAATCAGCTTGTCGGCGCGCGGCAGCGTCCTTCGCTTCAGCAAGTTCTGCCTGCAGCCTCTTGAGTTCAGCGCGGCTCGCCACCAACTCTGCCACTTCGGGCCCGCCGAAGACGGCCTCATCCGGTCCTTTACTTGCTTCGACTGGATCTTCAAAATCCGTGAAATCGTTCAGATTTGCGTCAGTTTCGTTCAAATCAATCACTCCCGAATCGTCCGCTTCAAGCTCCGCTCGCGGGTCGGCGTCAGGTTCCGACTCGTTGCCTTCCACAAAACGAATTGGAATGCGTGAGGGGTGGTTCCTATCTGCAGTCATCTGGAATCGATAATCGGTCGGTTATCGCAACTATTGCAGCGAGGCGTCGTTTAGAAATGCACGCTCCATAAAGCGCCCCAGGTAGTTTACCACAGCCACCATGCGACCATACGCGATACGAGTCGGACCGACTACACCCAGAGTGCCACACACGTCCGTCCCCACGCGATACGAAGTCGTAATGACAGAGCAGTGCCGTAAAGAAGAAACGGCATTCTCGCGGCCGATCACAACCTGAACCGTCGCGGAAGAGTCGCCGGCAACACACTCATTGAGGATTCTTACCAACCGGGATTTCTCTTCAAACGTCTGGAACAAATCACGGATGGTTTCTCTGTCTGAAAACTCCGGCTTGCCGAAGATGTTGGACGCTCCATCGAGAAACACATCGGCCACCCCGGAGTCTTCGTCTCGCAAACTGAGCTCACATAGAAGGATTGCATTGCGAACCACAGAATCGTACAGCGCCCGCTCCCGTTTCATGCGAGCCACGATTTCCGAACGAATCGCTAACAGGCTCTTCCCTGCAAACTCAGTATTCAGAAAGCTGGCCGCCCGATTCAGTTCTTCCTGGGCAAACTCTTCATCGAGGGTTATGACCTTGTCCTGCACGACACCCGAGGTTGAAACCAGCACCACCAGGATGCGGCTATCCGGAAGCTGCACAAAACGAATGTGCTTGAGGCCGTTGTCAGCCAGAGACGGCCAAACCACTATGCCGACGTTGTCTGAGAGCTCAGACAGAACGTGCGACGCTTTCTCCATTGCCCGATCAGGTCGCGCACGCACATCATCGCTCAGGCCAATATTTTCAATTGCCGCGACATCATGTTTCGACAACTTCGTAGATTCCAAACCGTTGTCGACGTAGTGCCGGTAACCATGATCCGTCGGAATTCTCCCGGCGGATGTGTGAGGCTGTTCAAGCAACCCCAGCTCCTCCAGCTCGGCCATCACGTTGCGGATCGTGGCCGAACTCCAACCGGGAGCCCGGGAGTACTTGTCAGAAATCACATGCGATCCAACCGGCTCTCCGGACAATAGATATTCGTCAATTATTGTCGCGAGAACAGCTTGTCGGCGGGAATCGGGGCTCGGCCGCCGCAGCTTTTCATGAGTCGTTACATCAGCCATACGAGGAATTACTGCCGAGCCAAGTATAACGAATTCACTAAATTCCTAGCAATTATCGGCTAGTTGTATTACGGCAAAATATTCCAATCCCCGGATTCGCATCCTAATTGTTGAAATACTGTGAGTTAGCCGGTCACCCGTTGCTCTGGTTTGCCTGGGTGTAGGGGAGCGCTGACCGCAATTTCTGTTTGCAAAGGGGTTACGGGAGGTTCTCCGCGCGGGTTTGACGGCCATTTTGGATGGCCCATAAGATGGGTCATCTCCAGTTCTCGGCGATGTCAGATTCGGAACTACAATTGAGCAGACCTTTCGCGGAGGCGTTTCGCCAGATGGCGGGACGGCGGCCTGGTTTTCATCCCGAAGTGAACGCGATTGAAGTCAGGTTCTATCCTTATGCGGGTCTGCATCACACAATTCGTGTGCGCGCGGGACGGGTAATCGTTCGGATATCCGATCTCTTTCGCGTCGCCCCGCCGGATGTAATTCGCGCGCTCGCTTACTTGCTCGTGGCGCGGCTCCTTTCTCGAAAACCACCACGCGCTTATGAAAGAATCTATCGGGACTTCGCCTTCAGTCCGGAGATTTTACGAGCCTCGGATATTGCTCGCCGGCTGCGAGGTCGGAAAGTGATTTCAAGCGCCGCCGGCCAGGCCTACAATCTCGACCGTATCTTCTTGCGCGTGAATCGGCGCTACTTCGACGGCGAAATTCAGAAGCCGGTTCTGACCTGGTCGCGCAGAAAAACGCGCAGCATACTCGGTCATCACGACGCCGCTCACGACACCATCACCATTAGCAAGACTCTCGATTCGCCCGAAGTACCGGAATGGTTTGTTGAGTACATCATGTTTCATGAGATGCTCCACATCAAACATCCGGCCCGCATCATCAAAGGCCGCCGCTACTATCACACACCCGCATTTCGCGCTGAGGAAAAGAGTTATCCTCGCTATGAGCAGGCGCAGGAATGGCTGGACCGCGTCATTCGTAGCCAACGAGAACTGCGCGCCCGCGCCGCATAATTCACCCAAAACAATTCCGGAACTCTCGAAACTGTCCGACGTTTAATCAGTCAGGTAGGTGGGCTCCTCCTGAGAGCGGGCAAGCAACGTTACGATCTTCGGATCCAAAACGCGGCTTGCTCGTTCTGTTTTTAGGACTGAGCGGCTGGACAAGGCTGCGCGCGTCCCGCTAGACTACGTGGTTTGTAACACCCGAGCAATTCCCATCCGTGGGACATCTCCAACAACTAGAGAGAAGCACAAATGGCAATTCCAGCAACGCAGATTAGGCGAGGTATGGTTATCGTTTTCGAAGGCGAACCTTGCCGCGTGGTCGAATTTCGTCATCATACTCCGGGCAATCTTCGCGCGATGATTCAAACAAAACTGCGCAGCCTGCGCAGCGGTTCTTCGTTCGAGCACCGCTTTCGCTCAGCCGACACCATCGAGCGCGCCTCTCTCGAACAGCACGAAATGGAGTACCTGTACTCGGACGGCTCTCATCATCACTTCATGAATACGGAGAACTACGAGCAGACCGCTCTCAGTGATGAAGAATTGGGTGATTCCGCGCAATGGCTGTCGCCGGGCATAAGAATCCAGGCTGAGTTCTATGAAGGCTCGCCCATCGGCATCGATATGCCTCCGTCGATCGAGCTGACCGTCACGCAAACCGAACCGTCGCTGAAAGGCGCCACCGTCTCCAACGTGAACAAGCCTGCCACCCTGGAAAATGGCGTGACAATTCAGGTACCGCCATTCATAAACGAAGGCGACCGCATCCGCGTCGATCCGACTGAAGGTCGCTACATCGAACGCGCGCGGTAGCACCGCCGCAAATAGCCCACGAGCGCTAAGCCGTGTACGTTGTTTATAGTTTCCTGCTAACCGTCGGCTTCCTCCTGTTACTGCCCCGATTTGTGATCGACGCTTTCCGAAGTGGGAAATACGTTACAGGTCTACGTGAGCGGCTGGGCAAAATCCCAAATTTCAATTCGTCCGAGAGGCCATTAATTTGGCTGCACTGCGTGTCGGTCGGCGAGACCGAAGCCGCGCGGCCGCTCGTGCGCGAACTGCGTGAGCGGATGCCATCACACCAACTCGTCGTCTCGACCACGACTGTCACCGGCCAGCAGCTCGCTCGCCGAGCTTTTGCTCAGGAGGCAGCGGCGATTTTCTATTTTCCAATTGATTGGTCCTGGACAGTAAGGCGCGTCCTGACTGCACTAAACCCATCGTTGGTGCTGATGATGGAGACCGAACTGTGGCCCAACCTCTTCCGCGAATGCGGGCGCCGCGCGATTCCGGTGGCTCTTATCAATGGCCGGATATCCCCCACGTCGTACCGGCGTTACCAGCGGATTCGCGCTTTTATGCGACGAGTGCTGAGTCACGTGACACTGGCCTTGATGCAAACCGAAGAAGACGCCTTAAGAATAGCCGCCATCGGATTGGCCCGGGGTCGCACGCGAGTTATCGGCAATATGAAATTCGACAGCGCCCCGCTTTCACGGGCAGATAGTGATTTGGCGTCCGAGCTACGTCACCGTTTCGCGTTCGATCCAGTCAAGCCGCTGATAGTCGCAGCGAGTACACACCACCCGGAAGAGACCGTGGTCCTCGCTGCGTTCAAGAAGATCACCGACCGCCTTCCGGGAGCCCGTTTGCTTCTTGCCCCACGCCACCCTGAACGATTTGACGAGGTTGCCAAGCTGCTGGACCAGTCGGGTCTTTCCTGGTCGCGACGAACTGCGGCAGCTTCGCCGGCGGATGCCGACGCTGCGATCGTGCTGCTTGATTCTATCGGCGAGTTACGGGCAGCTTTCCAGTTGGCCGATATTGCGTTCATGGGCGGGAGTTTGATTTCGCATGGCGGCCAGAACTTACTTGAGCCCGCGGCGCAGGGCATCTGCGTAATCACCGGACCACACACGCACAACTTTGCCGCGATCACGCAACTCTTACTAGCGGAAGATGCCTTAATTCAAATACCTCACCTGCCAATGGCACAATCGAGTGACGTCCTCGCTGAAGAAATCACCAAACTTCTGGCCGATCCACTCCGACAGCAATTGATTGGTGAGCGCGCGAGCGCGGTTTGCAATCAGAATCGCGGCGCCACACAAAGAACGGCTGAATTACTCGTGAACCTGTTGCTGAAGCCGGCCGCGACATCCGCAGCAAGTCCTTTCCCGGCGCCTCACCTAACGGCTGCCAAATGAATCGCGCCGCAACATTTGCTCTAACACCTTTGAGCCTGATTTATGGCTTGGGCACGCGGGTTAGAAATCGTCTCTATCGAAGCGGTGTGTTAAAGACTCACGAAGTCGGCGCACCGGTAATTAGCGTCGGCAACCTCACCACCGGAGGAACGGGCAAGACGCCGTTAGTCGAATGGCTCGCCACCCAGATCGCCGGCAGCGGAAAACGCGGCTGCGTGTTAACGCGCGGCTACGGCCGCAATTCGTCAGGCCGAGTTGTGGTGTCTGATTATTCTGCGATGCTAACCACCGTGGATGAGTCCGGCGACGAACCGTTCCTGCTAGCGAACAACCTTCTAGGTCGCGGTGCAGTGATTTGCGATGCCGATCGGCTCGCTGCCGCTCATTGGGCACTCAGCCGTCTTTCCAGCGAGGTATTTATTCTCGATGATGCCTTCCAACATCAACGAATCCGGCGGGACTTCAACATTCTTACGATCGACGCCACGAACCCCTGGGGAAACGGCAAAATGCTGCCGGCAGGCATTCTGCGTGAGCCGATTTCTCAACTGACACGAGCTGACTGCATCGTGATTACGCGTGCCGACGAACCCGAGGTTGTGCATCGCCTGCGCGCTGAAATCGAGTCAATGGCCGGAAAGATTCCAATCTTTACGTCGCGCATGAGACTCGTTCGCACTCGGCCACTAATGGAAGTCCAGCCGGATAAAACCATTGATGACAGCAATGGAGCAATCGCGGCTTTCTGTGGGGTTGGCAATCCAAACTCGTTCTTTTCGTTGCTGCACCGCGAGAAATTCAACGTCGTTCACAAGCGCACGTTTCGCGATCATTACACGTACACCCAGGCAGACATTGATCGTATCGTCGCCGACGCTTCCCGCCACGGAGCAATGGCGCTGGCGACTACTGCAAAAGATGCTGTGAAGTTAACGGGCTTCAAGTTTGCACTTCCCTGCCTCGTTGTAGACGTGACCATCGAAATCGACAACGAGCGTCAGCTGCTCGATCTCATTCAACAAGCGATGCTAAAAAGGAATTAAGAAATTGAAACCGTCTATCGCTCAATAGGCGAGGCGGTTGGTCTGGCAACGGGTCGGAGCGAAGGGCTGGCCTTCGGAGTCGGGGCCTCGTCCTCAGCCTTTCGCGGTGTCGGTCGCGGCGTAGGCGCTTCGCCCAGGTTCGCGTTGCGATTGCTGTTGGACCCGACTATCGTGGCCGGCGTTGACTCCGCGCGCGTGTTCGCGTTGGCGTTAGCTTGATTCGCACCCGACTCGGTAATTACCAATTGAGGGGTCGCCGACAAGACTGGCTGCGCCTGAATATTCCGCTCACTCTCACCCGTGGGAGTTCCCGTCGTTTGCACCGGTTGGCTGTTCGGATCAACTTGTAAGCCCGGCACATTTGCATTGACGTTGGCCTGATTTTGTCCTGAGCCCCGCGTCAGAAAGAACACCAGCGCAAACACGGCCACCAGCACGATTGCCGCCGGAGCCAAAATTCGCCAGGGTCGCAACGTCACCGGTGGCGGAGGCTCTGGTTCGGCGACGGGCACAAATTCCGCTGCCGCGGCAGCCTCACGTGGGCGAACCAACGTGGCTTCATCTTCATCATCATCTACTGGAGCAACAGGTTGATTCGGCACCGTGACGGGTGCTGCGATTTGAGCGGCATTGGTGGTGGTAACGGCCTGCGCAAGCTCCGTTGACAATTCCCCAGCCGTTTGGAAACGGTCGTCTGGCTGCTTCGCCAGCGCTTTTGAAACCACGGCTGCTAAAGCCGGCGAGATGTCGGGGCGAGCATCGAGAATCGAAGGCGGCGGATCCTGCACCTGCTTCATCATGATTACCGTCGGAGATTCGCCCGTGAAAGGCAGTTGCCCTGACAGCATCTCGTAAATAATTATTCCCAGCGAGTAGATGTCTGAACGCGCGTCAATCTTTGAGGATTGCGAACACTGCTCAGGCGACATGTATTGCGGCGTTCCAATTACGAGGTTTGCCGCGGTAATGTCCGCGTCCATCGTCTCAGACTGCTGAATCTTGGCGATACCAAAATCGAGGACCTTGGCCCAGTCCCCACCATTGGTTTGCGACAACATGATGTTGTCGCTCTTCAGATCGCGATGTACGACTCCCTGCTCGTGGGCCGCGTCCAATGCACCGGTAACCTGGCGGACGATTTCGGCGACCCGATCGACTTTCATCGGTCCTTCACTTTTTATGACGTCTTTTAGCGTCAGGCCGGCAAGGTATTCCATGACGAGGAACACCACGCCGTTTTCTGATTCACCGAAGTCAGTGACACTCACGGCGTGCGGATGAGAAATGCGCGACGCGGCCTTCGCTTCACGCGAGAACCTGCGGACGACGTCGTCATCCATCGCCAGCGATGCGCGCAGGACCTTAATCGCGACAGTCTTGTCCATGAGCACGTGCTTGCCAAGATAGACTGAGCCCATGCCTCCGCGCTTGATCAAATCTTCGATTAGATATTTGCCGGCGAGTGTTTGACCGAGGAGCGGATCATCCTTGCGCTCGAGGACTGCGGCGTCGATCGGGCAAAGAGTGCTGGTGTCCGAAAATTCCTTACCGCAGACAGGACAATTTTTCATCTGACTCGTTTCCGTGCGCTTTCAGGGAGAGCGTAGCAAACAAATGGTAGCCAGCAAAGCTGATGCCAAACGGAAAACACCAACGCTTCGATGCAAAGCTGATCGATCTTCGGCCAGCAACCGCCGCTAGCGCTCGGCGCCAACAGAGCAAAGGTTCTTCCGAACCACACAGTCGTCGTCTTCAGACGTGTGGCAATTCGCTTCTCGGCGGCTTTGCTGCAAAAGTCGGCGAAGCCGACGAATGAGAGTAGCCCAGCGCTTTAGCGCTGGGAAACAAGGCAGTAATGGAACCGAGTCCGCGAAGCGGACGACTGAAGGAATTTCTTCATGCCTATGGTTTTCAGCCGTCCGCGAAGCGGACTGCGAATTCACCTGCCCCTGTCCCAGCGCTAAAGCGCTGG
>JBIOZK010000166.1:0-12569 GCA_044870975.1 Pyrinomonadaceae bacterium
AGGATCCGCATCGACGGGATAGACATTCGCCAGTTCAAGCAGAAGTCTTTGCGCGAACAGATCAGTTTTGTTTTGCAGGAGAGCCTGCTGTTCAGGGCCACCGTGGCCCAGAACATCGCCTACGGAAAGCCGCAAGCTTCACACGAAGAGATCGTCCGCGCCGCGCGTCTGGCCAACGCGGAAGAATTTATCGAGCGCATGCCTGACGGCTATGAAACGATGATTGGCGAACGCGGCGTGACGCTTTCAGGCGGGCAGCGCCAGCGCATCACCATTGCGCGCGCCATCATACGCAATTCGCCGATCCTCATTCTTGATGAGCCCTCGGCCGGACTGGATGCCGCGTCCGAGAAACTCGTTTTCGATGCGCTGGACAAGTTGATGGAAGGCAAAACTTCCATCGTGATCGCGCATCGCCTGGCGACCGTGCGGCGGGCGGACGTGATCTTCGTCATCGACGGCGGCCGCGTGGTAGAGCAGGGGACGCACGACGAGTTACTGACGCGCGGTGGGCTGTATGCCCGTCTGTATGAACTGCAGTTTCGCGGTGAAGAGGAACCCCAAAGGGAATTGGTGACGGTCTAAATCGAGGAGGACAAGATGCGCTGGCAGGGTGAACGAGAAAGTGAAAATATCGAAGATCGACGCGGCGCCGGGCACCCTATTGCAATCGGTGGCGGGTTGGGCGGCATTCTTCTTTTGATACTCGCGCTGGTGTTTGGCGCGGACCCCAGGCAGATATTCGAGCAATTGCCGCAAGGCGATGAGGGCACTCAGACATCGCGGCCGGTAAATCCCGAAGAAGAGGAGCTCAAGAAATTTGTATCGGTAGTGCTGGCGCAAACCGAAGATGCCTGGGGCGGCATCTTTCGCCAGATGGGAAGACAGTATCGCAAACCAACACTGGTCCTTTTCAACGATCGCGTCCAGTCCGGATGCGGCATTGCGGCCAGCGCGACGGGGCCTTTCTATTGTCCCGAGGATGAAAAGCTTTACATTGACCTTTCATTCTTCCGCGAACTGCGGACCCGATTTCGCGCGCCGGGGGACTTCGCCATCGGCTATGTGGTGGCGCATGAAGTCGGCCATCACGTGCAGAAGCAGCTCGGCATGATGGATCGCGTCAACGTGGCGCGCCGGCGCGGACAGGAAGAAGGAGCGAACGGAGCTTCAGTTCGATTGGAGTTACAGGCAGACTTTCTTGCCGGCGTGTGGGCCCACTACGTTCAGAATCGCGGCATCGTTGAAACGGGAGATGCGGAAGAAGCGTTAGCTGCCGCCAGTGCGGTGGGCGACGATCGCTTGCAGCGTGAAGGCCAGGGTTACGCCGTTCCCGACTCGTTCACGCACGGCACGTCTGCGCAACGCTCGCGTTGGTTCCTCAAAGGAATGGATACCGGAGACGTTCGCCAGGGCGATACCTTTAGCGCGTCGGAACTTTAGGCATCTGTGCAGGTCAAGCGCGAAGCGGCAGAGCCGGTCGTTGGTTAGATTGGTTGCGCGATATACTCTCGCGACTGCTTTGCTGCGAAAGTCGGCGAAGCCGACGAATGAGAGTAGCCCAGCGCTTTAGCGCTGGGAACCAAGGGAGTGATGGAACCGAGTCCGCGAAGCGGACGTCTGAAGGAAGTTCTTCATGCCTAAGGTATTCAGCCGTCCGCGAAGCGGACTGCGAATTCACCTGACCTGTCCCAGCGCTAAAGCGCTGGGCTATTGGCAGTCAGTCCGCTTCGCGGACGTAGCAGATCGACTTTTGCAGCAAAGCTCTCGCGACTTTCTAATCTGCTCGAGGGCCCGACTATGAAAATCAGACTCGCTGCCGTTGTCGTTTTTTCAATTTGCTTTCTTACCATCCAGGCGTCAGCTCAGAACGCCGATAAAACCGCCATCGATAAATTCATTTCCGGACAGGCTACCCGCGAACACGGCGAGGAATACTCTGGAGCGCGCAAGGTGGTCACGGGCGACCTGAATGGCGATCGCGTACCGGAGACGGTGGTGCTCTACACAATCGAAGGCCAAAACGGCAGCAACAACCACGTCCAATATCTCGTCGTGTTCACGCGCGCGAACGGTCAACTCGTCCACCTGACGCACACATCGGTCGGCAGTAAGACTTACCGTGATGCGGAATTGGATTCAATTACCAACGGCCTGATTAATCTGACGACGCTGGGTTACGCGAAGAACGACCCGGCGTGTTGCCCGACGCTGAAAGGGAAGGCGTGGTATAAGCTCGCGCTTGGAAAGTTGGTACCCGTCAGGTCGCGTAAGTAACCGGTAAACCACAGCCCTCAGGTTGATCGTCCCGAACTGCAGTCCGAATAGCCAAACCTCCGCTTCATTAGACCGAAACTGCATTTCGAATAGGTAGAACTGGAGGTCGAATAACCAAAACTGCAGGTCGAATAGCTAAAACTCCAGGTTGATCGACTAAACCTGCAGGTGGAACGAGTAAAGTTGCAGGTTGATTTACTAAACCTGCAGGTTGAATAGATAAAGTTCGAGGTTGATCGGCTAGACCTGCAGGTTGAAGAGGTAAAGTTCGAGGTTGATCGACCAAACCTGGAGGTTGAAGAGGTAAAGTTCGAGGTTGATCGACCAAACCTGGAGTTTGAATAGGTAAAGTTCAAGGTTGATCGACAAAACCTGCAGGTTAAATAGGTAAACCTCGAGGCTAATCAACTAAACTTGCAACTTTCCTCAGAAAAAGTGAAGAAGCAGCCTTTTGAGTCCTGCCGGTGAGTGCTTTCCATGCGTCGCCTTGGATCGAGATCCGACGGACCGTCATTGAATAGCCCCGGGCGTCAGGCCGGGGTTACTTCGTTTAGATCAAACGGAGGCCCGAAGAACCCGAATGGTCATGTCGGCGCTTCGCGCCTCAATTTTCCTTCCGAGACTTCATCCACGGCCTCCACGGCCGTGGCTACTAAATGCCGCGCCTTCGGCGCTAAGCACACCACCGAGATTTTCAATCACCCCAAACCCGTTTCGCTGTATACTCCCGCCGATTTCCGCCTTACGGCTTCCACCACCATGGCCGAACAACTCCGAGTAATGATCAGCAGCACCACGCGCGACCTGCCGGAACATCGCGAGAAAGTGATGCATGCGTGTCTTCGCATGGGGATGTTTCGTCCAGATATGATGGAACACCTCACGGCCAGGAATGCGTATCCCGAAGCAGTATCACTATCGTTGGTAGAGAAAGCCGACGTGTATTTGGCGATTGTTGGATTCAGATACGGCTATGTTCCCGCGGGTGCAGGTAAATCCGTAACAGAAATGGAATTCGATCGGGCGACGGAGAAGGGGATTCCACGCCTAGTGTTCTTAATGCATGATTCGCACGTTTTGCGTCCCCACGATGTTGAGACTGGAGAAGGTGCGCAGAAGTTGGCAGCCTTTAGGGAAAGGCTCTCAAGAGATCTCACAGTTTGTTTTTTTCGATCCCCGGATGAACTCTTAGCGCTTGTAATTCAAAGTCTCTCCGAGTTTCGGCAATCGAAACCAACCTCTTTTCATTACGTAAGCAAGATACCATCGCCTCCAGAGCCCTATATTGCACATCCCTATACGCTACTAGAAACACACGGCCTGATTGGTCGACTCAAAGAACTTCGTCTGCTTAAGGATTGGATTACTGGTTCACTCGGCTCTAATCTGAACGTTTTGAGCTTTATCGCTGTTGGTGGAATCGGCAAGAGTGCTCTAACTTGGAAGTGGTATAAAGACACAGTATCAGAACCCGGGAATTATTTTGCGGGAAGTCTTTGGTGGAGCTTTTACGAGAGCGATGCCACGTTCGAAAATTTCGTCACGCGAGCTCTTGCTTACGTTTCGCGGCGAGCCGTTGATGAGATTGAAGCAATGTCCATTACGGATCGTGAGAGTGAGTTGCTGGCTGCGTTTGATCAAGACACATATTTGGTCGTTCTTGATGGCTTGGAAAGAATTCTGGTCGCCTATGCTAGGATGGATGCAGCTCACCTCGCCGATAGTGACTATGACAGGCAGGAAGCAGCCTCGATTGCGGATGCGGCTCACCTTCCAGTAGGAGCCGCCGACTCATTCCTGGGAGAACACACGTTGCGAAAGACCGCGGACCCCCGCGTAGGAGTGTTCCTTCGGAAGCTGAGTCGCACGAGATCCTCACGGTTCGTTATTACAAGTCGCCTGTATCCTGCAGACTTACAGAACAGGGTAAACAACGAACCCCGACAAGGTTGTTTGGCGTTTCTGACTCTGGGCTTACGTGACGACGACGCACTCACACTATGGCACGCCCTAGGCGTTTCCGGTCAACGGGAATCGTTATTGCAGCTATTCAATCTGTTTGGCAATCATCCATTACTCCTTCAAGCACTCGCTAGTGAAGTCGCCCGCAGCCGTCGAGCGCCTGGTAACTTCGATCTCTGGCGACAGGCTAACCCAGAGTTTGATCCCTTCCGACTACCACTAGTTCAGGTCAAATCCCACGTATTGGAATTTGCATTACGCGGACTGAGCACGCCATCGCGTGAGACACTACGTGTTATCGCCGCGTTCAGAATGCCAGTTCCATACGACACGTTGGCCGCATTGCTCATTGAAGAGCGTCAAATCTGTTCAGATGAACACAACTTAGATTGGGTTTTGACGGATCTTGAGGATCGCGGACTCATCGGCTGGGACCGGCGTGGCAATCGCTATGATATGCATCCAATTGTCCGTGGAGTCGTATGGAGTGGTCTCGACAGTTCAACCCGGAAAGGTGTGTATTCAACTCTCCAAACGCACTTCGAAGCCTTGCCGGTTGAACGAATCACTTCTGCTGCAAATTTGGCTCCTACCGTAGAGCTATTTAATACATTAATAGGCTTGGCTCAATATGACAACGCGTATGTTCTATTTAGGGATCGCTTGAGTGAGGCCACATTGTACAATGTAAACGCGAATTCGGAACGTGTATCGCTTCTGGAAATGTTATTTCCAGATGGCCTTAATGAAAGACCGAAGGTCGACGGACCAAATCGGCAGGCTTTCACCCTTAACGCTCTGGCAATTGCGTACCTGTTGATCGGACGCCCCGGTGATGCAGTCAATGTTCAGAAACGTGCAATTGATATTGTGCGAGGGTTGCGTAGGAATGACCATCTTTGCGTGAGTTTATACAACCTCTCCAATGCCGCAAGGCTTTCGGGAAGAATCCGTGAGGCAGAATTATCGGGCCGGACTGCGTTGATTATTGCTCGTGAGGGAGCCGACCGATTTCAAGAAGCTGCGGCATTGAAATGGCTGGGTGCAGTTCATATAGAGCAAGGTCCGCGAGCGTTGGGTACGATAGCACTCAAGCGCGCTTGCATCTTGGCTCGCACGGAGTCTAACGAACAAATTGAAGGCACCATTTATTCGTTCCTAGCTTTATCTGCCCTGAGAACTAATCCAAGTTTGGCACTTTCTTTCTGCGCTAAAGCATCTGACCTATCTCTTATCGAAAAGCTTGAACGTGATCTGATTTTTGCCCTTCGAGTTCGAGGAACTGCGTTGCTACGGCTTGGCGATTGGAGCGGGGCAAATGAAGCATTTCACCAATCGTTGAGCCGTGCCAGAGACGTTCAACTTGCCCAAGAGGAAATACCGATTCTCATAGGATTGGCTGAGTTGCGTCGCCAGCAAGAGAATAGAAATGCCGCCCGCGACTTTATTGAAGACTGTTGGGATTTATCAGACCGCGGACCCTATCCAGGTCTCCATGCCGACGCACACAATGTACTTGCAGAAATCGAACGCGATGAAGGAAACACCAAACCCGCGATTGAGGCAGCTACGAAGGCTTACAAACTCGCGTGGTGTGATGGGCCGCCGTTTGCTTATCACTGGGGGTTGGAGAAAGCGAAGCAGCATCTGAGAGAGCTGGGTGCGCCTGAGCCGGAGATGCCGCCGTTTGATGAATCGAAGTTTGAGCCGATGCCTGAGGTGGAGATTAATCCGCGGGATGAGTTTTATGTGGATGAGGAATCGATTGACTGATTAGTGAGTCAGGGCGCGCAGGGATGCGCGTACCTGATATGGAGTGCGCCGACTCGTCGGCGCTTTGTGTTTCGACCGCAGAACAAAAGCGGTGACAAGTCACCGCACTCCAAATTGGGGCGTTACTCTGCGCTCCACTGGCTTGACAGCGGACGCCGACACAAAGTATCTGTCGTTACGATCATCAATTCTCATTTGAGGGGACCATTTATGAAACGAATTTCACTTTTAGTTATCGTAGGCATGCTTCTTCTTGCCGGAACGGTTTGGGCCAGGAACATTCGCGTCAAGTTTCCGCCGGGGCGCACGACTGTGGTTTTGAATGGACGCACGACCGGAGGGCCGAGCGAGAGTGGCGGGATGGATCCGATTACTTATGTGCTGCGAGCTAAGAAGGGGCAGACGATGACGCTGCACCTGACGTCGGCGAAAAAGAATGCGGTGTTGGGAGTTTGGGCGCCGGGAATGGACCCGATGGACATCGGACAGAACGCGAAGGATTGGAGCGGCCAGTTGCCTAAGACCGGTGATTATGAAATCTCGGTGTGGCCTGAAGATGAGAAAACGAATACGACGTTTACGCTCGAGATAACGGTTCGGGATTAAGCTTTATTCGTTCTTAAAAGGTGAAGGCCGCTTCGGATGAGGCGGCCTTTGTCGTTTAGGTCGAACTAGATGCGTTTGCCGTAGCGTTTGCGCGCAGGGATGCGCGCGAACCGCAGGCAGGGATGCCTGCGCTCCAGGGCTCAGGTTATCCATTGATTGGTTAGCGCGACGGCACGCCACTTTCCATCGACCTTTTCAAGTACCACCGTGCCGCCCGAATAGCCGATGGTGACCTGAGCGTTAGCTTTGGTTCGCTCGGGGTTGACGAACTCGATCTGCCTCACCTGTGGATAGGTCTCCAGTTCCCAGCCTCCCCAGTGGCCGGGTCGCGTTGGAAAGAAGCGCCCAAACAAAGCCAGAATGTCCATCGAAGAGCCGACTGGTTGATTCGGTGTCTCCATCACATAAGTCGGCGCGCGGCGCTTGGTGCCGCCAATCGTGGGCATCAGCCGCCCCAGCAGCGACAGTTCGTCCGAGGTGAGCAATAACACGTGATCGAGATCAGGAAAGCGTTGATAGATCGGGTGACTGCCAACCTGTCCATCCGCGGTCTTAACCTGCACATCTGCGCGCACGACCACGAAGCGAGGCAGCTTGTCAGGAAAACTGAAAGCATTCCAGCCCTTCTTGCCAAAGACCGAGAGGTCGCCGAGTGGCCGAAACACCACCTGCCGAATCTCGGCGATGTCGGCGTCGATACCCGCCGCCGGAACTCGCGCGGTGAGATGGGCTTGATTCTTTAACCAGGATTCCAGGGTTGTCGCCATTAGCGCCTCGGCATCTGCAGATTTGCCATCCGTCACCATGAGCGCAGCCTTTGCCAGCGCTGCCGACGCGACAAATGAATCGAATGGCTCCTTAGCGAGAGAGTCCAGGGCCGCGACTGCCTTAGCTCTGTCGTAATGCGCGCCTTCAATGGCAGCCAGATCGAGAGCCAATTCGAGCTGGGCGCGATGCAGCAGTGATTGCGCTTCGGCCCGTGTGGGCGAATTGGGCTGCTCACGAAGATAGGTCGTAAACGTCTGTATCGCCTCGGCGAATTGCTCCTGATTGATCTGCCAGCGACCGCGTGCAAGTAGTTTCCCTCCGGGCTGCTTGAGATCACTCTCGAGAGTCGCGACTCGCGCAGCCAGCTCGTCACGCGTGAGGCGCAGCCGATCGACCGGTGATTCAATGGTGACGCCCGGCACCGGGGCCTGGTATGAGCGGATCGTATATTCAAAGCCGTAATCAGTGTCCCAGGAATTCAAGGCAAGCTTCGCAGCCGCGAGGGAATCGTCGAACCTACCCTGAGCGTCGAGTGTGCGCGAAGCAAAAGCGCCTCCGAGCACGCGGGCGTAGGCGTCCGTTTTGAAGGTGGCAGCGGCGGCCGCGTAGGCGGCAGAAGCTTTGGGCCAATCCTTCATCTGCTCATAGCCCTCGCCGATGCGCAGCGCCGCAATTGGCGCCCACAGACTCGACGGATACTGCGCGACATATTGCTGAAACTCAGGCAGCGCCCGCGGGTAGTCGCGCCGGTAATAGTCAAACGCTGCGGCGAACGCGAGCGCGTAACGAGATGCAGTACCGCGATTTGCGGACAACAGGGCGGTCAACGAAGCACGGGCTTTGGCGGCCATCTTCTCTCGATCAGCCTCAGGCCCCGCTGTAGACTGGCGCGCGTAGTACTGCGCGCGGAAGAATTGCACCATCCCTGGATCTGACGCCGTCTTTTCGAGACTGTCGAGAAATCGCTCAACACCGCCGACGCGGTCACCCTTCAATTGGAACAGGTCAGCCATCTTGGTGCCAACGACGTAGCCCAGACTGTTATCCAGTGAGCCCAAGGCGCTGGCCATTTCCAAATGAGTCCGGACGAAGGCGCCGTAGGCTTCGATCGACCGATCGAGGTTCTCAGGTGAATAAGTCGGCGGCGGGGTGTTGGATACGAAGAAGCCAACCATTAGCTGGGGCGCCTTTTGCACCCACTCATTGCGGGGGAACTTGCCGCTCTCCAGTTCCTTGACGATGGCCGCGACGCGCAGCAGGCGCTCTGTTGGATCAGAGCCGCGTGGCTCGACTCCGGTAATCGCGACATTTACGTGCAACTGAAATCCCTCCAGGTAGAGCGCCTTCGCGCCCGCAGTCGTACCGGGATGGTTCCTGGCAAATTGATCGAGCTCGTCGATCTGTTTCAGCATCTGTCGAGGATCCGATGAGAGCAGGTCGACTTGCGTCAGTAGCGCGGCTTCGGTGCCCTCGTAGTCACGGACGAACTGAGCCAGCCGCTCAGACCAGTTAGTGCCGCGGCTCCGGTCAAGCGAGGCATCGATCGATATCAGCTCCCGAGCCAAACGCGCGGCATCTTCGCGTGGCAAGGTAGCGATCCGAGCGCGCACGGGAACGATCAGCTGGCGAATTGTTTCCGGATACGAACGCGTCTGGTCTTGCTGAAAGTGGATCATCGTTTCGGTAAGGGCATGCAGCGCGGCAATCGTTTGCGCGGTATCAGCCGGCTCCAGCATTCGTTTCAATATCATCAACGCGTCGTCGTTCCGATCGACACCGGCGAGCCGCCTGAACGTGGTCACGGCCGCTGCTGGTTCCTGCGCCGTCCGTCGTGCGGCTTTGGCGTCCGCGCCGCGACGCAGTTGCCAGACTAATGGATAGTCGTACGAGGGAATGTCGAGCCAGGGATCAGGCTGGGATGACTGGCACCAGAGCGCCGGCGCCGATAGCGCCGTGACGAGTAGAACGCCAATTATTAGCCTGACTGTACTAATCATCATCGCTCCTTTCGCGCCTGACGCAGTTATTTTTTAGCGCGCAACTCTTTGATAGTTCCGCGAAGTTTCTCCGCGTCAGCGGCGTGCGGTTCCAACGCCAGATACTTTTCCAATTCATCGGCCGCCGGACCATTTAGCTTTTGATGCCAATAAATTCCGCCCAGATACTTATGTGCTGCGGCTATTCCGTCGCCGCTCTTGCTAATGGCGGTTTTGAACTCAGCTTCAGCGGCCTCAAATTGCTTTTCGTTCACCAACGCCAGCCCGAGGTAATAATGGCCGCTGGCTGACGAAGGATTCCTTTTCAATGCCTCGCCTAGTTGGGCTTTCGCTTCAGCGAACTTCTTCAAGTTCAGCAGAGCAAAGCCATAATTCAGACGCGCCTCGAAATCCTCAGGCTCAAGTTTCACTGCTGCGGCAAAACTCTCGGCTGCCTGATCGGCCTTTCCCAGCTTGAGGTACTGCCGCCCTAGTTCATTGAAAGCGGGCGCAAATTCCGGAGCCTGCTTGATTACCTCCTTGAATTGTAAGATGGCTTGGGTGACGTCACCTGCTCGCACAGATTTCATAGCTTCGGCGTAAAGATCGCGCACCGGCTGTGGCATCTTGGCCAGCGCCGCGCGGGCACCCTCAGCGTTTGGCCCCTTCGCGTGTTTCGGTTGTAAATAAATATCAACCTGGTAGACAAGCGGGTGCGCGTACTGACTTGGGTTTCCCTGTGCCGGGACGGGGCCTGAGTTGCCGATCGTCACGGTCTCGCGCGCGTTCTCGAACTCGTCTCCACCATCGACAATCACCGTATAAGAGTCAGGACGCAGGCGCGTAAAACTGAATCCGCCGTCCGGATTTGGCAGCGCCTTCAACTCGGCCGATGAAGTATCGCTTTGAAGTTTAATGACTGGCTGAAAACCAGGTTTGTGTCCGGCCGGAAAATGGATAGTTCCTTCAATGGTTTCATTGCCCTCATTGCCGGTGTTGTTCACGCCCTTGAGACTCTGCGCATTGACGATTGAAAGCGACAACAAAATGATGGCAGGCAGCGCCGACCCAACCAGAACAGCCGTGGGACGCTTCCGTAAGAGTGACATTGATGATGCTCCTTGCTGAATGGGAATATGACGGAATACTCAGTATATTGAGATAAATGCCAGTAGGACAAATGCTCACGAGCGGAGAGAAATGATGAAACGGCTTCTGCCTAAAGTTAAGTTGATTACAATCTGCTTTTTCGTTTCTGCGTTGGTAGCAACCGCGGTCTTTGCGCAACAGCCGGAGCAGTCCGCAACACAGAAGTACTTCACAGACGTGGCGTTGATTAATCAGGACGGCGTCCAGATGCGGCTCTACAGCGATTTGATAAAAGGCAAGATGGTAATCATCAATAGCTTCTTTGCTGGAGATCAAGGGTCTAGTCCGGTAATGAATGCGAACCTCAAAGCAATTCAGGATGCTCTCGGTGACCGGCTGGGGAAGGACGTGATCATATTTTCTATTACGGTCGATCCGGTCACTGACACGCCAGCGCGCCTTAAGGAATATGCGCGGAGATTTGGGGCGAAACCTGGTTGGTATTTCCTCACCGGCGACAAGAAGAATGTCGATCTCGCCTTGACCAAGCTGGGCCAGTACGTCGAGGACAAGCAGAATCACATGAACATCATCGTCATCGGCAATGAACGAACCGGCCTGTGGAAGAAGGCCTTCGGTCTGGCGAAGAGCGACGAGCTGATGAAAGTCGTCGAGAGTGTTATCAACGACCAACCGAAATAAGTTGAAAATTAGCCAAGCGAGACCAGTGTCTGGCAGTGGTGCAGTTGGCCAAAGATTGCAGAAGCCCGCACGCAGTAAGTGCACATTTCGCCCTCACTTCGTGCGGGCTTCCGCATCATACTTCAAACTGCACCACTCCCAGTGTCTCGACAGCCTTTACTTTCGATGATTACGCCGCGAGCTACTGGCTAATTGCGCATCTCTTAGTCGATTCAATTCGTTAATTCGACCACGCAGCGTCCGCACGTATTGTTCAGTTGTCGTTTTGTCATAGCCTGCGGCCCGGAACGTGTCACGCAGTTGATTGTCGGAAAGCTGCGCGAGCTGCGACCCAATCCATGCCGCATCCTGGACCGGGACCTTGTTCATTCTGTTGGTCGCCTTGCGTTGGCGGAGGTAATACGGCGGCCAAATGGCGCTGAGTATTCCGAGCTTCTTCGGCTTCAGATCGTAAGCGAATTTTACGTTGCCCTCTTTTGTTTTGCTGACGAAGCGTGAACGCGAAAAGTCGCTAACGTTATTTTTTGAGCGGCTGCCGATTCCCCCGGCCTTGCCCATGGTCGCGCCCAGGTCAGTTACCGTGTAAACATCGTCGCCGGTGTCTTTCACCCGCAGCACGCGATTGTTCTTTTTGAAGGTGTCCCAGTTATTCAGCAGAACCATCATTGTCTTAAGGCCGTTCAATTCGCGCGTGCCTTTAAATGGGTTCTTGTTCCAGCTCCAGTTCGCGCCGCGTTCGACGTCTTTTCCTCTGGGCTCGAAACGCGCGCCGATGACTGAATCGCCCTGGACGTATTTTTGCCCCCGCGATAGCGGAGGCATGCCATCGATGCGAGCGCGATTAAGGTAATACGATTCTTCGGCGTTGTAGCCTACGGCCCAAATCAAACGACCGGAAACAGTCTCAGCTTGAGCTTCCTCGCCCAGCTTGACGCGCCACTTGGCGCCGCGGGCATCGGTGACTTCAAACTTGGGCGCGCTGCCATCCTTCACCTCTTTGACGAAATGAAATGGTGGGACGGGCGCCGAGTCACGCGAACCCGGGCCGTAATACAAGTCCCGGTTGCGAATGTTTCCGGGATCGCGCCAGAGCACTGCCGATTTGTCACCATGCGCCCTCTTCTTCTTTTTTGATTTTGAAAATCCCAGCGAGAAAGTCGCGATGAGGACGACGCTCGTAAACAGAACGATCCAATGATTCCGGAATCGTGTTTGCACGATAGCACTCCTGTCCGGGAAGAGAAGTAGAATTGGATTGAGGGCCTGTAGAGGGATTCCGCGAACATTCTAGCAAACAGAATGTGAGTAGCGGGCGGTGTACGGGAGTACAAGAAAACTGTTACAGGATTGCAAAGGTACCGTACGCACGCCTCTGGCGTGCTCTTTTTCTGCTTGATTCGTTTAGAGGCGGGCTAC
>JBIOZK010000167.1:0-10656 GCA_044870975.1 Pyrinomonadaceae bacterium
GCGGCGAATACTTCGACCAAACCGCGAGCGACCCCAGCGTCAGCACCAGCAACGCCGTCACCAGCGCAAACGAAAGATTGAATGCGCGCCGCGGTTTCAGCGAACCCGCCTGCGCCCGATGCCACACCGCAGTAAAGCTCGGCGTCACCGATCGATCGGCAACCTTCGCCTCGCTATACAGCGCTCGAAGTTTCTTGTCGTCCCCAATTATTTCCATAACCCATTTCCAATCTCGTCAGCGATTCGCGCAGCTTCTTCTTACCACGCTCGTAATGCTGACGCGCGCTGCCGATCGAAACACCCATCACGTCGGCAGCTTCACGCAAACTTAAATCCTCGTAGAACACCAGGTGCAGCGCTTCGCGTTGTCGCCTCGGCAACTCTTTGAGCGCACCCTGAAAGTGCGTCTGAGCTTCAGACCGCTCGAAAGTTACTGACTGGCTTTCGAAAGGAGCAACGCGATCCTCAACCTCGTCGGTGTCCGCGGTTAGTCTGAAACTGCGCAGCAAGCGCCGGCGATATTCAGTTGCCGCAGTCTTGCGAATTACCGCAAACAGCCAGGTCTTAAAGCTTGATTCACCACGAAACCTTGCCTTGCCTTCAAAGATCTTCAAATAGACTGTCTGGAGGACTTCTTCAGCCTCAGTCGCGTCGCGGCGGCAACAACTTAAGGCCCAGCCGAAACTTGCGCTGTGCAGCCGTTCCAGCTCAGCCCTGAAATCCGCGATTTCCATCGAGTCAATTTTCACGGAAAAGGCTCCGTGTTCAAAGGATTAGTTGCCTCAGGTGGCCGATTATATGACAGTGGCACAGACTTTAGTCTGTGATTCCCCCTCGAGAATTGATGGCTTGGAAGACAACACAGACTGAAGTCTGTGCCACTACTTCGTCCATTCAGCGGCAATTTGCGTCTCAACTTTTACCGGTACGGTCTGCAGATACTCTTCACCGGCGGCGCACATTGCTGTCTCGACCGTCAGCGCCACAGCTTCGGCTTCGTCTTGATCAACCTCCACCACGATTTCATCGTGAATGATGTTCACGATCTTCCCCGAGGTTGTCCGCAATTCGTCATTCAACAGCCGCAAAGCCCGCTTGAGAATGTCGGCGCTGGTTCCCTGGATGGGCGCGTTCTTGCCGTTACGCTGGGTCATCGAAATCTGCTGCCGATCAGAAGGATCGTAATTGAATTTCACCAGCCGGCCTGAGCTGGTGCGCGCTTCTCTGTCACTAACGGCGCGGCTTGCCGATTCGCGGAGGTAAGCATCGAGCTTTTTGTAAGTCGCAAAGTATCGTCGCAGCACGTCTTCAGCGTCACTGACCCCAAGTCCGGTCATCATCGAAAACCGCTGCGCGCCAATGCCGTAGACCACGCCAAAGTTCAAACGCTTCGCAAAGTCACGCTGCTCTTTCGTTACCTGCTCGTTTGAGACGCCGAAGACTTGCGCGGCGGTGACTTTGTGCAGATCAGCGCCTGACCTGAATGCGTTGGTGAAGGCTTCATCGCCTGAGAACTCAGCGAGAATGCGTAACTCGATCTGTGAATAATCGGCAATTACCAGGCTCCGCGTCGAAGGTTGTCCCATGAAGCAGCGGCGATATTCAACCGCATGCGGCACCTGCTGGATATTAGGATTGGTGCAAGCGAATCGTCCCGTCGGAGCGCCGATTTGCCTGAAGTCCGCGTGCAGTCGACCAGTCTTGGGATTAATGAATTCGATCATGTTCTGACCATAGCTGGTCAGGGCCTTCTGCATCGTGCGGTACTCGAGTAACTTTTCGACGACCGGGTACTGCGCCGCGAGCGGCTGCAACTTCCAATTGCGGGTTGAGTCAGGCAGCGGAATGCCAAGTCGCGTCAGGGCTTCAGTGACCTGCTGTTGTGAATCGAGGTTAATATTGGCGCGCGGCGGCCCAAACAACGACGCCTGCGCCACCCCCTCACCCAGCATTTCCTGAAGCTCGTTGGCAAGTTCCGCGCGGCGTTCTTCGACAATTGCCAACTGCTCCAGCCAGCGCTGCTTCTCCATGAAAAAGCCCGTCAGCTCCAAATCGACTACCGGCATCACACATTCAAATTCAAGCTGCGCGCACTTGATCAAACCCAGCGACTTGATTCTTTCGATCAGCTTTTCGCGCAACGGAATCAAGACGGCTGCGTCTCGCGCGGCGTACTCCAGTTGCGCTTCGGACAGTTCGAACTCCCAGTTGCTCAGCCGCTCAGTTTTATCAACCGCCTCGTTGAGATAGCGCCCGGCGATCGCTTCCAAACCATGGCGCTCTTCGATATCGCCGGCCGAAACCAACTGACTGGCCAGCAAGGTATCGAATAACCCCACGACATCGACACCCAGATTGTGCTTAATAAATTTCGCGTCGAACTTGGCGTTGTGCGCGATCTTGATGGGCCGCGGCGACGAGAGCAGCCGGCGCAGAGGTGCGAGCGCCTCGTCCAGCTTCATATCGCCGTGCGCGAAGTGATTCAGGTCTACCAGGTAAACGCCGTCGGGCGAGGCCAACTGAATCAGACGGAGACGCGCGAGATAAGGATCGAGATCGGTGGTCTCGGTATCCAGACCGATGGCTTGTCTCAATGATAGATCATCGACGGCTCGCCGCAGCTCTTCAGAATTCGTGACGAGTCGATAAGCGGTGCTGAGCATGAATACAGTTTCACCTAAACTGTATTCAACGCCAAGACAGGGTTTGATCGATGATGGCGCCGCAGGCCAATGTCAGGGCGCCGTAGCCTGCGTGGTAATCCTCTGGGTCAGGCCGCGCTCCTGTTCGAGATTCAGCTTGTCGCGAAAATCCCTGACGGCCGCCGCCACCTCCGGCTTTTTCTGCCTGATGAGTAATTGCTGATAATCACCCAGCACTGCCGTGTAGAACCTCTGCGTTTTCTCTTCCTTCTGAATGATAACGTTGGTCGACATGTAATCGCGCATGTCCCAGGCGCGCTGATACGCCATCTCGGCCTGGGCAATGTCGTTTGACGCCAGGAAGTAGCCAAGCGCATTTACCGCCTGCAGATACTCAGAAACCAATCGCGTCGGATTGTTGGGAGTGATCGGCTTTCTCTCGACGAGCCGCGCATAATACTCTGCCAGCGTCGTCACGCGCTCTTCGAGCGCCTGCCGGCGAAGTATTTGATTAGCTTTTTCATATAACTTTGTGAGGCGATACAGCACGATATTCTGGTTGTACCAGTCTTGACGGGCGCGATAAATCGCCAACGCTGCTCGAAAATTATCGGCCGCCCGTTCGGGAGGGCTGTTGGGTATTTCAGCATAGAGCGAACCAAGGTCTCGTAAGGCGTTCGCGTAATCGATGCTTTGCGGCTGGTTCTTATAGAACTCGACCTGGCCTTGGTAGCTTTGCTGGGCTTTCGTGTAATCCTTTTGCGCCAGGTACAGCTTCGCCAACTTAACGTAGCCGATCCCCAGATCACGCTGATCCGCTGGATCGCCATTCTTCCTCACCTCAGTCGCGTAATTGTAGAGCGCGGCAGCCTGATCGTACTTACCGAACTTCAAATATTCATCTCCAACGTCTTCAGCCAGATCATCCCGGTCAGTCGGACCTGACGCATCCGGCGCCGCTAATTGTCTCCGCAACCTGGTCGCATAGCGCTGCAGCACCACCGACAACGAAAATGCCGCTGCGGCTTTGCTGTTAAGCTCGTCCGCGGGAGGTGAACCTGCCTTCCTCGCAGTTGCCCAGGCGCGATATACATCGGCCAATTCCGTATAGGTGTTGGCTATCTCACGTCCGTATTTCGCATAATCTTCTGGTCGCTCCTGAGACTTTTCGTATTGCGTGATTAAGTCTTCATAGGCCTTAACGGCTTCGGGGTATCTCGCCTGATCGCGGTAGAACTCAGCCAGTTCCCGCCTCCCACTGGGCTCTTCGCCGGGGATGCCGTCGTCAAATTCGACCAACGCCTTATAGTGCTCTTCGGCCTTATCGATCCTGGCCATGTCCCGATAAAGTCTGGCCAGGTTCAAATGACCTTCAGCGACGCCACGCGCTTCGACGGCTTTCAATTGCATCTGAAACTGCTCGTAGCGCGCCTGGTGATACTTGAGCGCCCTGGTATACAAGTCTTCAGCTCTTTCGAAAAACGACTTCGGGGCCGAAGGTTGTCCTGCGCCTCTGCGGCATTCTTCAGGATTAGGGCCGGTATCACTCTTGATCCCTCCTGCCAGGCCAATCATTTGATAGGTTTTCCCGAGTCCGTTATAGGTTTCGTAAAGCGCGGGCTCAGGATTACTCTGGTCTTCAGTCTGATGATTCGGCCCCAGTTCCTCCAAAGCACATCTGCTTCGTTCATAAGATACTCTGGCCGACGCCAAATCCTGGGTGGCGAGCCAGGCAACACCCTCGTGCGCGTGCGCCCAACCAAGGTCGACTTTCAGTCGCTGCATGTCCCTTGATGTGAGCGGGGTCTTTTTATCGTTGAGAGTCTGACCCAGCGAGTCGACGAGTTCGCCCAGCTTAAAACGCGCCAGATCGAAATCCTCGCGCTGCAACGACTCGAGACTGTCCCGAACCATTTGCCCCTGGGCGGCATTGCTCTCGGCGAGTTTGCGCGCCGCGATCGCGTCGCGTTCACGCGCGAGGGCCTTCTCCGCCTCGGTCTTGGCTGTCTCCTCGGCTTTCTTCGCGGCGTCAGCCCGTTCGACCGCGATTTCAGTTTGCCGCTTCCGGTCTTCCTCAGAGGCGTGCAAATCGTTCACCGTGTCCTGTAGTTGGAGTGTCTTGGACAAGTAGGCAAGCTGGCTCTTCGCCAGGTCCGCCCTGGCCCGTTCCGCCTTGGCCCCTTCCTCTTCGGCCTTCATTTGCAGGCCGAGCGCTTTTTTCTCACTTCGTTTCACCACCGCGAAGGCATAAACCGCCCCGCCTGCGGCAGCGAACGCCAGAATCGAAATCAAGACCAGCGCGAAGCTGAACCGGCGCAAACGCCGCGCTGTCCGCCGCTGTTGCTCCGCATAGATCTCCGCCTGCTCGCGTTCGCGGCGCTCGCGCTCCAACTCCGCGTTGCGCTGCCGCTCGCGTTCGCGCTGCGCAGCCTCGCGTGCCTCGCAACTAGCCGTCAGGTATTCCTTCGCTTCGGCAAATTCCGGATGATAACGTTGGGCCCACGCGGCGTTCGGCTGATTCTTTTGTAACCAGTCCAGCGCAACTTGCAAACCAGGATCCTGCAGTAAACCTTCGCTGCCTTCACGATGCAGCACCGCAGCTTCAGCCAAACGGCGATAGGTGCGCGACGATTGAGCCTCTTCATCCACCCATTTCTGCAGGCGCACCCAGTTGCGGATCAGACTCTCGTGCGAAATGTCGATGACCGTCTCGCCCGTCAGCTTGGTGGGCACAGGCGGCATCAAGAACGATCGGCCTGGGGCCCGAAAGACATCGACTATGGCGATCACTTCGTCTTCACTGGCCTCGCACAGGGCGCACAACTCGGCGAGCGAGGTCGGGCGGCGAATCTCTCGATTGTCAGATCCCTTTTCAGTCAGTCGTTTGAAAAGTTTCTCAGCGATCTGACGGTGACGATCATCAGGCAGTTCGTTGAAAGCTTCGTCAGCATGTCGTGATAAAGCTTCGGCCATAGTGCCGATTGCAGTGTAGTCGTCGAGCCCAATCGCGTCGCCGTTCCGCCGATGCGCTGCCCAATAATCCCAGGTGCGCATCAACGCGTGCTGCAAGATCGGGAGCTGATCTGGATTATCACCAACGTCGTTCAGTAAACGGCTGACCAGAGGCGCCGTGATCTTGCCTTCACCAACGGCGATGGGCCCGACAATGGCCGACTGCCGCTCGTCGCGTGACATCCGCGGGATCAAGTACTGCCCATTGTTGATAGCTTCCGGCAAACCGGTGAAGTGGGAACAGTCACCAAGAAAATCCGAACGCATGGTGATAATGATGTAAATCGGAATCTCTCTCTGCGCCGAGGCTTCCAACAAAAGCTTCACGAAGGCAGTTGCGTCGTCGTTGGATTGTGACTGCTTGAATCGAAATAGCTCCTCAAATTGATCGACCACCACCAGGAGGTTCTCGTGTTCCGGCATTCTCGCCTGGCGCGCTATATCGATCAGACCGATCGAACTTCGCCTTAATGTGGTTTCAATCAGAGCAGTTTGAATTTCGGAGTCACCTTCCGAACCTAACACCTGCGGGTCTGCGAGAGCGACCGCCAGGTTGCCGATGGGATCGCCGCCGGGTCGCTGAATCGCGATGCGCCAACTTGATCCCGCCTCACCCATCAAGCCGCCATACAGCGCCGGCAACAAGCCCGCCCGGATGAGAGAGGATTTACCGCTGCCTGAGGTGCCTACGACGGCCAGCAAGCGCGTGTGTTGCATCCGTTTCAGCAATTCGTCGCTCTGCCCATCGCGGCCGAAAAACAAGTTGTTTTCGTCCATTTCGAACGGACGAATACCCGGAAAAGGGTTATTGATTTTATTCAACTCCAGCATTGATTTAACTCCCGTTTTTCAAAGCTTTGACAAACGGTTTCAGGGTGTCGGGCGTGAAGGCGCCGAAGTTCGGCATCACATACGGCACTTCACGGGTGCGGAAGGATTGCTTCGAAGGCGTTACCGGTGCGCTGACATAGACGCCTTTCGCTTTCATAGGCTGGGCGCGTCCCCAGCCCGGCGCTTTCTGCAGATCCCAAAACTTCGAGCGCAGCCAAAGCTCGTTGCCGGTGCCGTAATAAATCAACGCCGCATCGCAGGTGCACAGGTTCTCTCGATGATATTGAGCGACTTGCGACTGATCGCCCTCGTTGATCGAACGGATTACTTCGAAGCCTTCGTTGTAAAGGAAATCATCGACCGGCTGGACACCGTCCAGGTCCCGGTTATCGTGGATTAGATAAACCCGCGTCACATCACTCTCGCCACTCGTGGCTTGATCGGACGCAGTCGTTTCCGGTGGAGCGAGCTTTTCGAGGATGCGCGTTTTCAGATCTTCAATTGGCGTTTCCAGTAATTCCGATCCGGCAGAGACGCTCGTACGCAGATCCTCGAGCAGTTTCGCGTGACGGCCGGGTTTTGCCGGCAGTCCCGGCGGCATCCAAATCAGTCGCACAAACTTCGAACCCTTTTGCGTTTGCTCGGCAGCAATGTCGGCCTGCCAGCGAATGATAGAGCGCTCTTCTTCCCCATCAGGGATGACACCGTAGCTTTCGCCGATCAAATGGACTGAGAGCACGCATCGCTCAATTTGCTCACGGACGGCCGGTTCGAATTCCGAGGCGGAATCGGTTGGCAGGTCCCGATCCGGCAACACATAGAAGCCGCGCTGCAATAGCTCTCGCTTAATCCGGTCCCGTTCGTCGCGCAGGTCGGCCGTCGTCTGCGCCAGGTAAACCTTCTTCGCCAGCGGCAATTCGTCCGTGTCAGTTGGCTGTGGCTTCGGCTCAGATTCGATCGCGCGTTTGATTGCCTGCGCCAGGTCTTCAAAGCGGGCCCAGTACTTCAGGTCTTTATTGGCCCCGACTTCCTGGCGAAACTCGCGGGCATTACCGTTCGCATCAATTTCATAGAAATCGAAACTCAACAGTTCCCGCAATTCATCCATATCGTGATCGGGATTGACCGGCGTCTTTATGACTTTGAAAACGCGCGGCTGATTGCCGATGGTGATGCCGCCCGTCTGATCCGTACGGCGACAGAACTCGGCAACCTCGGCCCGACACCAATTGGAATTGAGATACCGTGGCGTAACAATTGAAATCAGTAATCGCGTGTCCGAGACACGGTCGCCGATCATCCCTATCACATAGGTATTCTCCTGCTGCCGCTGGTCCCACCAGATTCTTACTTCAGCGCCGACGAGCTGAAACAGTCGATCGTTCAGCCGTTCATGAAGCGTCGAGACCCAGCCCTTGACGTCATCGACCGGACGGTCGTCAACGTGCGCATAACTGATAAAAATGTCGTCTGAGAAAGCCATTCAGGACCCCAAAAGTGGATGTGAGCTTAGGTCGAGAAAATCCTGCGGTCATTACCGCAAGCTACTAAGTTTACGGACGATAGGATACTCCGCAATTTTCCAATGTGGCAAGAAAATCGGTAATAATATACTTGACAACTCCACCGGAATCTGGCATCATAGTCTCACCATGAACAACGAGCCGAAAACATTAATCGAAGCGATCCGCTACTTCTCAGATAAAGAGAATTGCCGTGACTACTTGGTTGCGCGTCGCTGGCCGAATGGTGTCACCTGTCCGACATGCGGTTCTGAGAGCGTTACCGAGCAACCGAAGTACAACCGTTGGCAGTGTGCCTCTCACCATGACAAGCGCCAGTTTACCTTAAAGACCGGCACTATTTTTGAGGATTCGCCGATAGGCTTGGACAAGTGGCTGGCTGTGATGTGGATGGTCGTAAACTGCAAAAACGGCATTAGCTCATACGAGATTCACAGAGCGATTGGCGTCACGCAAAAATCCGCTTGGTTTATGAGTCACCGTGTGCGCCTTGCTCTCGGTATGGAATCATCTGAAAAGCTCTCCGGCGAGGTTGAGGTTGACGAAACCTTTATCGGCGGCAAGGCGCGATTTATGCACAAGGCGGATCGCGTCCGAAAGATTTACGGAACCACCGGACGCGGCAAAGTCGCGGTCATGGGTCTACTCGAAAGACACGGCGAAATCAGATGCCGCGTAGTCCCGAACGTTAAGCGCAGTTCACTTGATGATCACGTGAGAGATAACGTGGAAAAGGGGTCGCAGATTTATACAGACGCGCTCGCGTCATATAGCGGTCTGAATGATTTCGATTACTACATGCACCAAGTAATCGACCACGCGGAAAAGTATGTTGACGGCAAGGTTCACACAAACGGAGTCGAGAATTTTTGGTCACTGCTCAAGCGCGGCCTCAAGGGAACCTATGTCAGCGTAGAGCCGTACCACCTGTTCCGCTATCTTGATGAGCAGTCATTCCGATACAACAACCGTACACTGACAGACGGCCAGCGATTCGACATTGCCTCACGTGCAATCATCGGAAAGCGCCTGACGTTCGCTCAGGTGACAGGTAAAGATAACTCCCGCCAACCCGTGTCACACTAAACCGGAAACGGCAAGGCAGAGGAAAGCGAAACGGAAGTAAGACCCGCTAAGGCGGGTCTACTTCTATTACTAACTCGCCGGATGAATTCTCCCACACTCGAATGGTTGCAGTGCGAAGGCGGATCACTGTGGGCTTCCCACGCCTTGGCGTTTCAGTCTGTGACATGACGAGGTGCCGGGTGACGAGATTAACGACCCGGACACGCCCGTCGTTATTTTGCGCTTGGTTTGTACCGCGAAGGCGGTTAAAATAGAGAACGGCCATAAGCCTCCAACGCTTACTGGTTCTGGGATTCGGTCAGGGACTTGTCTGGCGGACACCTCCCCTGACCGTTTCTCGTTTAACTACTCCTCGTTACTAGCAGCCTTTTCTACCGCGGCCTTAGCCGATAAGACAGCAGCAATCCCTCCGAAGAAGGCCGCAATTCTGTCGGCTTGCCAGCCCTTAAACTCATCCATATCGACCTTGACCGCGATATTGAAATTAACAGCGCCGCCGGTCATCTGAGTAAAGGCTGTATTGACACCGCTCCGCTGATCACGTTGAGGGGGCGCATCGGATGCGGCGGGCAAAGGTTTTTCGTGAATTGCCGCAGGCGATGCCGCGGCAGAGCCAGAGAACATAGGCCCTTTCTTCACGTTGTCGCCTTCACGCGTAACGATGCCCGATTCTTCGAGGAAGTCGATGAGCAGTCTGATACGCGTTTTGAAGTCGGGGCCAACAGCCGCCGTCATAGCCAAGTCGTCGAACAACTCCGCTTCCCGCACCGGCCCCATACTCAGCTTGGGGATTACGCGCCCCGCGAACCATGTCTCTCTAAGAGTCGGCGCGAGCTTATGCGCCGCTGTTTCCGGCCCCCATTCATAGGCGAGGGCGAAGGCTCTCACGCTCTCAGAGGGAAGAAAACCAGCGTCAGATTTCAGCAATAAGCCAGCTTCCACAAAGAAGGCGTTGGCCATTGAGATTGTACCGTTGCCGATCTTAGAGACTTCGACAACTTCATCAATTTTGACAGACTTCTTACTTGGACCACTCACGGCGGCATAGGCTCGAAGTAGGTTAAGCTGCTTTTCACAGGTGATGCGCTGCGTGGGCAAAGAATAATTTGGCTTTGTCCTGGATTTCTCCGGCTTATCAGCGGCAGTCGGCTTTGTTGCGGTAGCGGCGGCAGCGCCGCCATTGATTTGATGAACCTTTGCGGGTTCTTGTGACATAAGACACCTCCAAAAAAACTAAACTTGTCTGGCAGAGGAACTATGCGCCTAAAAGCAATTTTGTGTCAAGCCTAGTTCGCTGCTTAATTGCCTAAAGCAATCTTAAGCGTTCACAGGCATTGCGGCACGAACGTGTCAAGCAATACCCCATTGCCTTTGTGACACCGTGTCACACCCTCTAGAACTGATTTGACCCCCGAAATGCCTAGCACTCCTCAATCGGCGATTCCAACATAACGCGACGGTCGCAGGCGCTAAGGAAAGCCCACAAGAAAAAAGACCGCCACCCGAAGCGGTCAATGATAAAATGCGTCTATGAAACCTGAGCCAGCGCCAAAGGTGGAAGG
>JBIOZK010000168.1:0-31656 GCA_044870975.1 Pyrinomonadaceae bacterium
TGTATTTGCAGACGGCCTCTTCGCGGCGCGTGCCGGCGCCGGGTGCCGGGCCGGGATGCGCCGAGATTTCCTGAATCTGAAATGTTTGTGGGTTGCTCACTACCAATCTCGCTGATTAATGGTCACCTTTGTTTACTATGGCGAGAATATTTCCGTCAGGATCCTTGAACCATGCAGCCCGCAGCTTCCCGGCGACATGAACGTCCCCTTCGAGTTTGGTATCGGGAAAGTTGTAGTGTTCAAAGTCTACGCCGCGCCCTTTGAGCGTCTTCACGGTGTTATCAACATCGTCGACCACCCAGGTGGCCGCCGTCGCCTTGTTGGTGCCCGCATACTCTGATTCGTAAACGAATAGCTTCGATCCGCCGCTGTCATAAACAGCGACTTCCTCAGGTCCTCCAGCATCGGGATTTGATTTAAGGCCCAACACCCCTTCGTAGAATTTCTTCGCGTTATCTATTTTCCTGACGCCGATTGTCGCCACCGCTTCAGTATCCTTAAGCATCTTTCCCTCCTTTTATGCCTTCTCAATCTTCACCAAAAAGCCTTTGAATTCGGGGGTATAAGCATTCGGGTCAATCGCTGCCGGCGAAAGCTGGTTGGCTGGAGTGAGCGCCGTCTTCCCTTCATCTTCCGCGATGCCGCGATAGCCCCAGTGAATCGGGATTCCAATCTGATAAGTCTCTTTGCCGTCGATCATCATCGGCTTGATGCGTTTGGTGACCATGGCTTTGGCGATGTATGAGCCCCGGGCGCTGCTGACTTTCACTTTCTCGCCGCCGGTGATGCCCATCTTGTCCGCCAGCTTTGCAGGCACTTCCACAAACGGTTCCGGCACGAGCTGGACGTTCATGGGATTGTTCTTTGTCCAGTAGTGATAGTGTTCCGTGAGCCGATAGGTGGTGCAGACCACGTCGAACCCTTCAGCGGGAGTCCCGAGTTTGTCCATGTCGGATTTGAATTTCCTGGCGACGGGATTGTTTGATTGACTCGGATGAAGCGGATTGGCAATCGGACTCTCGACGGGCTCGTAATGTTCCGGCAATGGCCCGTCGGCGAAGGCCGCGAGCGGAGCAAAGATCCGGCCCACGCCTTCGGGATTCATGATGAACGGACCCATGTGATCCGACGGTTTTGAATCGGCCTTGAAGTCGGGCACATCGTTGCCGACCCATTTCTGTTGCGCTTCGTTCCACCAAACCTGTCGGCGCTCTGAGTCCCATGGTTTTCCATTCACGTCGCACGAGGCGCGGTTATACATGACGCGTCGATTCGCCGGCCATGAATAGCCCCAGTTCGGAAAGATGCCGAGACCAGATGGATCTTCCGTGCCGCGTCGCTGCATTTGCGCGCCGGCCTCCGTCCACGAACCTGAATACAACCAGTTACCGCAAGCCGTGGTGCCGTCATCTTTCAACCAGGCGAAACCGGGAAGCTGCTGACCAGATTTGACGGTCACGCCCGGTTGCGTATCCAAGGTAATATCCGCAAGCGCCTTGCCGTTAATCTCTTTTGCTACTTCCGCCAGCGAAGGATTCTCCGGCGTCGTATAAGCCCAGGCGGCGTTTACGATCGGATCGGGAAACTTACCGCCTTCCTTCTGATAAAGTTCCTTCACCTTCAGAAAAATACGCGCCAGGATTTCCTGATCGACCTTGGCTTCACCGGGCGGCGGGACAGCCACGTACTTCCACTGCAACCAACGCGCGGAATTCACGAAGGTGCCGTCCTTTTCGGCGAAGCCCGCGCCAGGCAATCGATAGACAGTGGTATTAATCTGCTTCATCTGATCTTTGGTAATGCCCGGCGCATTCCAAAACTCTGCGGTTTCTTCAGGATAAAGCTCGCACACCACGAGGAAGTCAGCCTTCTTCAAAGCTTCAATGTTCTTGCGCGAGTTCGGCCCGATGGCCACGCCGTTCATGCCGAAGGCAAACAGACCTTTCACTTTGCCCGCGTACATCTCATCCCACATGTTCGTCCAGTCGAACTTGCGATCGATCTTCGGTAGATACTGGTAATTGAAATCGTTTTCCTTTTTGGCCGAATCGCCGTACAGAGATTTCAGAAACGAGACCATGAACCTGGGCGTGTTGGACCAGTAGTTATACGAGTCCCATTCGTTCGGCTTCGACGCTGTCGGGGTAGTGCGCTTTAAGAAGGTCGCGAGATCAGTATCGGTCGGCTGCGGGATCTTCAAATAACCCGGAAAGATATCGAAGACCCCGCCCATATCGGTCGCGCCCTGAATGTTCGAATGCCCGCGCAACGCATTTACGCCGCCACCGGCACGACCGACATTTCCGAGCAGCAGTTGCAGGATCGCGGCAGTGCGAATGATCTGAGTGCCGAAGGTATGCTGGGTCCAGCCGACCGCATAGATGATTGTGCCGGCCTTCTTCATATTTCCGTCCTTGCGAATAGACGTAAACAGCTCGGCAGCCTTTAGAAATTCAGCCTTCGGAATGCCGGTGATGCGCTCGACCATCTCCGGCGTGTAGCGTGAATACTGCTGCTTCAGCAGTTGGAAGACGGAGCGCGGATGTTGCAGCGACAGATCGTAAGCGACATTTGGCGGCAGCATCGGCGGCGGCTTCGCTCCGCCCTGGCCGGCTGCGCCGGTGCCGCTGGCTGCCTGATGCCCGCCGCCTTCGCCGCTGTTCTCTGAATCTTTGCCGCCGCCTTTGCCTGACGATGACGACGATTGCGAATTGCCAGTCGCTGTTTGTGAATTCGCAGCCGCTGCCGCCGCCGAGGCCTCAATCTTTCCGCCCTCCTGATAATTCCAGGTCTCTTTGTCGTAGGTCGTGTTCGCGGCGTCGAACCCTGAGAACAAACCATCTTCCGGCAGCTTGAATCCATCTTTAACGATGAACGCTGCATTCGTGTAGTTGATTAGATAGTCTCGCGCGAGGCGATTGTTTTGAATCGCATAATTGATCAGGCCGCCGAGGAAGGCGATGTCTGTGCCCGCGCGAATTTGCAGGAAAAGATCGGCTTGCGTCGCCGTGCGCGTGAATCGCGGATCGACCACGATCATTTTCGCGTTCCGATGCAGCTTCGCTTCCACCGGCCACTTAAAGCCACACGGGTGGTTCTCAGCCGGATTGCCACCCATGATCAACATCATGTCGGTGTTCTTGATGTCGATCCAGCCGTTGGTCATCGCGCCGCGTCCGAAGGTGGGCCCCAAACTGGAGACCGTCGGACCATGTCAAACACGGGCCTGCGTTTCGAAATAGCAGAGTCCCATGCTGCGCATGGTTTTCACGGCGAGAAAATTGAGTTCGTTGGTGTCAGTGCAGCCGCCAATCCAGCCAATCGTTTCCAGCCGATTAACCGTATAGCCGTCTTTGTCCTTGTCGATGAACGTTGCGTCGCGCGTCTTTTTGGTCCAGCGAGCGATCTCGTCGACCGCCTGGTCCCAGGAAATATCTTCCCAGTGATCGGAACCGGGACGACGCACCTGCGGTTTTAGCAGGCGACGATCATTGACGATGTCCTGCTGCAGCGAAGCACCCTTCGGACACAACGTGCCGCGATTGATCGGATGGTCGGGATCGCCTTCGACGTGCACGACCTGCGGCACCGCGTTCTTCGCCTTGTCGCCCAGCGTATGAATGATCACGCCACAGCTCACCGAACAATACGGACAAGTGCTGCGTGTCTCGGTCGTCCGCGCGATCTTCAGCCCCTGTGTCTGGGCATACACCGGCGCCAGGCTGAAGCCGAACACACTGACACCCGTACCTCCAATCAAGGTCGTCTTGATGAAGGTACGTCTTGAGACTTCCATCGTAAGCCTCCGTCTAATGGATTGATTAAAGGGGGTTTGCCGATACTGGACCCGAGAAGACTGCAGCACGAGGGTCGCCATGCGATCATCGTCTTCAAGGCTCAGGGCTTCGGGTAGCCTAAGCTAGCATATAGAAAATATCTGTGTGGTAATGATGTTCCGCGGTTTGCTTTTCCGTCACGCGGACATGGCTAACGGCGAGAGTCGTTCAAACGCCAACAAGATTTAATTCAATCTTGACGTAACCATGTTCGCGCGCCCAAAGATCCAAAGGCGCAGCGTGTATCTCATCAACGAGTGGCACGGCCAGCCCATTGCGAGTGAGATCGACGCCCTTAAGGTAACGTTGGCAGCTATCGCAGCCTTCGATGCGAATGTGATCAAACTCCGGCGAATGGAAGTAGCCGAGTTTTGATGGTCTGTCTTCGCCGCACTGCGCGCAGAACACGCGTCGGAATTCCCACGAGTGTAAACACGTCGCGCAAACTAAATCCCGATTGCCGCTCTCTGCCGTGATTTCCTTGTTCTGCAGGTAACTCAGCTGAGGTTGGCCGCCGCAATATGGACAGTGGTGTTCTCCACCCGCCGGCTCACGGCCTTTCACACTCATTCCACTTTCCACCAACCAGTGCGCGTAAGGCTGGACAATCGCCTTGGCAAAGAATTGGATATCAGTTGGGTTCTGCCAGTATTCGACAAGAAGTCTCTCAATAAATTCGCGATCGGCACCGAGCAACACCTGAGCTTCCAAAGCCAACTGGGCCGGACCACGCAAGACGACCACTTCAAATAATGGCGGCAACAAGCTCAGCAGTTTTCGCAAATCGCCGCGTAAGTCCGCGGCCGGAATCCAATTCGGATCGCTACGAAGCTCTTGATGGATTTGTCTCTGCACACGCAACAGGTCCGCGTAAAAAGTGAGCAACTCTTGTGAGCCGCCGGGCTCGGCCGCAAGCTGATCCGCCCTGCTGATTTGTGTGTCCCAAAAGTCTGCCATTAAGAATATTCGCTCTAAGAATCACAGGGGTTCCGGTCGAGGAACGCGGCAATTTCTTCGATAAATAAACCGACCTGAAACTGCGGCTGGGCGGCTGACGCTGCGTTATGCTCTGAAGAGCGAAGTTCTTAACGAGGCGATGTTTTGAACTTGTGAATTGTCAGCGAGTGATAGAGCTCACCCTTTCTCAGCACCGTTGTCGGGAAAGATGGCTGGTTCGGTGAATCGGGAAAGTGCTGCGTCTCCAGACAAAACCCTGAGCGCCGCTGATAGACCTTGCCGTCCTTCCCAGTCAGTGTGCCGTCAAGAAAGTTGCCGGTGTAAAACTGAATGCCCGGCTCAGTTGTCCAGATTTCCATCGATCTTCCCGAACCCGGATCATAAGCAATCGCCGCCTGCTTCAGCTTTCCCAAACTGCCGTTCAGCACGAAGTTGTGGTCATAGCCGTTCCCAAACTTCAGCTGCTCATCGGCATTGTTAATCCGATCGCCGATGCGCGTCGACCTCGTAAAGTCGAAGGGCGTACCTGTGACGCTTTTGAGTTCACCCGTCGGA
Organism: Pyrinomonadaceae bacterium; assembly: GCA_044870975.1. Classification (GTDB taxonomy): domain Bacteria; phylum Acidobacteriota; class Blastocatellia; order Pyrinomonadales; family Pyrinomonadaceae; genus UBA11740. The sequence goes on from JBIOZK010000168.1 coordinate 5,349, forward strand.
ATCGATCCAGCATCGGTCGGCGTGAACCGAGCCGCGTTAATCAACATTTGCTGATTGAGAATGTCGCCGTTGCCCTGTCCGGCCAGGTTGAAATAAGAATGACTCGTCAGATTAATGACTGTGTCTTTATCGGTCGACGCCGAATAGGAGATCTTTAATTCGTTGGTATTCATCAACCGGTAGATCACGTGGACTCGCAGAGTGCCGGGATAACCTTCTTCACCGTCCTTGCTTATGTAAGTCAGCTTGAGCGCAACGCCATCGCGAATCCGCGCGGGCTGCGCCGTCCACACAACCTTGTCGAAGCCTTTGATGCCGCCGTGCAAGTGATTCTCGCCATTGTTGACCGCCAACTTGTATTCGCGACCGTTGAGCGTGAAGCGTCCCTTCGCAATGCGATTCCCATAACGACCGATGAGCGCGCCGAAGTACGGATGGCCTTTTAGATAAGCATCGAGATTGTCGAAACCGAGCACGATGTCGTCGATCTTGCCGTTGCGATCCGGAACTTTGAGCGAGGTAATAATGCTACCGTAGTTCGTGATTTTGACTTCAACGCCGCGCTTATTAGTCAACGTGAAGATGTCGACATTATGACCGTCAGAGGTCTTACCAAAACTCGCTTTGCTTATTTTGGCTTGAGCATCGGCAGATGTGTACATGAGTAAAAGTATCGCGCCACAAAACACCGTCACATAGACAACTCTAACTATTCGCATTCACGCCTCCGTCTCTCGGGAGTCTTAAATCTCCAAAAGATTTCGCACCTGACGATGACCCGGAAATTATTTGGGCGTTGTAACCAGTCTGTTGTCGATAGGCAGCAGCGACTTTCTCGACTGCTTTCCTCGCTCCCCGCCGTCCCAGAACGGCGACTGTACCGCCACTGCCGCCGCCCGTGATCTTCGCCCCATAAAGATCATCGGGAGACGCCCGCACCAACGCCACGAGCGCATCGGTGCCCTCCGAACCCAGGCCACAGGATGAATAACTATCATGTGAGTCGTACATCAACTGTCCCAGGTTCCGCGCATCTTCGTCTACAACCGGCCAATGCTTCAAAATCGCGGCAAACGAATTAACCCGCGCATGTTCGTGTATCGGATGAATCGTCGCGGCCAATACTGGATATTCGACTGACGGATCGACCGACGTAACGTTGTCGGTGATGCCGTCGTACTTGTCCAGAAACTCCTTACCAATCATGCGCTTAGGGATCCGGGCAGCGTACTTCAGTTCAAATTCCGTGGCTGAAATGTTCGCAAGGTACCCGTTCCATCGCGAATCATCAACCATGAGGCGTCCAGGTTCCGTCGGCCTGATTGGGAAGCCGGCGAACGATGCGATCATCCGGTATCCCATGAAAGCCGCGGTGCGCACGGTTCGATAGTCAGAGCCACCGATTGAGTGGCGGATACCCGAGTCAATACCCCAAATCTCCAACTCTGCCGGCAGTCGAATGGTGCCTCGCAACTCGGCGGGCTGACAGAGAAGCTCCAGCAACTGATGCTCTTCGCCGCAGGCGGCGGTCATCTGGTCCATGATGCCACAGGGCGCGCCGGCGATCAGGTTCTCGACCATCTGACAGAGTAGCGCCAAATCGTTCGCAGCGATTTTCAATTCGTAAGCGGCGGCAATTGCTTGCATCGAGGCGACTTCGAGCGCGGCCGAAGAACTGAGGCCTTTGCCCTCGGGCACGGCGGAACTAATCAGGATGTCGGCACCCCCAGGGAATGATGCGTTCAGTTCGCGCCTCAGCAGCGGAAACGCGCCAGCGACGTAAGCCGCCCAATGATTCCCGGACGCGTCCGCCAGGCGCGCACGCAGGTTGACATAGTCCATGTTGAGCAACTGATCCAGATCGCTTTCAAAGATTCGCGGGTGCTGATTTGCCGCGCTTGCCAGGCTTACAATGCGCAAAGTTCGTTTCGATTGCAGCTGAATTGCCACGTGCGCCGCCCTTTGAATTGGCCATTGCAGAACGAGCGAGCCGGAGTAATCGGCAATGCCACCCATCAGATCGAGACGCCCCGGCGCGCGCGTGATAATCAGGTCGCGCCCCGAAGTAAGCAAATCGTTCCAGCCTGATGGCAGTGAAGTAACCGAATCATCGAGCGCGGCGATGAACTCCTGCGTATCGGTCATCACAGCAATCCACGCCGCTCCAACGCCGCCAATAACAGAGGTTCAATCTGTGCGCGAATGTGCTGGTTGGCATAACCAGCCCACGCGACGTCGGCTTCGACATTGAGCGGTGCGTGCAATTGCTCGCCGCGAACGTCGGTCACGATCACTCCGGCTTCCCGCGCGATTAGCTCAGTGCACAAATCATAAGGATGCGAACAGATGCCGAGCGCCGCGTCTCTCTGCGAAAGCACTGTTTCCATCAGTGGCCGCAGGTCGGCTATGAAGCGGTCATGCCCAGCGATCAATTCATAAAGCTGGCCCGCGGAGGACGCGTATTGATCCTCGAAGCAATGCGCCTTACCCGGCATCACCGGGCCGAGCGCGCCAAACACAATCTCCTCATCGATCGCTGCCAACTCCTCACGGGCCCCGGGAAAGAACCGCGCAATTTCCGCGTAGCCGTGCGCGATGGTCCTGGCGCGAGATGGCTGCAAAGTTATTTCAGCCGTCTCGTTAGTGAGCCGATTGAATCGCTCGGCATTGGCGCCTTTGCCTCGCACGGCCCACAGACAATCGGACAGGTGCTGTTTGATCAGCGGAATCTCAGTCTGCAAGGCCACTTCGATGTCACCTAGATTCGTGTCAGGTCCGCGATTGGGCGCGACGCCCGTCAGAATCCACGCGCTTCTTTTCTGATACATCAAACCGCGCGTACCGTCGATCGGATCGACGATGATTCGCCACACCGCTTCGTCTTCTGAAATGCCTTGCGGCAAAACGAGCTTGCCTTGCGGCAAGCCTTCGGCAATCAAAACTATGGGTGTCTCTGACGCAATCTCATGCGCAAAGAAATCAACCAGCAACTCTTCAGTCACATGATCGATGGCATAAATGGTATCGCCTTCTTCTTCGCGGGCGATTGCCGATGCTGATTCAAGCGAGGTGCGCTCGCAGGCTGCAACGACCGTCTGCCTGATGACTTGATGGAGACGCTTCAGCGGCCGCAACAGCGATTTTGAATCAGTAGAGTTGGACATTAGGTATGCGTGGAGTAATGGGCACTAGGCAACGCGCGCAACTCAGCCGCCTTCTCTTCCGGCGAAGTATCACTGAGAAAGTTGCCTCCGCCAATCTCAGGACCGGCCAGGTACTTCAAAAGATTCGGCCGCCGCAATGGCGGATGAAACTCAACGTGAAAATGAAACGAGCTATAGTCGCCGCCATCGGTCGGCGCCTGGTGCAGCGGCATCACATAAGGAAAAGGCATCTGCCAAAGATTGTCGAAGCGCACCACCGTATCCCGCAAAACCTCAGCGAAATCGCGGGCTTCAGCGTCACTCAACGAGGCGATGCTGGCATGCGTGCGCTTTGGAGCGACGAAAACTTCGTAAGCATAGCGCGCGAAATAAGGTAGAAACGCGATGGCGGTTTCATTCTCAGAAATAATTCGCAGCCGGTCGCGTTGCTCAGCTGCAATGATATCTGAAAACAAGGTCCGGCCAGTCTCGTTGAAGTATCGCCGGCTGGCGTGCACCTCAGTTTCGATCGTTTTGAAGACAAAGTTGGTGGCGTAAATCTGGCAGTGCGGATGCGGATTCGAAACGCCAACGACCTCGCCTTTGTTTTCAAACGTCAGCACATGATCGATCTCCGGACGACCACCAAGATCGATATATTCCCGCTGCCAGGCCCCGATTAGCTGTTGAACTTCGCCCGGTTCCAGCAGCGCCAGCGACAAATCGTGACGCGGCGAATAGCAAACGACGCGGGCAATTCCCTGCGCCGGACGATTGAGATAAACATTCGACTCGATCTGAGGCGGTGAGGGCGCGTCGATGCCCACACACGGGTGGTCATTATCAAATACGAAGATGCCGTCGTATGGCGGATTGACTGCGCCGCTGACGCGCGCGTTGCCGGGACAAAGGTAGCAGTCCGCGTCATACGTTGGCCGCTTATGGCTTTCGTGCGTGACGGTCTCGCCGCTCCAGGGGCGGTCCTGCCGGTGGGCCGCGACAATCACCCATTCTTCACGCAACGGATGCCAGCGCTCTTCCCAGGTCATGTCGTTGGCTCTGAACCCGTACCGCCGGAATGAGCGCCAGCGGTTGGAATCGGCGTGCGCGCCGACTCGCGCAGCGAAGCAATCTGGCGGCGATTACGGCGCTCGCTGAGAAGTTGATCGGCCATCACACCCAGCAGGATGACCGCGCCCATCACCGCAAAATCAAGCGAACTGGGTATGCCTAACAGATTGACGAGATTTCGCAGCACTTGCAGCAACGCTGCCCCTATGAGAATGCCGACGACTGAACCTTCGCCGCCGCGCAAAGAGCATCCACCCAATACCGCCGCCGCGATGCCGTAAAGTTCGTACGCGTTTCCATGATTCGCCGGCGACACCGAGTTTGTGTAGAACGCAAAGATGATCCCCGAAATGGCCGTGAGCGCTCCCGCAATCACATAAGCGATCGTGATCATCCATTTCGTATTGATGCCCGCGTAACGCGCCGCTTCGGCATTTCGTCCCGTCGCGAACAAGTAACGCCCGTAGACCGATCGATGCAGAACAATCCACGTAACAATGCTAATCAGAATGAGCAGCACGAAAGGCATCGGAATGCCGAATAGATTTCCGTTGGCGAGGAACCGTAAGAAATCCAATCCCGCGACAGTTCCAAAACCTTTCGTCTCGTCCTTGGTGATGAACCGCGCCAGCCCGCGATAGAACAACAGGCCGCACAGGGTGACGATGAACGGCTGCATGTTCACCCGCGTAATCAACAGGCCGTGAATGAACGACAGCGACATGGCGATACCGACGCACGCCATCACAGCGATAATTACGCCGAGGTGCCACTCAGTCAGCATCATCGATAACAGCACGCCGAGTAACGCCATCATCGATCCGACCGAAAGCTCGATGCCGCCGGTAATTATGACGAGTCCTAATCCGATGCTGAAGATGCCGAAGGCGCCAATCTGCCGAGCCAGGTTTTGCAGATTATTGGCGAGGAGAAAGTTGGGATTGATCGCGGACACGATTACGCAAAGAACGACGAGCAAAACGAAGATGCCGAGTTCTTTTTTCATGAGTTTGGACGTCGTCGGCTCAGAGCCAAGAGATTGCAAATTGAAAATTGAAAAATGCAAATTTCACATTTCATATTCTTGCCCCTGCGCGTAGCGCATCCGGTCACCAGTTGTAGCGACTCGTCGCCGACACTCACCTGGCGTGACAGGCGACGCATTTTGCAATTTGCATTTTTCAATTTTCAATTTGCAATTCCCTGCTCTTGCGACTTGAGGCTTGATCCAGTCGCCAGTCGCATCACCGCTTCTTCGCTAAACTGAGCCCTATCCAGAATGCCGGTAATCTTCCCTTCGTGCATCACGGCGATGCGGTCGCTGATGCCGAGCACTTCTTCCATCTCGCTGCTAATCGCAATCACTGAGACGCCTTCGCCCGCCAACTTCCGAATCAATGAATAGATTTCCGCTTTGGCCCCCACATCGATGCCACGCGTGGGTTCGTCAAAGATCAGCACCTTGGGCGAGAGCGCGAGCCACTTTGCCAAAACAACCTTCTGCTGGTTTCCCCCGCTCAGGTTTGCGGCTTTCATTTCCGGCGAAGGTGTCTTGATGTTGATCGTCTCGCAGGCGTGTCTGGCGGCGGCGTTTTCCTTTGCGAAGTTTATCAAACCCGCAGATGAATACCGCTCCATGCCCGGCAGCGAAACATTTTCGCGCACGTTAAAGTCAACGATCAGACCGCACTGCCGCCGATCTTCCGGCACCAGATAGATGCCCTGTTTGATGGCGTCTTGCGGACCCGAAATTCTGAGTCTATTTCCGCCCAGCGCAAATTGGGCTGCATTAGTCGCGTCCACGCCAAAGATAGCCCGCGCCACCTCCGACCGGCCCGCACCGACCAATCCTGCAAACCCCAACACTTCACCGCGACCTACGCTGAAAGAAACCGGCGTCGTCGGATATCTCAAGGTGCGCAGATTCTGCACTGAGAACCAATCGGTCGCATCAGCTTTTGAAAACGCATTCGTCGTGGATTTGAAAAAGTCCTTTAGGTCGCGGCCGACCATCATTCGCACCATGCGCTCGTGACTGATTTCCTCACGACACAAGGCGCCAACGTTTCGTCCGTCGCGCAGAACCACCACGCGGTCGGCAATCTCTTTAACCTCGTGCAGCCGGTGCGAGATATAAATGATGCTGACTTCATGCGCCTTCAGGTCCCTGACGATCTCCAGCAGCCGGCGCGTCTCTGTAAGCGTGAGACTCGACGTGGGTTCATCCATGATGAGAATGCGCGCGCCGGCGGAAATGGCGCGGGCAATCTCGACCAATTGCTGTTGCGCCAGCGAGAGTTTTGCTACCGGCGTGCGACTGGAAATGTCGAGACCCAATCTCGCGAGCAACCGGTCCGCCTCGCTATATAGTTTTTTGCGATCGAGTAACTTCAGCCAACCCGCCGTCGTCGGTTCACGATGCAAAAAGATATTTGCGGCGACATCCAGATTATCGAGAACGCTTAGTTCCTGATGAATGAATTCGATTCGTCGCTTGCCGGCTTCGCTCGGCGAACTAATCTCGACTGGTTCGCCGTCGAGTAGAAGCGTGCCGGCGTCGCGCTGAATGACGCCGCCGAGAATTTTCATCAGCGTGGATTTTCCGGCGCCGTTCTCTCCGATCAAGGCGACCACCTCGCTCGGATAAATCTCGAGGTTCACCTGCTCGAGCGCAATCACACCCGGAAAGCGCTTGCTGATGCCGGACATTTCCAGGATGGGCTGGGACATGCTAGCGACCGCGCAACTGCTTTATCTTTTGGGCGAATTCTTCGACCTCGGCCTTCTTGATAGCCAGGGTCGGTACGAAGATTTGTTTGCTCGCGGGAATGCCTGACCGATCGCCGTCAAGGATCTTCGCCATCAATTTCATCGACTGGTAGCCAAACTCGAAAGGCTGCTGCACGACGGTGGCATAGATCGATCCGTCCTTGATTCCATTCAGCGTCTCGTCTTCTTCGTCAAAGGCAATGATCTTAACTTTCCCGACCTTGCCGGCGTCGCGCACTGCGCCGACAATCGCCGGTCCGTTGTAGGACCAGAGCCCGACCAGCGCCGCTACGTCTGCGTTGTTAACCAAAGTGTCAGCCGCATTAGACTTCGCGCGCACGCGGTCTGTGCTGTCAGTGCGCACGTCGATGATTTGAATGTTCGACCCCTGGAGCGCTTCCTTGATTCCCTGATGACGCTGCTTCGCGTTGGCCGCATCCATGCTGCCCACGAAGATCATAATTTTGCCGCCATCCGGGAGCGCCTCTTTAATCAGCTCGCCCGCCTGTCGTCCGGCAGCGACATTGTCGGTGCCGATGTAGCACGCGCGCTCGCTGTTGGGCGCGTCGCTGTCCTGCGTGATGACCAGTGCCTGGCCGGCGGCGCGGTTGAGCATCTGCGTTTGATTAACGGGATCGACGGGACTGATCGCGAAACCATTCACACCTTTTGCCAGCAAGTCGTCAACGATGCGCTGTTGTTCCGCGGCAGAACCATCAGAATCAATGCGAAAATCAATCTCTACGTTCGGCAGCTCGGTGGCCGCCTTCTCAGTTCCCTTCCTGGAAATAGTCCAAAAGTCAGACGCGTTGTTAGTCACAAACGCCAGCTTATGTTTCTTTGCAGCGCCGCTTTGCTTGCAAGCGATAAACACCAAAGCGGCCGTTACGAGCAGCGCGCAGATTAGGCTCTTGCCGATGTACGATCGTTTCAATCTCATCTTTCCTCCACAGGTTTGCGTTGCATGGTAAAGGGCAATCAGGAAATGTCAAATGATTACTCGTGGAGCGGTCGCAGGGCGGGATAGATGCGCCGGAACCGATCATATTGCTGCTCCATTAAGGCGACCGTGTTTCGCTCTGGTTCAACTTCAGTTTTGGTACGAACGACCGCGTCGCAAGCTTCATCGACCGAGCGCCAGGCGCCGATGCCGACACCGGCGAGGATAGCCGCGCCATAAGCCGCGCCCTCTTCGGCTGCTACCGTTTTCACAGTTCGGCCGTAAACATCGGCTTGAATTTGCCGCCATAATTCCGAGCGGGCCCCGCCGCCACCCAATTTGATTTCGTTGACGGGCACGTTCATCTCTCTGAAGATTTCGAATGTGTCCCGCAGACTGAAGGCGACGCCTTCCAGAATCGCACGGACGACATGCGCGCGGGTATGACTCGCAGTTAATCCGACAAGCGCGGCCCGTGCGTGCGGGTCGAGGTGCGGCGTGCGTTCACCCATCAAGTAAGGAGTCCAGAGCAGCCCATTGGCGCCCGGCGCAACTGCGGCGGCTTCTTCGGTCAAATGCTCGTAAGGATCTCGTCCATCATTCGGGACAGCTCCAAATTGATCACGGAACCAGCGTAGTGAAAGTCCCGCACCCTGCGTCACGCCCATGACATGCCAGCGCCCCGGAACTGCATGGCAGAAAGTATGAACGCGTCCCTGCGGGTCAAGCGCAGGCTTGTCGCTCGCGGCAAAGACCACCCCCGAGGTTCCGATAGTCGCGCTGACGGCGCCCGGTCGTACGATGCCCATGCCAACGGCGCCTGCCGCCTGGTCTCCACCACCCGCAACGACCGGCGTGCCGGCGCGCAATCCGGTCGCTTCGGCTCCCACGGATGACACGACCCCAGTTACCTCAGGCGACTCATACACGCGCGGCAGAATCGCTTCATCGATTTCGGCCGCGCTCAACATCGGCTGCGACCATCTGCGATTCGTCACGTCAAATAGCAACGTCCCCGAAGCGTCGGCGACATCTGTCGCTCTGTCTCCAGTCAATCGCAGACGCACGTAGTCTTTCGGCAACAGCACCGACGCGACCTGCCGCCAAATGTCCGGCTCAAACTCGCGCACCCAGAGCAGCTTAGGCAGAGTGAATCCGGTAAGAGCTGGATTACAGGTCAATTCAATTAAGCGATCAGCGCCGACCTTCGACGTGATCATCATGCATTGATCGCTCGTCCGCTGATCGCACCAGATGATTGATGGACGCAGGACCTCGTGCTGCCGATCGAGCAGAACCGCGCCGTGCATTTGACCAGAGAAACCGACTGCGCTAATCGCTTCCGGCTTTGTCTCGCTGTTCGCCAGCACCTCGCGAACCGCAAGCGAAGCAGCCCGCCACCAATCGCGCGGGTCTTGCTCAGCCCACCCTGTCTGCGGTGAAGCAAACGGCGCGTGTTCGCCGGTCGCGGACGCCGTCACCCGACCTTCTGCGTCAACCAACACGGCCCGCGTACCACCCGTGCCTACATCGATGCCGAGAAATCTCATGGTCCAATCGTGGCAATCTTCTTAACACAACTCCGACTTTATGAACACAGGTTTCTTGAGCGATCTTGACTGGACATTGAGAGCAACCTAATCTCGCGCCTTAATTAAATGCATGCGCACCGGAATTAGAAAACATCTGCTTGCGGTTTCTTATCTGGCGGCTCTCTCGCTTACGGCCCACGCCCAGATTGTCTCTAAGGTCTGGCTCGCCGACAATCGTGACAACACCTATCGCAATCCGATTCTGCATGCGGATTATTCCGACCCTGACGTCATCCGGGTCGGTGACGATTTCTATCTGGTTGCGTCCAGCTTTAATGCGATTCCTGGCTTGCCGATTCTTCATTCGCGCGACCTGGTGAACTGGACAATTATCGGGTCCGCGCTGGCGCGCCAGCCGCCGTTCGAGGTTTATAACAAGCCGCAGCACGGTAACGGCGTTTGGGCGCCGGCCATTCGTTTCCATAACGGCGAGTTCTACATCTTCTATCCTGATCCCGATTACGGCATTTACATGATCAAGTCGAAGGAGCCGGCTGGCCCCTGGTCTGAGCCGCTGTTAATTAAAGCAGCAAAGGGCTGGATCGATCCGTGTCCCTTCTGGGACGACGACGGCAAAGCGTATTTGGTGAGTGCGTTCGCCCGCAGCCGCTCCGGAATCAAAAGCATCTTGGTCGTCAGTCGCATGAGCGAGGATGCGACAAAGTTGCTCGATGAAGGGGCAATCGTATTCGACGGACATGAACAGGATCCGACGGTGGAAGGACCAAAGCTCTATAAGCGGAACGGTTACTATTACATTTTCGCTCCGGCTGGTGGCGTCGAGAACGGCTGGCAGTTAGCGCTCCGTTCCAAAAGCATCTACGGCCCGTACGAGCGGCGCGTGGTGCTGGCACAAGGCAAGACCAAAATTAACGGTCCGCATCAGGGCGCCTGGGTCGAGACCCAGATTGGTGAATCCTGGTTCATTCATTTTCAGGACAAGGGCGCCTATGGCCGCGTCGTTCACCTCCAGCCGATGAAATGGGTGAATGACTGGCCGGTCATCGGCATCAATGTGAATAACGACGGCGTGGGCGAGCCGGTAATGACTTATCGCAAACCAAATGTGGGAAAGACATCTGCGATAAGCACGCCGCATGACTCAGACGAATTCAACGACAATCAAATCGGTCTCCAATGGCAATGGCAGGCGAACCCGCAGTCTAACTGGGCCTTTCCGTCAGCGGCGTACGGCTTCCTGCGATTGATGAACATGCCCTGGCCTGGCGACGCTACAAATCTGTGGGATGTTCCGAACCTTTTGCTTCAGAAATTTCCGGCGTCGACCTTCACCGCCACCACCAAAGTCACATTCACCCCACGAAGCGAAGGCGAGCGTACCGGACTGATCATTATGGGCTTGGATTACGCGCATCTGTCTCTGCAGAAGAAAGTGGACGGCGTCTATCTGTCCCTAACAACTTCTCAGAACGCTGACAAAGGTTCGGACGAAAAGGCTGGTGCGCCGGTGAAGCTGAACGGGAACACGGTCTGGTTGCGCGTTAAGGTTCAGGAAGATGCCCTTTGCAAATTCAGCTTCAGCACCGATGGGAAGACTTATACGCCGGTGGGATTTCCATTCCGCGCGCGTCAGGGAAGATGGATTGGGGCGAAGGTCGGAATCTTCGCGGTCGGCCCTCGCGCAAGTTCGGAAATGGGTAACGCGGACTACGATTGGTTTCGAATTGAATGAGTGCGGGCGTGCAGCAGTTCGAGTAACTCATCTATTAATGGGGCCTGGGCCGCCAGGATTTTTCTTTTCGCGGCCTCAGGACTTAACCACTCAGCGCGATCGACTTCGGGAAATTGCTGCATGCGTCCCGACCGCGGCGGCCACTCGCACTCAAAGGTGTTGCTTTTCAACTCTGTCGGATCGAACCCACCTTCGGCGCTCCACGCGAAAACGGTCTTGCCGCCCTTCTGTTTAATCGGCCCCAGCGCCAGGTATTCGCCAGGCGGCGGCACGGCGCCTAATTCTTCCTCGAATTCGCGCTTAGCGGCAGCCAGCGGTTCTTCATCATCGAACTCACCTTTGGGAATTGTCCACGCGCCTTCATCTTTATTGCGCCAGAATGGACCGCCGGGATGAACCAGCAGAACTTCAATTTCTGCATCACCGGAAGCTTCGCGGTACAGGAGTAAGCCGGCGCTTTTCTTAGCCATACAAGAGTGGCACAGACTTCAATCTGTGATGTTTCCCTGAAACCGCCACAGACTGAAGTCTGTGCCACGAAAGGGCGCGCGACGCCATCAGGCTTCACGCTGTGAGCGGTTCTTAATCGCTCCGCGAATGTTCATGAAGGCGAGGCACACCTGCAACACAATCAGGGCGTAAGCCCGATCGGGAACACCCCAGACAATCCACAGCAGGTTACTCAGCAGGAACAGCCAGAAGCCCCAATTGCGCTTAAACCGTCTCTGCGAAGCCACCATCCACGCGGCAATCACCGTCACGATCATCGCCGGCCATTGAATCAAATTCAGCATATCGAAGTGTCGTGTCAGAACCGGGAGCTTCCTTCCTCTCCCTCTGGGAGAGGAGCGAGGTGAGGGTGCGAAGCATAGCGACCGGATCAACCGAAAGAATCGGAGTCAATTGATCCCGTCGCTACCGCTCCGGGTTCTGACACGATCGTCACCGCGCGGTCGTAGGCTGTTCCTCAATTCGCTCCTGTGTTCCCGGCTTAAAGCGAAACAGCGCCACTGAAACGGCCAACTTCTTCCGCTCGTCAAAGTGCATGAACATTGGGATCACGCGTCCGCCGTAGGCTGAAATTCCCGTGTAATCGCCAAAGAAAACACTCTCGTCACACTTGAATGCGGGAACGTCAATCGCATGATTGACGAAGGTCTTGCCGCCATCGATGCTGCGCGCCATCACGATTTTCGTCAGTGCGCCGGCCGTGTCACGTCGATCATAAAAGACCAGGTTGACTGATCCATCGGTAGGATCGACAGACATCCAGGTGAAGAACTGCACCTTGCCATTCTTCAACGGATCATCGTTGACGCGAACGGGCGCCGACCAGGTCTCGCCGCCATCCTTCGAAGCCATCACGAACACATCAGGGTCGCCATTACGCGCGTCGATCCAGTTTACGTACAGCGTCCCCTTGTTTGGCCCGTTACTCAAATCAACGCCGGTCACCGCCATCCCATTCGCTCGATCCAACCCGTCGACCCCGAAGTCCCAACCACCCGGCATGTCGCTGATCACTTTTTCTTTGCCAAACGATTCGCCACCGTTGGTCGATTTCTTGAAAACCAGTCCCAGCGGCCCGGCCCACACGATGTACACGTCTCCGTTCGGCGCGACTGCGGGCACGGCGCCTTCGAGCGTATTGTCGCTGTCACGACAATCACCGACGCTATCTGAAATGCTCACCGGCATCGCAAACGATTTGCCGTGATCATTCGAGCGGGTGAAATAAATGTTCGAATGACAATTGGGATCGTTGCTGCCGTAGACATCGAAACGCGTCCAGGCGACATAGACGTTGCCTTTGTATTTCGATTGCGGGGCGTTATCGACCACGATCCCGGGTTTGTCTTCGAACGGCGTCACGCTGTTTTCGTGATTGATGGCGGCGACAGATTCACTCCAGGTCAAACCACCATCGGCCGATGACTCGACCAGCATGCCGCTTTCCGCGCGCTTCGGCCGGGGGACGCGAATGCCTTCGAACGAAAGATGAATATGATAAGCGGTGCCGTCGCTACCGAAATAGACCACGTCATCGCCTTGCGTCAGGTTCTTAGGATCGGTCACCGGACTTGTCTTCCAGGTTTTGCCGCCGTCCATCGAGCTGTAGTTATAGCTGCCGTATCGAGGTCGTGGAGGTCGTCCCATGGCGAACGACGCGCCGATTACGTTTTCCGGATTCTTCGGATTGATGGCAACCGAAACTTCCGCGGAGCCAATTGCGTCAGGCTCGCTGACGCGAAAGACTTTTTGGCCAACCGTAAGTTGCGCTGAAACCAACGCAATAGTCACCGCCGCCAGACAATTTAGTTTCTTCATAATTTGTTGACTAGACTCTCATGCGCCATCGAAACGCGGCAAGCCACTCAAACCGCGCGGACCTCGCTTAGACGCCGTTCAAGAAAACGTCTTTCGCTATCGTTCGTGACCAGGTCCAGCGCCTGCTCATAGCTTTTGGCGGCCGCTCCGGTTTCACCTTTGCGCCGCAACAGATCCGCGCGGGCCGCGTAAAGCAGGTGATACTCTTCAAGTTGACCTGCATTAATGAGGGAATCAATCAAGACCAAACCGGCCTCAAGGTTCCCAGCCATCGCGAGCGCCACGGCTCGATTCAGCGCAATGATCGGCGACGGTTGGGCTCGCTCCAGAAGCTCGTAGAGCGCGGTAATGCGCGGCCAATTCGTGTCTTCCGCGCGCGCAGCTTTGCAGTGCTCCGCGGCAATCGCGGCTTGTAAGGCGTACGGTCCGGCCGCCAGGCGCAGCGACTCCTCGACCAGCGGCAACGCTTCATCAATCTGCGTTTGATTCCAGCGAGCGCGATTCTGATCCTCGAGCACGACCAGATCGCCGCCGTCATCGACACGAGCCTCCCGACGCGAATCGTGCAGCAGCATTAAGGCCAACAGCCCGGTAGCTTCCTCAGGCGGATAAGGCGCCATCAGCATTCTGATGATGCGCGCCAGGCGGATGGCTTCCGCGCAAAGATCTGCGCGCACCAGCGGCTCGCCCCGCGTCGCCGAGTAGCCTTCATTGAAAACCAGATAGATGGCCCTTAGCACCGCGTCAATACGTTGTGGCATCTCGGAAGTGTCGGGAACTTTGTAAGGGATGCCGGCATCTCGAATTTTTCGTTTGGCACGCACCAGACGTTGCGCCATGGTCACCGTCGGAACCAGAAACGCGCGTGCAATTTCTTCCGTTTCCAGTCCGCACAGCGCGCGTAGAGTCAGCGCGACCTGAGCCTCTTCCGAAAGCGCAGGGTGGCAGCACGTAAAAATCAATCGCAACCGGTCGTCGCGAATCTCACCAATTTCCAGCGCCGGCTGCTCAGTCGTCAGTGGGATTTCATGCTTGAATGACTCAACCTTCTCCTGAAAGCGCTGCTGCCGGCGCAGACGGTCGATGATCTTGTGTCGCGCCGTCTGAATGATCCAGGCGCTGGGAGAATCCGGGATACCGCTTGCGGGCCACTGATCGACGGCGGCGGCAAAGGCTTCTTGCGCAGCATCTTCGGCCAGGTCGAAATCGCCATAATTGCCAATCAAAGTCGCAACGATCCGCCCCCAGTCCGTGCGGTATACTTGGTCGACAATTTCATTCGCAGCAATCATTTGTGGTCCCGCTGAAGGTCGATAATAAAAATTTCCGGCGGGACTGTCGATCCAGCGATTCGCCGTTCGACTAACAATCAGAAAGCACCTGCGTTAGCGGATGGTTGATCGAGAGGAAAAAGAGACAATGAAATACATGTTGCTGATTTGCCACGATGAGCAATCATGGACAGACAGGACCGAAAATGAGCGGCAGGCCATTTACGCTGAATACCGCCAACTTATCGAAGAATTGAAATCAGACGGCAAGTACCTGTTCGGCGATCAGTTGCAACCGGCGGCCACCGCGCAGACCGTGCGCGTGCGCGACGGTGAGCAACTGGTGACCGACGGTCCGTTCGCCGAGACGCGCGAACAGGTGGGCGGGTTCTTTATGATCGAAGCCGGCAGCATCGATGAAGCTAAATCGATTGCCGCGCGCATTCCGTCGGCCCGCACCGGAACAATTGAAGTGCGCCCGGTGGTGCCGGCGAACGCTGCGGCGTCGGCAACCTAGTCGTCAGACTTACTTACGACGGATGAACCGCTCAGATTGCTCGCGGTTCTGACAGGAGCAAAGATGAAATACATGCTTTTGGTCTACCTGGACGAACAGGCAATGACCGATGAAGAGCGCGCGCATTGTTACGTGGAGTCGGCCCAACTGACGCAGGACTTGCACGCCAACGGCAAATTCGTAAGCGCGAGTCCGCTGCATCCAGTCGCCACGGCCACTAGTGTGCGCGTGCGTGAAGGCAAGCGCTTCGTGACTGACGGCCCGTTTGCCGAGACGCGCGAGCAGCTCGGCGGCTATTACATAGTCGACGCAAATGATCTGGACGAAGCTCTGGCGATTGCGGAGAAAGTGCCCCCGGTGAAGTATGGCACGGTTGAAATCCGACCTGTGATGGAGATTTCCGGCCTGCCGGAAAACTGATCGTGTCAGAAGCCCGACCCAGGGAGGGCAAGTCTCGTGAGCTGATTGTGAACATATAACGGGCCTTATCTAGCGAACTGCCCTCCCTTACGGTCGGGCTTCTGAAACAAAGGAGATATTCATGGCAAATCCATTCGTACACGTCGAACTGAATACAACCGACGTAGAGAAAGCAAAGTCATTCTATTCGCAACTATTCGATTGGGAGCTCGAAGATATGCAGATGGGCCCCAGCGACACCTACACTGTGATTAAGGTTGGCGAGGGCACCGGCGGCGGCATGCTCAAAAATCCAATGCCGGGCGTGCCGTCTTTCTGGTTGGCTTATGTGCACGTTGATGACATCGGCGCCGCCACGAAAAAGGCCGCTGCGCTTGGTGCGAAGGTTCATAAGGACTCAGTCGAGGTGCCGAACATGGGCTGGTTGAGCATCCTGGAAGATCCGACTGGCGCGGCCTTCGCGCTATGGCAGCCAAAATAACAAAAATCGATCGTCGATCTAAGATGGCTTTGTTCGACTAACAAGTGAGTGTCAGAACCGGGAGCGGTAGCGACCGGATCAAGAGGATGGAAACGGGAAAAACGGATGTTGTTATCTTAATCAGCTCACTTGATCCCGTCGCTACCGCTCCGGGTTCTGGCACAAATTACTTTAAGGAGAAATCGAAATGCGATTCATGGTGATTGTAAAAGCGAGCAAGGATTCGGAAGCGGGCGTCATGCCCAGTCCGGAATTACTCGATGCGATGATGAAGTTCAACGAAGAGATTGCGAAGGCCGGAGTGATGAAAGCGGGCGAAGGCCTGCAAGCCAGCTCGAAAGGCGCGCGCGTTTACTTCGAGGGTGACAAGCGCACCGTTGTTGACGGCCCATTTGCGGAAACCAAGGAATTGGTAGCGGGCTATTGGATCTGGGAATGCAAGGATCTCGATGAAGCCAAGCAGTGGGCAAAGAAGATTCCGAATCCGCACAACGAACCCGGCTACGTCGAGATTCGCCAACTGTTCGAGGCGACGGACTTCAGTTGCGAAGGCAATCCGGAACTGCATGAGCAGGAGATGCGCGTGCGCGAACTGGTCGCGTCGCAAAAATAAAAATCACAACCCGACATGACAAATAATGAATCAGTGAGACCGCAGCCGTCACGGCGCATCCGACGCGTCGGCGCGGTCCTCGCCGGCGTAATCGTAATCGTAATTCTGGACACGGGCCTGGACGTGATCATGCACGCGACCGGAGTTTATCCGCCATGGTTTCAACCCATGAGCACAGGTCTTTGGTTGTTGGCCATCGGCTATCGCTCGATCGATAGCATCGTGGGCAGCTACATAACCGCAACGCTGGCGCCGGACCGACCGGTGGCGCACGCCCTGGTGCTGGGACTAATTGGCGTCGTGCTGAGCACCGTTGGCACGCTCGCCACCTGGAGCAAAGGCCCCGAGTTCGGTCCGAAGTGGTATCCCATCGCGCTGGTCATCATCGCGCTGCCCTGCGCTCTGATCGGCGGAACCTTGCGGCAGCGGCAAATCTCAAAGCGCACTTAATCATGAGATTGAGTGCGCTTCGCGCCGAAGACCGTTTCTCCGTCTGAAATTCAAGGCATTAACCTACCGCCCAGACCTCCGAACTTGCATTCGTTTCTCGTCGCGGTATCCTATCCGCCGCAAGTCGAACAGTCTTGGAAATCCAACCAATCACACTCGAAGGCCGGCACGTGCGTCTGGAACCGCTCAGTTTCGCGCACCAGGAGCCTTTGAATGCCGCCGCCGCTGACGGCGAACTCTGGAATACGCCAGTCACCATCATTCCTCGACCAGACGGAATGAAGGGGTACATTCAATTCGCACTCGATGGCTTGGCGGACGGGAACCAACTCCCGTTTGTCATCATTCGAAAAGATCCGAACGCTCAGGATCAGGTTGTCGGCAGCACTCGCTACTACGAAGTCTTCCCGAAAGACCGCAAGTGCGCGATCGGCTATACGTGGCTTTCCCGGAGCGCACAGCGCACGCCCATCAACACCGAATGCAAGCTGCTGCTGCTGACTCACGCATTTGAAACCTGGAACTGCGTGCGCGTTGAATTGATCACCGACGTGCTCAATGAACAATCGCGCACGGCGATTCTCCGGCTGGGAGCAAAGCAGGAGGGCATTCTGCGCAAGCATTTGATTCTGCCGAGTGGCCGCGTGCGCGACTCAGTATTCTTCAGTATTACCGATGACGAGTGGCCGGAAGTGAAAGCGAAGCTCGAAGCTAAACTTCAATCGACGCAGTAGCCCGACATTCATGCGGGCTTGCGAGGAAAGTCGATAGAGACTCAAAGCTGGAAGTGGGGGGTCGATAATGAACAGAAAGATCTATCTCGTGTTGGCCGTGGCAGGCTTGATAATTCCATATTATTTTCTGTTCTCCTTTTTACTTACGCACGGCCTCGACGGGCGCTTATTTGTTAAGCAATTATTCGGCACGTCCATCTCAACCTTCTTTGCCGTTGATCTCTTCTTATCATGTATCGTCTTCATGATGTTCTCCGGCCGTGAAGCCGCACGGCTCGCGATGAGTCACACCTGGATTAGCACTGTGGCGCTGTTTACCGTCGGCCTTTCATGTGCGCTGCCACTGTTCCTTTATCTAAGGGAACCCTATCTTCACAAACGCTGATGACACTCCGATTACCGATCGCCATCACTGTGCTCTGTCTGGCCGCATTCACCGGCATGGCCCAGAATGTTTCTGTCCGCATCGATCGGTTCGTTAAATCTGAAATGCACGCCCGCAAGATTCCCGGCTTGTCGCTGGCGGTCGTGCGAAATGGAAAGATTGAATTGCTCAGGACCTATGGCATGGCGAATCTTGAACACCGTGTGCCGGTCAAACCGGAAACGATCTTTCAATCCGGCTCGATGGGAAAGCAGTTTACCGCCGCCGCCGTAATGCTCCTGGTACAGGATGGAAAACTTTCCCTCGACGATAAGATCAAAACACATCTGCCTGATGCTCCGGAAAGCTGGAAGGACATCACGGTGCGGCATCTGCTCACTCATACGTCGGGATTAGGCGACTATCCGCCCGAGATCGATTTGCGGCGCGACTATACTGAGGAGCAGATGCTCGCGGCTTTTCAAAGGCAACCGCTGGCTTTTGCGCCCGGTGACAAATGGGACTACAGCAATGCTGGTTATGTAACCCTGGGTATTCTTATCCGCAGAATCACAGGAAAATCGTGGAGCGATTTCCTGCGCGAACAAATATTCGGACCAATCGGCATGACCAGTGCGCGGATCATTTCGGAAACTGACATCATTCCCAATCGCGCTGCCGGTTACCGGCTGGTTGGCGGCGAAATTAAGAATCAGGACTGGGTCTCGCCTTCAACGAATTCCACCGCCGACGGCGCGCTGTATCTTTCAATTCTGGATCTAGCGAAGTGGGATGCTGCTCTATACCGCGACCGGCCACTCAAGCAATCAACGCTGGCGCAAATCTGGGAGCCGGTAAAGTTGAACTCCGGCGCGCGCAAAGGCTATGGCTTCGGTTGGTTCACTGATACGTTTCACCGCCGGCGCGTTGTTTTTCATGGCGGCGCCTGGCAGGGCTTCAAGTCGTGCATCATTCGTTTTCCTGACGATCGGCTAACAATCATTTTGCTCGCGAACTCGTGGAACACGCGCGAATTCAAGCTGGCGCGCGGCATCGCAGGTTTCTATTTTCCGGAATTCGCCGTGCCGCCGATTCCTCCGCTGAACGATACTGAACCAAAGACGATGGCGCTGGTGCGTAAGGTTTTGCTGCAATTGACGAGCAACGCCGTCGATCGCGAACTGCTGACGCCCGAGCTGGCAAAGCAGCTCACTCCGGCGCGGGTAAACGACCTCGGCAGGATTCTCAATTCGCTGACCTTGCCGATCGCAATTTTTCATTCCGAAGAATTGGTAGAACGTCGCGATGAGAATGGATTTCGCATCTATCGCTACCTGTTCAATGACATCGGCAAAACGCTGTCGCTAACTATCAAACTTACCGCCGAAGACAAATTGGAGGTGTTTGATTTGGCCGAAATTGCGCCCGGCCATCGAAAGGATCGATGATGTTAATTTCGATCAGTCGTTATTTCGCGTTCGTGCTGGGAATTCTCACGCCGATGCTTGAGACGATTCGCCGCTGGAGCACCTGGCGTGATAATCCTCTGTCGATCCTGGACGATTACATACTCGGGGCCTTCTTGCTGTTTGCCGTCTGGCGGGTAAGCAGAGACGCCCGTCGCGGTCAAAGGTTTTTGGCCGCTGCCTGGGGATACTTTTGCGGTACGGCGTATCTCAGTTTCACTGGCCAACTCTATTTCAACCGTCTGGGCATTGCCGATCCGGCGCCGATTTCATCCACGTGGGTCGCGGTAATCAAAGGAGCCGGCCTGGCTATCGGGATAACCTGTCTCGTCTTCAGCCTCTGGCCGATAGGCAATCAGAAAGCATCCGTCAGCTAACTATTTTTGGAGAATCCAATGAAGATAAACGCGCTCGTGTTACTTGTCTGTCTTTCAGTCTGCTCGGTGGCGCAAGCTCCGCAGGGCGATCGCCAGCAATTCGTTCGGGTCGAAGCGCCGGTCGTCGCATTCACGCACGTGCGGGTGATTGACGGCACCGGCGCGGCGGCCGCCGAAGAGCAAACGATCATAATTAGCGACGGGAAGATAAGCGCCGTGGGCTCGAACGTGACTGTTCCCGCCGGCGCGAAAGTTCTGGATCTCGCCGGCTATACAGTTCTGCCCGGCCTGGTCGGCATGCACGATCACATGTTCTTTCCCATGGGCGGCAATCCGCCGATGTACTCGAACATGGGATTCAGCTTTCCGCGGCTGTATCTCGCGCTCGGCGTCACCACCATTCGCACCACCGGCAGCGTCCAGCCTTATCTCGATCTGGAAATCAAGAAACTCATCGATGCCGGCCGCATGATTGGTCCGAAGATGTTCATCACCGCGCCTTATCTTGAAGGGGTCGGCTCGTTCACGCCGGTGATGCACACGCTCAAG
This sequence comes from Pyrinomonadaceae bacterium, assembly GCA_044870975.1. GTDB lineage: Bacteria > Acidobacteriota > Blastocatellia > Pyrinomonadales > Pyrinomonadaceae > UBA11740. Next base: position 26,127 of record JBIOZK010000168.1, read on the forward strand.
GACGCAGCCGATGCGCGCCAGTTGGTTAACTACTGGGCGGATCAGGGCGCGACTTCTTTCAAAGCCTACATGAACATTACCCGCGACGAACTGCGCGCGGCGGTGGAAGAAGCGCACAAGCGCGGCCTGAAAGTCACCGGGCATCTCTGCTCAGTGACCTACCGCGAAGCCGCTGAAATTGGCATCGATGATCTTGAACACGGGCTGCTGGCTAATTCGGATTTTGTTCCAAACAAACAACCTGACAAGTGTCCGGGCGGAGCTGTTAGTCAAAGTCTGCGGACCCTCGACATCAACAGTGAACCGGTGAAAGAGACCATTCGCCTGCTGGTTGCGAAGCACGTGGCACTCACCTCAACCTTGCCAGTGTTCGAGGCGGGTGCGCCGCTGGCTTCCAATCAAGCCGGACCAACGGCGATTGGGGCGCCGGCCGCGGTTCTGAATCCGCGCGTGCTGAACGTAATGAACAACGAAGCGCGCGTGCGTTACCTGACTGCTCGTTCGCGAATCGCCGCCGATTCGCCCAGTCCCACTCTGATTCGCAGGTCGATGGACTTCGAGCGCGCCTTCGTCGCCGCCGGTGGTTTGTTGATTGCCGGCCTTGATCCCACCGGCAACGGCGGTATCGTCGCCGGCTTCGGCGATTTGCGCGAAGTCGAACTGCTGGTCGAAGCCGGCTTCACCCCACTCGAGGCGATCAAGATCGCGACCTTCAACGGCGCAAAGTTCCTCGGCGAAGATTCCCGCATCGGCTCAATCGCAATCGGCAAACAAGCCGACCTGATGATCGTGAAGGGCAATCCGGCAACGAAGATTTCCGACATCAACAACGTTGAGATCGTTTTCAAGGACGGCGTGGGATATGACTCAGAGAAATTGATTCAGAGTGTGCAGGGATTGGTGGGGATTAGATAAATTTGCAAGTCAACCCTCAGTCTCCAACGCGCCAATAGCCTCGGACGTTACGCGAGTGCGCTGCTTCATGAACAGTAGCGAAAGCGGGTAAAAGAGTTGCAGGAAGAATGATTGCGGCACGTCGTCGTCAATTGGCGTCAGTCCATAAACCGCCACTCTTTCGGGCGTCCGGCGAGCCGTACCAAACAGGTCGTCCCAGAAAATAAGAAACGATCCAAAATTAACTTTCAAATCTTCGCTGGCTGCGGAATGATGACGGGCGTGTTCGCGGGGACTAACTATCAGCCTGCCTAGCGGCCCGTAGGTCCAGTCGAGATCTGAATGCGAGGCGAGCGACGATGCCGCCAGCAATCCCAGCAGCATTGGATGAAGCCCGGTCGGATTACCCACCAGCAACGTCGTCACCAGGGCAAAGCTGTTGGCATAAATCAGTTCCGCCCAGTGGTGACGCCACGTCGTCAACGAGTTCAGTTCTGCCGGAGCGTGGTGAATCTTATGTAGGGCCCACAACCACGGCACGCGATGGCTCAACCGATGAGACCAGTACAAAAGAAAGTCGTTGACGATCATCCAGACAGTCATCAGCACCGGTTTCGGCGCGTTACTTAGCAAGTGCAGTCTTAGGAAGGAAAAATGTGCGGCAACGAATTCCGCCGTGGCCAGGGTTATAGGAATGCCAATCAGGACTGTGTAAGCCGGAAGCCAAAACGTGTAAATCAAATCCGTCAAAAACGGCCTACGGAAAAAGCGGCTCAACTCACGCCCCTGTCGAGTTGAAATCACGACCACCACGGTAAACATCACCGCGAACCCGATGTATTCAGGCACGGTGTAGAGATGCGCAAGCGAGAGCAGGAAACGGTAGGCCAATGACGCGATTTGCGTGAACATCGGGAATAACGCGCTGAATGGCCGTCAAGTTATCATTCAATCACATACGCGGCAAACGAAAGTGACCGGAAACCGGTGCCAGGCGTGCGATTTTGCGGTTCGTCACACTGGTTAAATCTAACGTGAGGACCGTCCTGTGCGCTTACTGGCCCCTTGATTAGCCAATACTGAAGCAACAGCGATTGTTTGACCTGTGAGAGTCGTAAAATCAAGCGGCTCGGTCCCACTGAAATGTTTTGCGGATAGTCAACATATGAGTTTGAGTGGCTTCCAAAAAAGTAAGGCGCGGAGCGCGCCAATTATCGGTGAAGCGAGGACGAAAAGCATGGCCACAGAAGCACAAGTAGAGACCCTTTTTCACAGTCAACTTAACAACGACTCCAGAGCTCAGACGCTGGCCGCCGGTGACAAGTGGAAATCATTTCCGCTCTCGTTCTTTTATAGCGACGAGATCTCAGTCGATCTGGGCGTAAAAGCGACGATGATCAGCATTCTGCAGCTTGAACACAAGTCGCTGGACACTGAGCATTTTGAAACGCTGAGGACGTCAATTAATCGGGATACCACGGCAGACAAGTCGGTCACGATCATCGCTCAAATCTCGACTGCGGCGGTGGGACCAAGCTAGTTAGCGCCGTACACACAAAATTACCAATTTAGGGGGATCGGACCATGGTGATCGTCGCCAGGCTATTCGTCGTTTTGTCTCTTCTGTTTCTGACGGCCAGTTTTGTTTCCGGCCAGGATGACTTGCCCAAGGCCGTGCTGCGCGTGAATGAAATGGCCGGGGCCAAGGCCGAACAAGAGTTCTACATAGAAGTGACGGCTGATGTTGCTCTTAAGGATTCCATTTATCAAGAGCTCACCAGGCCGGGGCCTCCGACGATCGGAGTCCTAACCAGCAAGGGCCAGCCACTTGCTGACAGTGGTTCTTTCAAGAACCTTTTGCTCATCTCACCGCAGGATAATGGCTCGCACAAAGTTTTCCGCATTTATCTTCCACACAGTTTCGCGCCGTTCACTGATTTCGAGAAGAAGAAATTCGCGGTGGTGCTCACCAATGACTACAAGAGCGACGCCGACGTCTCGCAAATCCGGTCTATTTCGGTCGGCCGTGTGCTCGGCCGCGAGTTGGCAACGGATTATCCCGTCTGCCGCCGCAATCAGTTCGGGATGTCAATTGCTTACGATCTCAAGGATGAATATTCGGTCGAGAGAGCGAAGCAGCTCTACGATTATCTGGACGGACTAAGACGAAACCCAGCCGAGTTGCGCAAGATCAAGATTTCTGTCGAGCCTCTCACGCGCGAGCAGGTTGAAACCCGGTACGCAACCGGCATGACGATTGCGCCAAGAAACAGGGCCGATCTGCAGGGACTCTTTTCGGTGTGTTTGTCTACGGACGGGAACGTTCCCACTGAGAAGTTCGACGCGAAGTTAGAGTTACCCGATCCACCCGTAGAATTGGTGGATCCTCCAGTCGTGCCCGGACTGGGCGGTCTCGCGGAAGAAAGCGATCCAATCGTCTTTCCTGACAAGGAAAAAGGCGTGGGTATCAGACCCGTGGACAAGGACCTTAACGTGGCCGTTTCGTACGTCAGCTCGGTCAAGGACGAAGAACAGCCGGACAAAACCTTTCTGCGCAAACGAAACACTGTCGGCACGCTCGACTTGAGGGTGGGACTGTTTCGTAACCTGACGCAATTGACTGTCAAATCAATAAAAACAGATACGGTTGCCCCGCATAAAGAATGCGGGACCGTATCTGAATACAAGCCCGGCACTGCGCCGGGTGTCAGTAAGATTGTCATCGGTCGCAAGACCCTAGACGTTGCGCCAAATATTGAGTTAACCGGATTTAAGTCAGGCGATTCACGTTGTCTTCATTACAAGTGGGTAGGACTACTAGGTGAGATCACGGATCGCAACCCGGGGCATCCCGAGGATCCGGTGATTACCCCTTACATCAGCGCGATGGAAGACCCTGACACAACTGCGGGCACCTACAATATCTTCACGCCGTTTTATTTCGACGCAAAAGTGTCGACCGGAAAGATTACCGAGGACACTTCGTCGCTTAATCGGGTCTTCTTCGGCATCCAGGATGAACTCCGATATTATGCCAATAACAATCGCTTCCCCACCTACTACCGGTTCATCTTCAAGGGCAACCACGTCTCAGACCGGGACTTCAAGCAGCGCGAATTCGACGTAAACATTGAGTTTAAGCCAGTCATTGGAGCCTTGAATCATCCGTTCGATCCGTCGAATACGCGCTACCGTCCGCGCGAACTGTGTCCGGATTGCAAGCCTCCTTATAAGCTCTTGCCAATTCGATATGGGTTTGAGTTCGTTCCGGTAATCGGCGTGGAAATCGGCAAGACCTACTGGCGCCACCGTCCGGCGGAAGCGTTGAAGCCGTCAGACACCGTCAGGCGATTGTATTTCGGGATGGACATAACCCTTAATCCAACGCCGCGATGGACCCTCAGCGCATCGGAAATTTTTTACCTGCGATACGAAAGTAAGACGGATCGCCAACACAATTACTTTCTGGCGGAGTCGTCATACCGGTTCGGTAGCTTTCATGCAGGCCAAGGTTCCCACAGTCTGTTTTCCTCGTGGGAGCGCGGTGGCCAACCTCCTTTCGATGATCCCGATGTGAACGTATTGAAATTTGGTTATAGATTAACTGGCACCACGATCTTCAGCCGTTTCCACTGAATCGCGAGCCTGATTAACTGGCGGGTAGCTTCAACATAAACCCTTGTCGGTTGATGGAATTGATGCAGGAGGTGTCCAACCCGGCGGTGCTTCCCTGCTCGATAAAGCTGGTTATCAGGTTGTCGATGCATTCAATCCCGCTCAAGCCGCCGAAGCCGTGGCCGCCGTGCGGGACGATGACGTGGAGACTGTGCGAGAGATGCTTCGCTGCCGTGTCTCCGTAAATTGGTGGAGTGACCGGATCCCATTGTCCGGTGAGAATCAACGCTGGGACGACTGAAACAGTGGGTTCGGCGTAATCGCCGGGGACCTTCCCGCGCGGCCACAGCGCGCAGGCCGCGCGCTGTTGACGCAAACGATAATCACCGAGAGAAGTATTCGCTGCGTTGCGCTCGCCATCGCCCCGTTTAATGAACGGCAAGTCCTCAGCACAAGTCACCGACAGATACATGCCGTTGCTGCCGGTGGCTACCAGGTTTGCGCGATAGTTAACTGCAGCTCTTGCCAACGGCCCGAAGTTGCCCTGCGCCGCCAGGTGAATAAAGAGTGGGACACGACTCGCGGAGGAAGCTTGGTAGAGCATGTAACGAATCGCCTCTGCAGCTAAATCGCGCGACAGTGTAACGCGAACATTCTCGTTGGAGTCTGCGCGTTTGATCTCGACTTCGACGGGACCACGCAAGAGTCGTTCGAGCACGTTCTGCTTTTCGGCTTCCAGGTTCGGAAACGCCTCGTGACATGCCTTGTCCGCCGCGCACTCAGCAATCACCCCGTTCAAGGCGCGCTCAGTATGTTGGGGAAAGTCGCGCGGCATGGACTGATTCGTCGGCGACACTCCGTGCAGGATAACCGCGCGCACGCTGCTGGGATGAAGCTTGAGAAAAACCTGCGCGGCCCGCGTTCCATACGAACCGCCGGTGATATTGATCTTCCCATAACCGAGCGCGCGTCTGACGTCTTCCAAATCATCCATCGCAATCGGAGTCGTGTAGAGCTTGAG
>JBIOZK010000169.1:0-29149 GCA_044870975.1 Pyrinomonadaceae bacterium
TTGACGCTGGCGAACTCTTTCAGAGTTCGTCGATTGTTGGCGGTCTGTTTACCCAGGGCGTTGCCCTGGGCTGGGATTTTCAAACGCCTTCGGCGTTCTTTCGACCGACGACCAACCCTTTTGCGTAGCTTCCTGATCCGGTCGCTACGGCTCCCGGTTCTGACACTCTGCCGATATCAAGTTTGCGGCCCTCATCCCCGGCCCTTCTCCCCAAAAGACAAGGAGAAAGACGTTAGGGAGAAGCGCCTTCTGGAGTAGTCTGCCCCGAATTTAGTAGCCGCAATCCCGGGTGGTGCTGTTGGTGATTGTCCAGCTGGGGCTGCCTGAATTATCAATCGTGGTTGATAGGAAACAGCCGTCCTCGTCCTCAGCGATTAATTTCACCGTCGATTCGCTCCAGGTGACGCTGACGTTCTGGCTGGCGCCGGCGCCAATAGCGCTGCTCAGTTGGTCGGCAGTCCAGTTGTCACCGCCCGCTGAAGACAGGTAGAGATGGCTAATCCCCTTCTGCGAGTTATTCACCACACTGACGGTTATCGAGGAAACCGTCGCGCGGGACAGCGGCGCCAGCACACAAACAGCGCTGAGCACGGCGAGGAATATGAGGGCAACGTAAGTCCGAGTGTTAATCGATCGTTGTTGGAGGTTTCTCATTTTAATAGCTCCTTCTTGAAGTAATCCGCACTTTACTACTTGCTGTTCTACCCAAAATGATGAATGGGTCTGAACCCCATCCATTACCTGAGTTCTGCTCCCTTCTCCCCCTGGGAGAAGGGCTGGGGATGAGGGCCTAAGGCATGCGACTTATATTTGAATCAGTCAGCGAGAGATGGATTCGCTGAGCGAATTCATCTCTCGCTCCTTAAGGACCAGGCTGGCCGTTAGGCCCTCACCCAACCCTCTCCCAAAGGGAGAGGGCTCTAAATTGACCGCCACTCTCACGGACAGACGCTGTTGACCGTGTAGTGAACTCCACTATCAACCGCGGGAACATTCGGGTTCTTGCGCACGGTAACCTGCGTGGTCGCCGTCGAGAAGTTCCCAAACGAATCCACCACCTTGAAGGTGATCGTATAGACGCGACCGTCGGCGCCGCCGTCACGTTCCGAACGCAACTGGGCCGTCTTGCAGGTGGCCCCGATGAGAATGTCGTTCATGGTGTTTCCATCGCCATTCCCGTTTTCGACTTCATCACTGCTGATCTTCAGGATGTAAACGCTGTTCAGGTTTACTGAAGCGTCGCAGTTGTCGCTCGCGCTGGCCACAAAGTCAGTGACCGAGACGTTCACGTACTGATGACTCGGTGGCCACAGAGTCATGTTCACGTTGGGAATCAACGTGATTGTTGGCGGCGTCGAATCAGGCGTGTTGGTGATGGTGCCGCTGGCTGATGAAGGCGATCCCACCCCGTAACCCGTGCCTGGCTGCACCGTGAAGTCAACGGTCTCGCTGCCTTCGACGGCACAGTCGGTAAGCGGACTCACGGTCACGGTCGCCGTCGAACTGCCCACACCAAAAGTGACTGTCGCATTGGGCGGCGCGAAGCTCGTGGCGCCGCTCTGCGTATAGTCAGCCGGGAAGCTGGCACTGCCGCCGACCGAGAAGTTCACGGTCAGAGCAGCGGTGGTCGGGCCGGTCCGCGTGAACGTGTACACCAGCGGGGCGCCGCCTTCAGCCGTTGAACTGGGCGAAACTACAACGCTGACCAGAGTGTCATCGTTGAGAATCGTGCCGGTCGCTGAATCCGGGCTGACCGCGTTATAGCTGGCGCCGGCAGTCAAGGTGATGATTACGGTCTCATCTGGCTCAACCGTCGTATCAGTTTCCGGATTGATCGTCACCTGGGCAGTCGTGTTGCCCGGTGCAAAGGTTACCGATCCGGAGGTCGTGGTGTAGGTCGTCGCGCCTGACTGCGTGTAATCATCTGGCGATACTCCGAACGTCGCCGTTCCACCCACCGAGAAGTTCACCGTCAAAGCGCCGGCGGTAAATCCACTGCGGGTAAAGGTGTAGACCAGATTGGTTGCCCCATCCTCAGCAACTGCCGCTGGCGATACCGCAACACTTACGTCGGCATCGTCGTTGGTAATAGTTCCGGTCGCTGATGAAGGCGAGCTGACGTTGTAGTCGGTCCCGCCGGCCAAAGTCAGAGTGACTGTCTCATCAGGCTCGATAACCGTGTCGGTTTCCGGATTAACGGTTACGCTCGCCGTAGTATTGCCGGCGCCGAAAGTCACCGTGCCGGACGACGAGGTGAACGTGGTCGCGCCCGTCTGGGTGTAATCGTTGGGCGAAACACCAAAGGTAGCAGAGCCGCCCACCGAGAAGTTCACCGTCAACGGCGTACTGGTGACGCCATTGCGAGTGAACGTGTAGACGAGGTTGGTCGCGCCATCTTCAGCCACCGAAGCCGGCGATACGGCAATGGTGACGTCGGTGTCGTCGTTAGTGATCGTACCGCTCGCTGAGCTGGGTGACCCCACGTTATAACCGGAGCCGGCAGTCACGGTCAGGTCCACCGTCTCATCAGATTCGACCGTGGTGTCCGTTTCCGGATTAACCGTCACAGTTGCCGTCGCATCTCCCGGACCAAAGGTTACGGTGCCGGATGACGTTGTGAACGTGGCCGCGCCGGTCTGAGTGTAGTCATTGGGTGACGCACCAAACATAGCCGATCCACCGACCGAGAAGTTCACCGTCAAAGAGCCGCTGGTGACACCCGCGCGAGTGAACGTGTAGACCAGGTTGGTCGCTCCATCTTCCGTCACTGACGCCGGTGATACCGCCACGCTGACATCTGTATCATCGTTCGTGATCGTGCCGGTAGCTGAACTCGGCGACGCGACGTTATAGCCGGCGCCGGCGGTTACCGTCAGATTTACGGTCTCGTCAGGTTCTACCGTGGTGTCGGTTTCCGGATTGATCGTGACCGCCGCCGTCGAGCTGCCCGCGCCGAAGGTTACGGTCCCCGTCGTCGTGGTGAAGGTGGTCGCGCCCGTCTGCGTGTAGTCGTTGGGCGACGCACCAAACGTAGCCGATCCACCGACCGAGAAGTTCACCGTCAAAGACCCGCTGGTAACGCCATTGCGGGTGAAGGTATAGACGAGGTTGGTCGCGCCATCTTCGGCAACTGCTCCCGGAGATACCGCCACGCTGACGTCGGTATCGTCATTAATAATGGTGCCGGTGGCTGATGCAGGTGAACCCACGTTGTAACCGCTCCCTGCCGCCACGGTCAGCGCCACGGTTTCATCCGGTTCGACCGTGCTGTCGGTTTCCGGATTGACCGTTACCGAGGCAGTGGAACTGCCCGCTGTAAACGTCACTGAACCCGAGCTGGTGGTAAAGGTGGTCGCGCCTGTCTGCGTGTAATCATCGGGTGATACACCGAAGGTGGCCGTGCCGCCAACGTTGAAGTTCACCGTCAGCGAGCTGGTGGTGACGCCGACGCGGGTGAACGTGTAAACCAGGTTCGTCGCTCCATCTTCCGCAACCGAAGCTGGTGATACCGCCACACTGACGTCCGTATCGTCGTTGGTGATGGTGCCGCTCGCACTGCTCGGCGCGCCAACGGTGTAGCCGGTTCCCGACGTCACGGTTAGCGAGACTGTCTCGTCAGGCTCGACGGTGGTGTCCGCTGAAGGATCGACAGTTACTGACGCGGTCGAGCTGCCGGCGCCGAAAGTTACCGTTCCATTGGTCGCGGTAAAGGTCGCCGCGCCACTTTGCGTGTAATCAGGTTCAGTGAACGACGCGCTGCCGCCCACATTGAAGTTGACCGTCATCGCATTGGCGGTAGAGCCAGTGCGCGTGAAGGTGTAGGTCAGATTCGTGCCGCCATCTTCCGCAACCGATGAAGGTGATACCGCCACCGACACCGCCGGCAGATCGATTGGCGTGCAAGTTGGATCCGCAGCTCCACCAACCGACGGATCGTCTGTCAGAACAGTAGCGAAGTTGCTGCCTGAGACCGATCCCTGGTTGCATACTGTGGCCACGGCTGACGTGTATGGATCGTTAACCTGTGCGTTGAAGGTGATGGTCACCGACTCGCCCGCAGGCAGTGTGCCGATATTCAGCATCACATCTGCAAAGGTCATCGGCGCCGTTCCGGTCTTCGAACGCGTGGCGTGATTTCTCAGGTCGCGCGCATTTCGCGTTACCGAAGCGACTTGCTGAACATTGTCTTTGCGCTTGGCGGTGCGTTCTGCAACGGTCGACGACGGCTTCGCATTCGTGGCCGGCTTCGCCTTGGCAGAGCTGGACGCTGTGAACGAAGGAGCGCGCCTGGTTCCGGCGGGCAGTGTTCCCTGCGTCAGCCAAAGTGCGGCGCCTTCTGATGTCACCTCGCCCGCCGCCATGCGGAGTTGCCGCATAACAACCGTCAGCAGATCGATCTTGCCGAAGGCTGCGCTGAGCTCATCCGCCTGTCGTTCCTTGTCAGGAACGAGCACGCCGAACTCAGAGTCTTCCTGCGGCGTGGCATCAGAGAACCAGCCATAACCGGCGCCGGTCACGTCAATTTGGACAACATTTCCGTCCGTTGACGTCAGCTGATCGTCAGGCAAGTTGGCAACTTCAAAGGTGAGCTGCTGCAATCTTTCGAGTTCAGAACTCGACAATCCTGCGTCAGTCAATCTTTGAATCGCCGCCAGGACGTTGGCGTTCAATTCCGCCTGAGTCAACTGCGGCGTGCTTGATTCATCGGCACGCTCGCCGCCAAGCACCTGCAGAATATTCTTGCCGTCTACCGCCGGTTGACCTGACGGATTCCAGGCGATTTGCTTCGCCGATGGACCGCCGGCCGTTTCCGACTCTTCTTCCGCAGCTACTGCCAGCGACGAATCACTCACAGCATGCGGTCCGGCGAACACCACGACTGGCGTACTGCAGCCGGTGACGATGTTCGTAATGGTGCCGGAGGTAGTCACGGTTCCGACGTTGCCGCCGCCGTTGCGGAAATTGAAAACACCTGGAGCACCACTGGCGTGGACCAGATTGAATTCCTTGGTAGCCGCATCAAGGGTGTTGTTCGCCAAATCGAGGCAGAGGCTGCCGTTCCCGACGCTGACGGTCTCAGCCTTAAATCGCCCGCCCGTGGGCACCGCGTTCGAATTGGTTATGTTGTTACCGGTGACCGTCGCAAAGAGTGTCCCGGTATCGCCTCCGGCAACGCCGGCGCGGAAATGCAGCGAGGAGTTGGTGTTGCTGGTTCCAGCGCTCGCGATGCTGGGATTGTTTGAGACTTGAATTTTGAGAGACGCGGCGGACTGCGTTTCTACTTCGATACCGCGCCGGTTCGAGGTGGCCACCGGCTGTGCGGCGGTTCCCACTGTGTTGCCGTCGACCACCACATTTACGTCGTTGCGGTTCCCACGCGCTGAAATGAGTATGCCCTGACGCGCCAGAACGCGAATGTTGTTGTTCAGGATCTTGATCTTGTCGTTAACGCCAGCGTTACCGTCGATGCCGAAACGCATGCCGATGTAGCCGCCAGTGCCGCCGGGCGTATAAACACCCGCGGTGCTCTGGATGTTCGTGATCGTATTTCCGGAGAACACGGCGTTGTTGGTGTTGTCGCCGAGACGGCCAGAACCGGTGGTGTTCACGTTGATGAGACCCACCGTCGCGATTGGCAGTCCGACCTTATCGAACGTGTTAGTGCTGATATTGGGAACCAGCGTGGCGCTTTGCTGAACGACCATCTCGAGATCGTTGATGCCGTTCGAAGGAGCGTTAATAAACTTCGTGTTCGACACGTTGAAGAAGCACTTTGCCGTGGAGCCGGCGTTGTCGCCGCAGCCCATCACGACGCCGCTCGGGAAAAGTCCCGTGTATTTGCTGTCGAAAGTATCGGCGGTGTTGTTATCCGTCACATTAATCGAGACTTGCGAGTTGCCGTTGATTGAGTACAAGGCCGCGCTCGTGCCATCGGACTTATTCTGGAAAGTCGTGGCGTCAACGTTCACCGTGGTGTTCGTGTTGCTATTGAACACCCGCAATCCCCAGGCGGTTGCCGCTACGCCCGGCGCGCTGTTATTGAAATCAATCAGCGACTTCTCAATCGAGTTAGTGCCGGAAATATCTGTCGCGAGGATGGCGCTCGCATTGCCAGTGGTCACTGACACCGTCATGAAACGTAAGGTGACGTTGCTTGCGTTAGTCAGGAGTATCGCTTTGCCATTCGGGTCAGCGTTATTAGCGCTACCCGTGCTCTGCGTGATGATACCGCCTGAGCCGGCAGTCGATCCGTTTCCGGTGACGGTGAAACTCCCTGAAGTTCTCGTCAAGATGATTCCATTCGGAGCACCGCTACTGGAAACACTCGTTAGTGATACTGCCAGGGGCGTAGTGCCGGAGGCGCGAGTAATTTCCACCGGAACGCCGGTCGTGGTGGTGACTATGTCGCCACCGGTACTCGTGATTGTGTTGGTGTTGTCGGTCGCCAGCAGACCTCTCTGACCGGCGTCAGGAGAGATGCTGAGAGAGCCAAAGGTGATGGCGCCGGTGTTGGTCGTCAGACTCACGCCGGTGCTGCCCGATCCGCTGGCATTCGTATTACCAAAATTCAATGAACCGCTCGACGTATTAACCGCGATGCCATTGGTGGTCGGATTGGTGATCGTGGTCGTGGGACTCGTCAAGGTTCCACCGACGCTGGTCAAACTAATTCCGGTCGTCGCGCTATTGGTCGATGAAATACTTCCAAAGGTGGCAGCCAGCGTTCCGTTGGTGAGATTGAGCGCCTGGCCCGTGCCATTGAGCGTGACATCGGAAATCGTCAGCGTGCCGAATCCGACGCCGCTGATGTCCGTTCCGGCATTCCCGCCGGTGAAGCCTCTGAGCGTATTACCCGACGCCACGTTGATTCCCGTCGTCGCGCTGGTAATGTTAACGATGGTCGCATTGGCGCTATTGGTGGTCGGCAGGGGATCGCTTTCCGGAGAAGGAGTTAGACCCGTCATGGCCGAAAGACTGGCCGTCGAATCCTGACCAAGAAATCGCTGCCCATTCAGCAGAGTTACTGCCCCGACATAATCGATGGCACTTTCGTAAACAAAGATATTGTCGTTTGCCGCCGGGTTATTGCTGACCCCATTGTTAACCGCCTGGAACGAGGCGAGCGAATTGAAAGGATTTGTCAGACGTCCATCGCAAGGACACGAGGCGTTGTTGTCAATAAACCAAATCATGCCGCTGACATTGATCGTCACGGTCGCATTGTTGCTGCCGGCTGCGTTTGTCAGCGTGTAGGTGAAGGTGTCAGTGCCTTCGAAACCTGCCGGCGGGTTGTAGGTAAAACTGCCGTCCGCGTTGAGCGCAACGTTACCGCCGTTCGCACTAGTCACCGGCGCTCCGGTAATCGTAGCTGTGGGCACGCCAGTAAAATCATTGCCCAACACACCCGGCGCGGCCACTGAGATCCGCACGTTTCCGATTGCCGAATAGCTGTCGTCAACTGCCACGGGAGTCGCCGTCAGACTGCCTGGGACGAAAGTGGTATTTGGATCGACGTTATCAGTAAAGGTGACTCCGGTCGCGTCCTGGCCACTGGCGCTGATGTTCACCGTGTATTTGATGGTGTCGCCGGGGTCCGCCTGAGTGTCGTTGTCCACGTCCGCAAACAATGAATCAGTCTTGGTCGCCGTGACCGTAGGCGCGATTGGCGCCGCGGTCACACTGAACGCCTTTTCTGCTTTTTCAATCCCAGCAAACCTGAGCAAGCCAGTGCCCAGCCGCGTGCTCTTCGGCGCTTGTGGCTGCTGCACACTTTCGGATTTGCTCTGCCTGGCCAGACCAAGCTTCGCCCGTAAGGCGGCTGAAGTTGAAAGGGCAACGCCGCTCAAAACGAAAACCGAGATAAGCGTAACAATAAGAATGCGTTGGGTTGTGGTAAGTCGGGACTTCAGAGCAGAAACATCAGGGCGCAGACCAAACATGGGGGAACCTCCATTAAGGATCACAAAGTTGTTAACTTTCGGATGCAAAGAAGCAAGCAAGGCCACGTGCCAGTGACGGTACATTACACACTGAAGGGCGGTAAAAACCCGGAGACCTTGATTCGGCGCGCAGAATCTATCTCGGGTTTAATTTTATGTCAATAGCAACGTTAGGGATTTAGCAAGGATTTCACGCGTCGACATCAATCATGCGCAGCGTTTCTTGCTACTGACGCTCCGCTGAGGGCCGGATGACTCAGCGAGGGGCTTGCCAGAGACGTCGCAAGCACGCCGCGGTATTAATGGCATAAACGCATGTAGTTCTTGTGGGAAAGCGGCGCGTAAGTGCGCGAAGCTGGTCGCCTATCTACTTCCTACTAACTACTTCCTACTGGTTTTCCGGACTTGGCGACGGCTTGGCCTGCGCCTTAGCTTTCTTGACCCGATCTTTCAGCGTCTTATCAGCTTCAAGATCTGTCAGCAGGACGTAATTAAGGTTTCCACCTTCGCCGCCGGCGAACACCCGCACTTCAAAGTCCTGACAGGTAAGGACCTTCAACTGGTTATCCATGCCGGGATAGGCTTGCCACTGTTCGGCGGCGGGTAAGCTCGTTCCCTCGATGAACTTCGTAACGAAATCGTCGACGTGCTGATACTGCGGTCCGTTGAAGCCGAAATTGTAGATGTAGGCCTTGCCATCGAGGAACTCAACATCAACGCGGGTAATATCAGCCGTCTTATTTTTTGGCGGGTAGTCCGCAAGCCTAATCAGAATTCCCTGCTGACCATGCTTACTCGGGGCCTTTGCCAGGCGCGCTGCGATCTGTGAGTCCTGATCGCTCTTGGGAAATAAAGCGAGAATCTCGGGAGCCGTCATCCTTAACTTCAGACCGTCTATCGACGGGGCCGCCGGCATTGCGAGACCGCAATTAGAAACCAACTGCGGAGCAGAGGTAGTTTCAACCGTGGCCCGATTGGCGTTCGCGTTTGCATTTGCATTTGTATTGCGGTTTGGGGTGGCGGAAGAAGTTTCCAACTTGCACGCGCAAGCGAAGACCAAAATAAGCGCGGCTCCAATGATTATTTTCATGTCCGTTATCATCCCACGATTCGGCACCAGGTGACGATGGCAAAGCGCTCCCCGTGCCTGACTGGCGTCACCTCGTGAGTCAGTTCCGAACGAAACGCTACCAGCTTGCCGGCCTCGCCGGACAGCTCGCGGCGCTCGCCAGTGAAGCGGTCCGTAAAAACGAGCGACCCTCCCGAATAACCCTCCGGTAACTCGTCATTGCCCTGCCCGTCAGTTACTTGATGGTTTAGAAAGATGCTCAACGAAATACGACGCAATCGATCGCTCTCGAGCTGAATCAGTTTTGTATTACCGTCCTGATGGGCCACAAAAAAATCTCCTGGTCGATACCAGAGGAATTGTGGCTCTTCAATAGTCTTAACCGGGATGTCAAAGTACTTCTGCAGACTGGACAGGTGATCGCGCAACTGAGCAGCCACCGGTTCGACAACTCCGGAGTCCAGGGTGGCGCGCTTTACCTTCCTGGTCCGCTCATTGACTTTCCCGCCATCGCTCTGGCCGTAGGTGAGCGCGCTGTTGTGTTCACCGCGACGGATCGCTTCGATTAAATGTCGACACGTGCTGAGGTCGAAAAAATTCTTGACGACCTGCAAATCGATCGGGTCAGCGCTCGGCATCTTTCAATTCCCTCGGTTGCCGGGAAACAAAACCGCCAGCACGATTCATCGCACTGGCGGCTGGATAAACATCTGGTATCGCCGTTAGGGCCGTTGCGGGAAGATGCCTTGCAGGGCGATGCAGAAGTTGAGCGTCAAGTATGGTTGCATGTTGTTGTGCGGCAAGCCGCCGCCGGCGAGCGCCAGCGCCTGAGGCGCCATCATGCCCAGGGCCGCGGGCGCGACATAGATAGCGTTGCCGCGGCCGGGATAACGGGTTGCCGGCGAGGTGTTGTTTCCGTCCTCGTTAGTGCTTGCCAGACTATGAGTATGCAAAGGTATTTCGCTCTGCAGTAACGTGATGGACTGGACACCGCTCATTTCGCCCAGAAAACGTTGCGACAAGCCCTGTCCCTGGCCCGGTTGCATCGGCGCATTTCCCTGCATGTCCGGCAAAGCGAAAGTTGACTTGCCGTCTCCGCCGTAGACCGTTCCCAAAAGCGAGAACAAAGCGGTGTTTTGCGAAATGGGCATCAACTGCCCATCACAGAAAGCCCATCCCGTGGGCGGGAAATTGAACGGGAATATCCTGATCTCGGCCACAAATTGATCCGACATGTTGCTGAGCCTCCTTAGGTTTGCGACGGAAAGACACCGAACAGTGAAATGATGAAGTTGATACACAAAAACGGCTGGGTGTTTTCATGTGGCTGACTGCCCCCGGCCGGCTGAATCGACTGGTTACTCATCGGTATACTGTCAAAGACCGTGTTGTACAAATCACCGGCCGCAGTTGCGAAACAATTCCCCACCGGATCTCGGGTGGCGGCCGCCGCGGTAGAGCCAATCAGGTTGTGCGTGTGATTAGGAATCTGCTGAGTGGATAGAGTCTCCTGCTCCGTACCCGCCATCTCGCCGATCTGATAGGTCGTGCCGTCCGGCCCGGTGCCCATATGAATGGGTACCCGGCTGGCCAGGTTCGGCAGATTGAAGGTCTCTTCACCATCACCGCCGTAAGTCGTACCGATGAGTTGGAACAGCACTTCGTTTTCCGAGATCGGCATGGACTGTCCTTCGCAAAACATCCACCCATTCGGGGCGAAGTTGCCCGCGAACATTCTTATTTCACCAACATATGGAGCCATGGATTTCTCCTTTTCTTAATTCTGAGACGGGAAGATTCCCTGCAACGCAATGATAAAATTCAAAGTCAGATACGGCATCATGTTGTTGTGCGGCTGACTACCGCCAAGGTTGCCCACAGCCTGGGGTCCCATCGCTGTGGCACTGGAGAAGCCGGCGTAGGCGTTCAGGCCTGCCTGCGCGAAAACATTATTGCTGGCGTCATCTCCGGCCGCGGCGTTGTTGGTAGCCATTAAGGCGTGCGTATGCGTCGGCAATTGCTGAATGTTGACCGTAACCGACGTCGAGCCAGCGGCTTCACCAAGAGTGAATCCACTGCCCATGTGAATCGGCACTCGGCCGCGCAGGTTCGGAAGTGCAAAAGTGGTCTGCCCATTACCACCGTAGGTGGTGCCGAGCAAAGCAAACAGCGCCTGGTTCTGATTAATCGGTAGAAACTGGCCGTTGCACTCCGCCCAACCCTTGGGCGGGAAATTGAAGCTGACAAGTTTGATTTCAGAGAGAAATGGTTCTGACATAGATTTGTTTACTCCCTCACTACTCCGGAATCGGAAGCCTTTGGTCAAAGCTAATTAGAGCGAAGGCTGGAATGGATTCCTCGCAGACTAAAAAGCTCAAACGGGAAAATCTAAAACATGGACAGCAAGTTCGAGGCGGCGCGGATTCTAATCGCAAGCTTCGCAAATTGCAAGCAAAATCTTTGCTAACAACTTGCGGCCAAATGAGCAACTGAATCGTGCTGCTTACCTAATCGAAGCGATTGACCGAGCGCCGCCCAATAAGGCGGTACGGGGCATCCGGCAGTACATGGAGAATCGTTTTCGACCCAGTTTTGGCACGCGCTCTCGCGCTTGGCCTTCTTCTTGCGCGTCCGACTAAGGACTTGGCGGCAACCGGTTAATAGTCGCCCGGCACTGTTGCGCACCATTGGAGTCGGCCCCGGCCGGCACCAGAAATAATTGAAAAGTTCCCAGGGCGCTGTGCACAACATTATAAGTGTTTTGTGCTAACGCGCTGCTGCCGCCGACAAACAGCAGCGAAAAACACTCGCCACCGTTTGGTGCAGGCATATCAGTGACGCTCACCAGCGTGGCATCAACCGCGCCAGACGCGGTTTGAATTTGAAAGACTGAATTCAGATACGAGACAAACGTTGCTTTGGAGTAATAGGCAAGGGGGTCCTCGGGGTCGTCGAACACTCCCAAAAAGCCGCTTCGTCTGTTCGAGTTATGTTTGGCGAAAGTCTTAAGGGGCACGGCTGCAAACAACGCCGCCAACGTTCCGGTTTGCAAAAACTCTCTTCGCGATTTCGTCATCCCGTTTCTCCTGGTCTTAGGGCGAGTGGGAAACGCTTATGTAGAGCGGGCGGGATTGTACGGTTGTTTGCATAAACATGCAATAACTTTATCGGCTGGCGGCGTTACTGCTGGTCCAACACCACCAGTTTCCGAAAATGGCTACATCGTTGAGATGGGGATGCTACAAAAAAAACTCCTGCGAAGATCGTCAGGAGTCTATTTCCATCGTTGCCGGATTATCGTGTGCTAATTCAGTTAATGAGCGGCGTCTTAGGATCCACACGCTTGCGCGTTGGCTTTCGCTTGCGCGGCTGACCCAAAGAGAATGATTTGGAGGTGACCGCGGCCGCGGCGCCAATAGTTGTCTGCGTAACAGTTAGTCCCGTGGCCTGCGTCGCAGAACTCGTTGTCGAAGTTGGTTCGGAAGCTGAGGACGAGTTGCCTGAGGACGATTGCGTGCCACCGCCTCGGCTACCAGTGGCGGTTCGCGACGGCGCCGTCATATTGGTGAAGTCAACCAGCGAGATCCTGTTAATTACCGACAGGTATTCGTGTGCCCCATTTTTATCCGAACCTGCGGGAACGACGAACAGCTGAAAAGTTCCGAGCGACGGATGGACCACCATATAGGTGTCCTGCTTTAGAGCCTTAGCTCCCCCGCGAAACAGCAGCGAAAAACATTCCCCGCCTTTGGGCGCGGTCATGTCATCAACTTTTGCAAGCGTAACGTCGACAATGCCAAACACAGTTTGGATTTGAAAGATCGAGTTCAGATAAGAAACAAACGATGCCTTTGAATAATTAGCAAGTGGATCGCTTTGCGTCGGCGGCGTCTCTGTAGGATTGCCATCGCGCTCTTTCCACGACTGCCCGAGAACAGCGTTCAACGGCGCCGCGGCAAACGTCGCCGCAAGCATTCCGGCCTTAACAAATTTTCGACGAGATATGGTCACCCAGGTTCTTCAATGCCGTCGAGGCGAGGGCCACGGATGGCGCGGAAAGGTCTTGTAGGTCTCGGCTCTTATCAAACTGGCGAGAGCAGTCTATTATGTTTTTGCTTTCGACACAACCACGCATTTCACATATTGACGATGCCATAACTATAACTACGATGGGAACTTATCCGCAATTCTCATTACCGCAGGATGAAACACTAGCCCTGCGACCTGTAACGTCTGAAGATGACGGTTTTTTGCTTTCAGTCTATGAAAGCACCCGCGACGAGGAGTTGGCCCAGGTCGAGTGGCAGCCCGGACACCGCGAGGCATTCTTGAAATGGCAATTCGATCTGCAACGTCGAGAATACGACGCGCGCTTTCCCGAAGCGGAGTATTACGTGGTCACAATCAATGACGAGCCGGCAGGCCGAATTTGGATCGGCGAGGACGAAAGACAGATTCGATTATTGGATATCGCGTTGCTGCCTCAATTTCAAAACCGGGGCGCGGGCACAGCGTTATTGGGTTGGCTGATCGGGAAAGCCAAAGCCAGCGCGAAGCCGCTCCGTCACATGGTCTTCATGCTCAATAGCGACGCCCACCGATTCTATGAGCGCCTGGGCTTTGCGGTTATCGAGGACCTCGGAGCTTACAAGCATATGGAGTGGAAACTGGGAGACGCGTCACCGGTGATGGTTGATGGCTGACCAGCTTTGCTGTCACTTGTCGTTGAAGAAATTGAACACCGCCTCGTATTGCCAGTGGCGCTGATCGCCTGACACGGGGACGAGAAAGAGGTCAACGTCGCCCATCTGATCGTGCGAGAGACGATACAGACCCTGTGGCAGCAACGCGTTGCCTGGCCCGCTGAACACAGCCGAGAACCTCTCCATGCCCTGCTGCTCGTGCTCCTGCGGACGGTAGGCGCTCACTTCAACTAACTCCAGCGGCAGCTCGCCATCGGAAAGTTGCACGCTAAATTTGGAATTGAGGTGTTTGGAGAATTCGTGTTCGGTAAGCTCAGCCATAACAGAGATCAATTCGTCACTGCGCCTCGTCATGAAGCGTCTTCAGTCTTCTGATTTCAAAACGCCGCGAACCGGAAGGGATGCTGACGACAACTTCATCGCCCGCTTCTTTACCCATCAAGCTGCGGCCAATGGGCGATACGGTGGAAATCAAACCAGCTGCCGGATCGCTTTCTTCAGGCGTGACCAGACGATAAGTGACTTCCTCGTCACGCGAGGCGTCGTACAAAACCAGCGTCGATCCATATCCCGCTTTGTCGTGCGGTATCCGCGATAAATCGATTGAGGCGACCTCGCTCATCCGCTGACGCAATTCGCGTATGCGCGCCTTAACCATCGTCTGGCGCTGCAAGGCAGTTTGATACTCCGAGTTCTCGCGCAGATCGCCAAACTCACGCGCGCGCTTAATTTCTTTCGGCAGATGCACCCGCAGCTCCGACTCGAGCTCGTCGAGTTCCGCTTGTAGCTTTTGCTTTACTTCGAGAGTCATTCAGTTGTTGTGATTACTGCTTAACCGATCTAGGTCTTACCCTTATCGCCCAACGCTTCCTCGATGGCCAGACGCATCAGTTGCGGCGTCTGAGAGACGTTAAAGCCAGTGAAATGTTTGACAATATTTCCATCGCGCGAAATCACAAAACTCTGCGGGATTACCGAACGTCCCTGCACTGCTTCAACCAGCGGACCGGCCAGAGTGCCATCATCCCAAATGATTTGATACGGCACGCTTTGGTTCTTCACATAGTCCTTAACCTTCTGCTGATCATCGTGTTCGTTGTAGGTGGTCGCCAGCCCCAGCACCACCAATCCTCGCGACTTGTACTCGTTACTCATCTTCACGAGTTCCGGCATTTCCATGCGGCAAGGTCCGCACCAGGTGGCCCAGATATTCAACACCACCACCTTGTCAGCGAAATCGGAAAGCTTCAGTGAATTACCATCAAGGGTCCGCACACTCGTTTCGCGAAGCTGAGCCGGCAATGGTACGAAGGCGGGCGGCGCCGACCCACTGTTCGGTGGCTGGGTTCTGCTGGTGACCGTGGCGGGTTTAGCAATATTCGGAACGCGTGAGGCGGTCCAACGCGAGACTCCCCACCAGACAAAAAGTCCGCCGATGATGAGCGTGATCGCAATTCTTCCGCCAGTCCAGAACGACTCGCCTTCCGATTTGCCGGTCGATTTCACTTCATTTGAATCTATTTTAGCAGCCACGTAATCCTGCTTTCTCGAATTTCAGTTTCCCGCGGACACGACGCGAAACGTTGCGACCCGTGTCAGGTCATTGCCAATAATCGCATATTCTCCCGGCATCAGCGAAACCCTGGGACGAAGTTCCATGAACACCTCATCACCATTTTTGGCCAGCCCGCGCGGAATTGGCCGCACGATTTCAGCTGAGTCTATGGCAAAACCTTCGCGGCCACGTTCGGCAATCGCGGTCACGCGCCGCGCACCACGGTGCGGCGTCAGCCAGACAATCATTGGTGGATGAGCGCCGCCGCGATCGATGGTGAACACAAAGATGCTGGCATTCGCGGGCAATACCGTGGCAGCATGCTCGCCTTTTAACTCGATGTAACTGGTTTTCGTGGTCTTGGCTAACCCGGTCGTTGGCAATGGTGTCATCGCATGTTCGAAAGGCAGCGGCACCAGTTTACGCTCGGCATCTAATACATAAATTAATGAGTGGTCGGCAGGCGGCGAAGGCACGGGTTCTTGCCGCCCAACCAAAGCAGCCTGGACAAGAAGAAGATAGATCCATGCGATTACGGTTTTTCTGAGCATGTGTCAGCTCTGATTAACCTAAGCAAGCAACAGCTTGTGGTCAAGAGCGCGTCTCATTAAACTCAGAGAGCTCAGGCTGAAGCGGCTGCCGCCAAATCCGCCAAGTGTCTGGAGGAGACGCATGAATAAACCATCAACATTCTCGCGATGCGCTGCCGGCCTGTTAATGGTTGCCGTCACTGGCGCGGCCACGGCGCAGGACATCGCGGGCGGCGCCAGCACGATCGGTCGCGATATCTCAGGCGGCGCCAGCGTGCTTTTGGCCAGCGCCGAGGTGGAAGCCAAATTAGGTAAAGGCATCTTCACGCCGGCACAGAACCGACCGCACGTTAACAAAGCTCCGGACAAGCGATTGGTGCGGCGATCAATCGCCATGGCCCATCCGCGCACCAACACCGGCGGCACGCGCCCAACGAATACCGGCGGCACCACCCGGCCGGCGATGGATGCCGAAGCCTACAACAAGCAGGGCGATGATTTCTTCGATGGCGGCAAGTTCGATCAGGCCGCCACAGCCTATCAACAAGCAATCAAATTGCGCGCTGATTATCCCGAGGCTTATTTGAATCTTGGTGAAACCTACTTCAATCTCGGCCGCTACGACGAGGCAATCGCTGCGGACGATAAAGCGATTTCTCTAAAAGCTAATTGGGGAGACGCTTATCGGGCGCTCGGCCTGGCGCATCTTCACAAGAACAATTTGACTGAGGCCATCGCGGCGCTCAAACGCGCCAACGAATTGAATACTGCCGATGTTGAGACCCGAAACTCGTTGAGCCTGGCCTATTACGATCAGGGCGTGGCCGCTTACAACGAGAACAAGTACGATGCGGCAATCGCTCGCTACCGTGAAGCGATTGCAGTCAAGGCCGACTACGCCGAAGCCTATGACAACCTCGGCGACGCTTATCGCCAACTGAATAAGACCGCCGAAGCGATTGATGCTTACAAGCGCGCGGTGGCCATCAAGCCGGACCTGCTCGAAACTCAAAGCAATCTTTCGATGATGTACGATCGGCTGGGCCGTTATCCGGAAGCCGTCGAGACCTATAAGCAGGTGGTCCGACTCAAGCCTGACGACGCTGAAGCCAACAACAACATGGGCTACGCTTTGGGCAAGAGCAAGCGTTGGCCTGAGGCCGTGGCTGCATTTCAGCGCGCCATTCAATTGAAACCCGATTACGCCGAGGCGTACAGCAATCTCGGCTGGGCCTACAACAACATGAAAAACTTCCAGGCGGCCGTGCAGCCGTTGAAGAAGGCCATCGAGTTAAAACCGGCGCTGGCTGAAAGCCATCTCAACCTTGGAATCGCGTACGCAAATCTGTCTCAGAATGCGGCCACGCCGGAGTTCAAACAGCAGGCGCTAACGGAATTTCAGCAGACAATCCAACTGAGACCGGATTGGCCTGCGGCGCTGAACAATCTCGGCGTCGCCTACGGCAATCTGGGCAAATGGAAAGAAGCTATAGTCGCTCACAGCGAAGCTGTTCGCTTAAAGCCGGACTACGGCGGCGCGCATTACAACCTCGGCATTGACTACCTGATGAGCGGCGACAAAAAGAAGGCAGCCCAGGAGTATGAAAAGCTGAAGCCACTCAATCCGGCTAACGCTAATCTGCTTTACTTTCAGATTTACAAGAAACTGCCCGCGAATAAATGAGGTGCGCCGGGCTCACAAAATGTCCTGCGCCCTTAACGTGATCACCGTGGCGATGACCAGCCCAAAGAACATCACCAACAGCACAAGCGGATCGAGCAGGAGGTTCCCCCAGGGATGCAGGAAATTGATGTAGCTACTGAGGTCTTCAGGAATCTTTTCGGCGGCCGGAACCTCGGGAGCTTTGCCTAATTTGGGCGCGTCAGGTCTTTTCAGATTTGGATTGTAAGGCGCTTGCTCGAGGTAGGACTTCATTTTGTCCTCGTAATCCTTCATCTTGTCCTCGGCGTCCTTTTTGTAGTTCTCAATATCCTGCCGCGCCTTCTCAATATTCTGATCGTTCATTTCTTCGACGTGCTTGTACAAGCCACGACCTTTGTTCTTGCTGTCCGGATCGGCCCCTTCCTCTTTGAGCGTATCCAAAGACAAAGCATTAAAGTCCGAACCCGAAAAACGCTTGATGCCGTCAAACGCCCAGGTCGCCGGCACCACGGTGCTGATGATGCGCGAGGCATTCTCCGGAACGCCGACCAATCCGCAAAACAGGATTTGCGGAATCAGAATCAGAGGCACCATGCTGGTGGCCATCTCGGAAGTCTTCACGATCGCAGAAATGAAAAGACCGAGGGCAATTCCCACCATCGCGGTGATTAGCACAATAAACAGTTGCGGGATCGCCCAGCCCGGCACGGCCATCATTCCGGTGTAATGAAAGAACTTCAACGAGGCGTAGAGCGCCACGCACTGGATTGACACGATCGTCGCCAACACGAACAGCTTCGAGCCGACATAAGGCAGCAACCGCAGATTCACCATGCGCTCGCGCGTATAGACTGCTCGTTCGCGAATGATTTCACGCGAGGCGACGGAGGTTCCGAACCAGATCGAAACCAGCGCGAGCACAAAGTAGGGAAAGTCGCGCGGCGCATCTGAGGCCACCACCAGATAAGTAAGAAAAGCGATGATGGGCGCCTGTCCAAACAGGATCAGCAAATTAAACTTGTCGCGGGTGAGGACTTCGAAGTAGCGCCGCGTCAGAGTGCCCCATTGCCGCACCGAATCGATGATGCTCATGCGGCGCTTCGGCGGCGCCGCCGCGCGTCCGTCGCGCGGCAGAACGCTCAGCGGGTCAACCACATTCCGACGATACTGTTCGGTGGTCTGGAACTTCTTCTTCCAGTCCTCGGCAACCTGCTCTGTGATCTGTTCGCGCTGTTTCTTGTAAGCGCTCTGCTGCGCTTTCGTGGCATTCGCCGGTAGCGCTCCCATAGAAGCGAGCTGTTCATCGATTGGATCCTCAAGCTTGTCGTAAAGATCCTTGAAGCTGTCGGCCTTGACGTGCGCCAGCGCTTCCTGCGGCGCGCCGTAGAAGACCAGCTTGCCCCGCATCAGCACGACGATCTTGTCGAACAGCTTCACGTTCTCCATCGCGTGCGTGGTCAGGATGACGGTGCGTCCGCTCTCGGCAATCTGGCGGAACAGCTTCATGATCTTCTCTTCCGTGGCCGGATCGAGACCTGAAGTTGGTTCATCCAAAAAGATGACGGAAGGCTTGGTGATCAATTCGACGGCGATCGAGACGCGCTTGCGCTGACCGCCCGACAATTGCGAAATAGCCACGTCACGGCGTTCAGACAATCCGGTCACGTCCATCACTTCGTTGACAATCTGATCGATCTCGCGGCGCGACACATCACGCGACAGACGCAGACGCGCTACGTAATAGAGGGTGCGATAGACGGTCAGCTCGCGATGGATGATGTCATCCTGCGGCACATAGCCGATCGATTGCTTAAGTGAGTCAAGATGATGATAGAGATCGAGATTATTGATCAGCACGTGACCGCTGGTCGCCGGACGCATGCCGTTCAGCGAATCCATCAGCGTCGACTTCCCTGCTCCCGACGGACCCAGCAAACCAACGAATTCATTCGGTTGAATGGTCAATCCAACATCGTCAAGCAACTTGATCGATCCGCCGCCCGATCGGTTCTTCACGACCTTTGCGATGTTGATGCAGTCGATTCGGGTCTTCGAGCGGGTGTCGTAAACCGCGACGCCTTGCGCCGCATCGGCCTGCAACACGAACGGACCGATTTGAATAACATCCGAGAGCTGCACGTTCCGCCGTCCGCTGATGCGCTCGCCGTTGACGTAGACGCCGTTAGTCGATCCGGCGTCTTCGACCGCGACGTTGCCGTTTGTCCGGACAAAGCGTGCGTGACGGTTGGAGATTTGCAGGCCGTCGAGTCGCACATCGCTGTCGGGCGCGCGACCGACGGAGAGCTGCGGCCGATTATCAAACGAGAGTCGCAGAAGCAATTGCGGCTGTCCGCCGGTAGCCTGTGGAGCCGTGGGCTGTAGAGAGCCCGTGGAGGAGACGATCGTCTGGCGATTGGCCATCGCCGCGATTTGTCCGAACTGAGGCGGAATTGCTTGTTGGCTCGGCGTGGGCGCGCCGGTTTGCACGACCCGATGGTCCGGCGCGGCATGCGCCGGATCAGTCAGACGCAAGCGCGGGCCGCTGTTACCCAGCTCGATTTGGTCGCCGTCGAATAGCGAAACCGTTTCCGTAATTCGCTGACCATTGACCAGCGTGCCATTAAAGCTTTTCAGATCGGTGATCGTGTATTGCCCGTCAGCGATTCTAATCTCTGCGTGTCGCCGCGAGACTACGGCGGCGTCCGCATCGATCACAACTTCACCCTCGGGATCACGGCCCAGCCGGGTAACTTCCCTGGTCAAAGGGATGCGGCGCGTTTCGCCGAGGCGCGAGTCCTCGAGGTCGAGATGTGCCGGCATGCGCCCGGAGACCTTTCGCGGTTGTGCGGTGGGCGAGCTTACCGCCGGCGCCGTGCCGTAATTCGAGAGACTAGCGTCATGCACCGTCTCCATCCGCGCCAGCTCGGGACTCGGCGCAGCACTGTCCGTGCGCGATTGTTCGATGCTGACAATGCGAACGATGGGACCGCCGGCGCCCAGCTGTACGTGCGAACCAACGCGTACTTCAGTCGCCGCGGTGATGCGCTCTCCATTTATGAAGGTGCCAAACCTGGAGCCGGCATCGTTGACGGTGCAGCGGCCGTCGGCGAGTCGAAACTCGGCGTGCTTGCGCGATACCATTGGCCATTGCTCCTGGGCAAAGAAGTAATGGCAGACGGCCGGATCACGACCGACCAGGACGACCTCGTTCGTGAACGAGCGCTCGCCATGCAGTTGACCACCGCGATCCTCTGCGAGAACCAGTTTCATAAGCAGCGCAAGTTGTTCACTTGCATTCAAGAATTGTGAAGTATAACTGAGCGTCGCAAGTTCGCAACTTGCGCTACTTCCCGAACCTGAACGATGCGAGGAGCATCGGCAAATCGCCTTTCACGCCCACGTCGTCGACCGACTTCAATTCCGGTGCGAGCGAGGTCGTCAACATCAGCAGCGTGACGCCGTTGCTGCCGCCATCAGCGGGCGGCAGGAAAATGACGCGTCCCCAAATCTTAAGGTCGCCGTGCTCGGTATTACGCGACGCGCTTTCAAACCGAAACTCGTAGCCACCATAAACGCCGGCCTTAGTCGGACCTTCCGAGATCTTCTTGTAGTCACTGCCGAAACTTTTCGCGAATTGCGCGCTCAGGTTTTGTGTCAGTGTCGGGAAAAGCGCGCGGTCCCCATCCTCCGAACCGCTCGAGGAATACCAGCCGACGGCGAAATTCTCCTGCGTGAAGTCAGGCGGCAGCCGGCGCTCAACTTTCGCGAAGTTGCTCGCGCCCGACACGCCGGCCTTCGGATCTTTCTGCCACGTCTTCGGGTAATAGAAAGAGAAATCTACGAAGTGCTCGGCCAGCTTGCCGTCGAGTTTGTCGCTTGAATTGACGAATTGAACCGCGTCCGCCGGAGGTGAATATGGCGGCACTTCAACCTTCGGAGTTTCCGGTTTCGTGCTGACGATATCGGGAGTGCTCGTGACGGTTGGGGTTGGCTCCGGCCGCGGCTCGATTACTATCGGCAGCTTCTTGGCGAGCATCGGTTTCAGCAAAAAGAAGTAACCGGCGACCGCGCCGCCCGCGCCCACCAACAAAAGGACAAAGAGAATTCCAAGAATCAAAGGGAGTTTCGATCGCTTCTTTGCCGGCGCCGCGGGCGGAGGCATTACGGCGGCAGGAGACGGAGTCGCCGAACTGCCGGCTGTTAAAGGTGGCGTCGTGTCTGCGGATATTGATGCGTTAGTACCCTGGGCCTTACCAATATTGCCCGTGGTCACCGAAGCCAACGAGGGCAGCGACGCCATCGTCGGCAGCGATACGTTCGATTCACTGGGCTGAGGCGACGACGGCTCAGGCGCCGGCGGCGGCGCAGGTGCGGGCGGCTTAGGTGCAGGCGGCACTGCAGCTGGCGACGCAACCGTCTTGCTGAGATCAGGTTGCACCGCCGGTGACTCATCTGAAGTCGCCATCGTGGTCTTAAAAGGATCGAAGGCGGCGCCGGTGGCAGCCGGGGGTTCAGGAGGTGCCGCCGCAGGTTCGGACGATGACGGTGCGGCGGCTGGCGGAGCGGCGGCTGGCGGCGGCGCTGGCGCGCTCGGCTCCGGTACTGATGGCGGAATCGGTTCAGGCGTCGAAACCGTGGTCTTATAAGGATCGAACGCCTCACTCGCCGCTGCCGGCAGGTTACTGGAAATGTACTTCGTTACTTCATCATCGAGTTGCGCGGAATCGATCCGCACAGTCTCATCATTTGGCTTGGACTGCTGCGCATCGACCAGTGCGGTGCCATCTTTCGTGCAAAACTTCTGCTTGTCGTTCGCGTAGGTGCGACTACACTTTGGACATTGCTTCATGAAAGTTGTCTCGAGATTTTATGAGTTTGCCTTGGCGCGCGCCTCGGTAAGTTTCGTTTGCAGCGCCGCGTTGTTTGGGTCGAGTTCCAGGCCGCGTGAATAAGCGCGCACCGCATCTTTCGCGCGCCCGGCCTTCATATAGCCGTCACCGACGCCGCCGAAACCGAACGTGCCGGCGAGCTGCCTCTTGTCAGCGTCGGAGGCCAGACCCACTGCCTGGTCGTAAGTCTTGAATGCGTCGTCAAAACGCTCCAGTCCCAGATAACACCGGCCGAGAATCGTCCGCGCCGCAAACAGTTTTGGATTTGCGTCAATCGCCTGCTTGAGAACCGGTTCGGCATCTTCGTATTTTCCACGCGCCGACAGGAATCGGCCCAGCAAAAAGAGCGCGCCGGGATTGCGCGGATCCATCGTCAGAGCTTTGCGCAGCACCGGTTCGGACTCCGCCCAATCACCCGGTTCGGCTTGCATGTTCTGAGCAATTAAGACCAGCGTCGGCGCGTCTTTGGCTTCTTCGATTGCCTTTTTGTAAATTGGCTCAGCTTCACTGTCGCGCTTCAGCCGCTTCAACAAGCGCGCGAGATGCGCTTGCGCGATTACCAGATTCGGATCGAGTTCCACAGCCTTGCGAAACTTCGCCTCAGTGTCGGCATTGACGATGCCACGTCCGACCATGGCCACGCCGAGCCGATCGAAAGCCACGGCATTGTTCGGCTGCAACTGCGTCGCGCGGGTCGCAAAATACTCGGCGTCCGATAGTCGCTTGGCATTGGCAGCGCCGGTGCGAGGCTGCACCAGCACGAAGCTGAGCGCCGTCAACACATCAACATTCGTGGCGGCAAATTGGTAAGCCTTGCGGTAAGCATCTTCAGCATCATCCCACCGCTGCTGATCCACAAAGACGTTGCCCAACCCGTGGAACGCCCTTGCGTCCATTGGCTTCAACTTGATTGCGTCGCGGTACGCGGCTTCAGCCACCGGAAATTTGCGGGCATCGCGCGCATCGTTGCCGTCGGAAAGATGGTCCTGGTACTTATCTTCAATCTCGGCCGCGGTCATCGTTGGGCGGGGCGGTTTGCGGGGACCGGTATTGCGTTTGGCTTCGGGATTCTTAGGGCGAAAAATTCCGGCGCCGCCCACCAGGTCGCCGCCCGTTTCCTGCGCCACCGCTGCGGAGCCGCAAACCATCAGGCACAGAATAATCAGGCCGAGTCGGGGGATTTGCGCATACATCTTTTCGAACATCTACTGCCTCCAGGGGATTAGTCAAAAGCCCACTGTGCACGAACGACTGAAGCTTCTACGACTTGCGTAGCTGATTTTGGGGAAAGCGACAGGTGAAAGCAAGTCTGTGCCGATTCTATCTTGCGACGATATATTTTAATAGCGGGATTTGCCCTGAAACGGAACTGAGGAGAGCCACAATGAACGCGTTGAGCGGGCGTGCCATTCAGTTTCGCTACTGGCTGGCCTTGACCAGGCGGAATCCAAGGTTTGGATTCTTGTAATTAGGAGCAAACCAGTCGCGCATGCTGCCGCTTACCTTGTTTGACGTGCTGCTATAGCTGCCCCCGCGAGCGACGATCCAGTCTTGATATTGGGCGGTAAGCTCGAGTTTGTTGCCCTTATAAAGCGACGCCTTTGACGAAGTCCATTCCCAGACATTGCCAATTAGATCCTGGACACCCCAGCGGTTCGCGCCCTGGGGATAGGTGCCCACGGGCTGTTCTTTGTTGACGCCGGTCTCGGCTGTGGCCGCGCGGCCCGCAGCCCACGCGTTGCCCCAGGGATACAAATTATCCCGGTCACCGTTGCGAGCGGCGTATTCCCATTCTTCTTCTGTTGGCAAGCGATAAGTGACGCCGTCTCGCTTCGAACGCCAGGCCGCAAAGGCTATCGCATCGTCATAAGAAATATTCGAGACGGGCAGCAGTTCCTGACCTACGGGCGGCTTAACGCTGCCCCATTGCTCGGGTGGGGTATGGCCGGATTCCTTCACGAACTGCGCGTACTCGGCGTTGGTGACCTCGGTCTTGTCCA
This sequence comes from Pyrinomonadaceae bacterium, assembly GCA_044870975.1. Lineage (GTDB taxonomy): Bacteria > Acidobacteriota > Blastocatellia > Pyrinomonadales > Pyrinomonadaceae > UBA11740. Next base: position 24,350 of record JBIOZK010000169.1, read on the forward strand.
TCGCGAAGTTACTCACCGTTACCTGATGCGCCGGCGCCTCGGTCGGGATGGTGTCGTTGCGTCCCATCTGGAACGTGCCGCCTTCGATTTCGAGCAAGTCGGGTTTGATAGTGACTTCTTCAGGCGGATTCCTGGGCGGACCAGCGGGCGTGACGGTGCGATTCTTATAGATGAAATAGCCCCCGACGCCGCCACCCACCAGCACAACTAAGAGCGCGACGATCGCAATCGGCATCGCTGCCGATCGTTTCTTCGGCGCCAGACCAACATCCATGCGTGGGAAAGGATGGGCGGCAGTGCCCGCCAGGCTACTTCCCGCGGTGATCGCTCCCGGCTGCTGAATCTGTGTCGCTTCCACGTCGACGCCGCCGGCCGCGCCGGGCTTTGGCGACATGGTTGAAGCCAGCTGCGTCAGCTTTTCTTCGAGGACCTTTGTCTGTGCCGCGACAATGTCTTCGAGGTGTTTGCGTTCCTTCTCTTTCGCAGCCTCCTCATCTTTGCGTTTCTCTTCTTCCGCCTTTAGCCGCGCCGCCTCTTCCTTTTCGAGTCGTTGCCGCGCCGCTGCCTCGCGCGCGAGTTCACGTTGCGCGAAGAGCGTCTTGTGATCCTCTTCCTCCAGCGCCGCCGCGCTGATAGTTCCGGCTAAAGGATCGAACGCGGTATTCGAACCCATCGGTGGAAATGTATCGGGGGGTGGCGGACTGACAATCGTCTTCGATGGATCGATCACATCCGCATCAGCGGTGCGCTTGAGTTGGGCACTCGCGTTAGTCATCGCTTCGCGCAATTCGCGCGAAAAGTCGTCCGCCGACGGCGTGCGATCGTCCGGCTCTTTCTCCAACGCGTGCCGGACAACATTCTCGATCTGTAAAGGAATGTCGTAACCCTTCGATTCAAACGAAGGCACATCCGAAGTCAGATGCTTCTTCATGATCGACGGAATCGAACTGCCTTTGAAAGGCACCTCGCCACACAGCATCTGATAAAGCATCACTCCCAGGCTGTAGACGTCCGCACGCGCATCGGGTGGTTCGTCCGACCACTGTTCCGGCGCCATATAAAAAGGAGAGCCCATCAGCCCGGTCGTCTGTGCCGCGATGAACGATCCCAACAACTCGCCGGACTTAATCTTCGCCAAACCGAAGTCGAGAATCTTGACGCTTTCGCTGGCCGGCATGTCATCGCAGATCATCACGTTGAGCGGCTTTAGATCGCGGTGCACAATTCCCTGACGGTGCGCGGCGGCGATGCCGGCGCAGATCGGCTGCATCAACTCGAATGCGCGCAACGGCGACATCGCGCCTTCTTCCGCCATCAGATCTTGCAGCGACTTACCCTGCACGAACTCCATGACGAGAAACGGCATCGTGCCGCGCACGACGCCGAAGTCAGTTACCGCGATGATGTTCTGGTGACGGATGGCAGCAGCGGCGAGGGCCTCCTGCCGAAAACGCGTGACGAGATTTGGATCGTTGCCGACGAGGTCGGGAAGGATGATCTTGATGGCGTGCGCGGTCTTCAGGAAAATGTGGCGCGCCTTGTAGACAACGCCCATCCCGCCCTGGCCGAGGCGCTTTTCCAGTTGATAACGTCCATCGAGAATCGGCTCGCCGCTGATCGAGGAAGTCGTCGCGGCGCCGTCATCGGGACAATGCAGTATGTCATCGGAGAAACAACTGCGACAGGTTGAGCATTCTCTCATTCGCTGGTCAGTACACGGGGGTTCCCGAGCGAGTCATCAAATTCGCGTTGATTTTAACGGCTGCGGTGCGAGCAAGCAAGAAGCTATTTCACTACTACATTTACCAGCCGCTGCGGCACCACGATCACCTTCACGATTTTCTGGCCGTCGATGAAGCTCTGAATCTTCGCATCAGCCAATGCAAGGGTGCGCAAGTCTTCCTCTGAGATGTCCGGCGCTACGATGACGCGCGAGCGCAGCTTGCCATTGACCTGCACCGGAATCTCAAGTTCATCTTTCTTCGCCAATTCAGAATCGGCAACCGGCCACGGAGCGTCCTTCAACAATCCGCCCTCATGTCCCAGGTCTTCCCACATTTCTTCGGCGACGTGCGGTGCGTAGGGCGCCAGCATGACGACCAGCGATTCGATGGCTTCCCGGGCGGCAAAGATATCCGAGTCGGTTGCCGTTGCCGGATCGACATTAAAGTCGCCCAGGGCATTCAGCAACTCCATCAGCGCCGCCACATTGGTGTTCAGATCGAGCTTCTCGAAATCAGAAGTGATGCGCGCAATCGTCTGGTGCGTCTTTCGCCGCAACCCGCGGGCGCCGTCGCTGAATTCGGTGCGCAAGCCTTCGGCTTGCTCGGCACGCGGGACGCGCGCGAACCGGTAAACCATCGTCCACACCCGTCGCAGAAATCGGACCGCGCCTTCTATTCCGGTTTCCGACCAACGCAATTCATTCTCAACGGGTGCAGCAAACAGCACAAACAAACGTGTCGCATCAGCGCCGAATGCTTCAATCATTTCGTCCGGATCGACGCCGTTGCCGAGCGACTTCGACATCGCTTTGAATTCGTCGGTACCTTCGACGCGATTGGTCACCATGCCTTGCGTCAGCAAGCGCTTCACCGGTTCATTGAAATTCACCAGACCCATGTCGCGCATGACCTTGGTCCAGAAGCGCGTGTAGATCAAATGCATGACCGCGTGCGAATCGCCGCCGATGTATTGATCGACCGGCGTCCACTTCGCGGCAATTGACGGATCGAACGGTCCTGATTCGTTGCGCGGATCGGTGTAACGGAAGAAGTACCAGGACGAATCGACAAACGTGTCCATGGTGTCCGTCTCGCGCTGCGCCGGTTTGCCGCACTTCGGACAATCGACGTTCACAAATTCCGGCACGCTTTTCAAAGGCGATTCGCCCGTGCCCGTGAATTGCGCATTGTCAGGCAGCATCACCGGCAGGTCCTTTTCCGGCACCGGCACCATGCCGCAGTCAGGGCAATAAACGATGGGGATCGGGGCTCCCCAAAACCGTTGGCGAGAGATGCCCCAATCGCGCAAACGATAAGTCACCGCCGGACCACCAAACTTCTTCTCGGCCGCAAAGTCAGCCATTTCGCGCAAAGCATCCTGTGAAAGCCTGCCGCTCCACTGACCGCTGTTCACCAGCACGCCGTACTCAGTGAACGCGTTCTTCATCTCCATCGACTGATCACCGCCGGGCGCCTGATCCGGTGGCTCGCTTTGCTGTCCATGAACGATTGACGCAATGACCTGACGAATCGGCAACGTGTACTTCTGGGCAAATTCGAAATCGCGCTCGTCGTGCGCCGGCACGCTCATCACCGCGCCTGCGCCATAGTCCATCAGCACGTAGTTCGCGACCCAGATCGGCACCAGCTCGTCATTGAAGGGATTGATGGCCAACTGGCCGGTGTTAATGCCCAGCTTTTCTTCATCTGCTGCCAGATCTTCAGTCTTAATCGCGCGCGCGGCCTTCACCTGGTCGGCGAACGCCGCCACTTGATCTTTCAAAGCTGACGCTTCGAGCACCTTCTCCAATACCGGATGTTCCGCCGCCACCACGACCGCGGTCGCCCCGAAGATTGTGTCGATGCGCGTGGTGAACACACGAATCTTTTCGTCGCTGTCTTTGACTTTGAAATCGATGAACGCGCCTTCGCTGCGGCCAACCCAGTCGCGCTGCCGCTTCAGGACTTTCTCGGGCCACGCGCTTTCGATTTCTGCGATGTCCTTGACCAACTCCTCGGCGTATTTCGTGGTTCTCAGATACCACTGCTCGATCTCTTTCTTGGTAACGGGCGAGCCGCACCGCCAGCAAATTCCCCCTGACGATTGCTCATTTGACAGCACCGTCTCTTCTTTCGGACACCAGTTCACGGCGGACGTGCGCTTATAAGCCAGGCCACGCTCCAGCATCTTCAGGAAGAACCATTGGTCCCATTTGTAATAATCCGGACGATGCGCCGCGATCAGCCGGGACCAGTCATAGCTCAGCCCCAACCGTCGCATCTGCCCTTCCATGTGGGCGATGTTCTTTTCAGTCCAGTCGCGAGGTTGAATGCCGCGCTTGATAGCCGCCTGCTCGGCCGGCTGGCCAAAACTGTCCCACCCAATCGGATGCAGCACATTGAATCCACGCAGACGTTTGTACCAGGCCAGCGCGTCGCCGATTGAGTAGTTGCGCACGTGCCCCATGTGCAGGAAGCCCGATGGATAGGGCAGCATCTCGAGCGCGTAAAACTTCGGCCGCTCGTCATCGTCGCGCGCCTCGAACGCGCGCTCGTCGGCCCAACGCTTCTGCCACTTCTCTTCTATCTTTTCCGGAAAATATTTCTCGTCCATTGCCTTCGCCTCTTAAGTTACAAGGAAACTACACATTTGCACAAAAACACTCGCGCAAAATTCCGATATTCGATTTTGTGATTAGGATTCGCCGCTAAACGAGCGCGGTTACGCGCGATGCGTCAGCGGCAACGTAAGGGCGAGGGTGCTAAGTGAACGATCGCGAACCATTATGTTTGCATCGTAACGGAAATTCCGGGCCGCGTCCACCAAAAGCGCGCGAACGCGGCTGTTGCGCAAGTTGCTAACTTGCGTGCTTTCAATCAAACGCAAATTAAACAATTTGCGCTACAACAATTTGCGCTACTAACTAGGCCTTTCTTAGCACCCAGGTAAAGACCAGCGCTACCAGACACAGCGCGATAATCACTTCAGCCCAGAAAAACGAGATGAAGTCGCTATAGGTCCCCACCGGCGGCGTTCCCGGTTGCGCATTGCGAACGGTCGAGAAAGCGAATAGCA
>JBIOZK010000170.1:0-32691 GCA_044870975.1 Pyrinomonadaceae bacterium
GCCTATGGTTTTCAGCCGTCCGCGAAGCGGACTGCGAATTCACCTGCCCTGTCCCAGCGCTAAAGCGCTGGGCTATTGGCATTCAGTCCGCTTCGCGGACGTAGAAATCGACTTTTGCAGCAAAGCCCCAGGGCGGCAAAAGTCTGCGGGCCCAGCCTTATCTCCTGCCCGTCACGCCATCCGGGCGTCAAGTCGAGTGTGAAGCTATCGAAAGAATGCATCTCCGCCACCCTACCTCCTTCGCCATGTTCAAGATAGGTCTGATGGAGCAAGAGAGATTGCACTCGCAGAAACAAGACAAGCCTCTGCACGCAATTGTTTTTTTGGAACGTATTGGCGTGACGACCGACCCGTAAGTTGTTGAAAAGAATGGTGGCCAGGGACGGAATCGAACCGCCGACGCCGGCCTTTTCAGCGCCGCTTACCGTATCGCGAAAGTGGTTTGAAATCAACGGTTATTGCTAAAGACAAAAGACTTGCGGCACTGTCGATTTAGGATGGTGTGGGATGATTTGGGCCGTTTTAGGCGCTTCGACGTTCGCGTATTGTTCGCGCCCGGCGCCCCTTTTTTCTGAAGGAACGCCTTAAGCGGCAACGGATTTTAAGAACGTTGGAGACGGCACAACCTAATCTTACCAAACGATACCAGCCAATATTTATCGGCCTAGCGGTTGTCAAAGTATCGCTTCGTCTGGCGTCGTAATCAACACGTACCGCCACCATCTTAGCGCCATCTTTAGCTGCGTGAGAGTAGCTCGCGCCATTAGCAGCGGTGCGCTAATGGCCGATTCTAAAACAGACTGAGCTATGTACTTATCTTTCCGCTATTCTGCTCGGTGGGCGGCTGCCACGCGTTGTTGGGATGCAGGTGGGCCGATCCGGTCGCGGCGCCAATCATGGTTCCAATCATTGTCAGAGAAGGCCTTGAAGCCCTGCGCGGTGAGACCTGTTGCGACGAAGGAGCGTGTTATTGATGGTCACATTCAATGCTGATCTTTAGTCGTCGTACTCCTAGTGTGATTTTAATTCATTGGCTTTGTGGTAATGCGTGAAGATGATATTAATCGTTGCGACTTAGCTTTCAGTTCAACCCGAAAGGGTCTCGCGTGAAGAATGTTTGGTGCATAGTTCGAAACTGTTCACTGATAGTAATTGGGCTTCTTGTGGTTGGCTGTAACCGAAGCGCTCCCAATTCTTCACCTTCTCTGAAAGTTTCGAAATCAAGCGCGACTGAAGATCAGGCGCTGATAATCCGTGCAGGCAGCTCTCCTACCGATGGGGACAGCCGCGAGCCAGAACTGAATGCGACGCACGACGGTCGCATTATCCTAAGTTGGGTGGAAAGGATTGGCGAGAAAAAGTACGCGCTGCGCGTCGCCACGCGTGTTGAAAATGGATGGAGTGAAGGGCGCACTGTCGCGGAAGGGGAGAACTGGTTCGTTAACTGGGCTGACTTTCCGTCCGTCATTGCATTGCAGGAAGGCTCACTGGCTGCGCATTGGTTGGTGAAAAGTGGCAAGGGTACTTACGCGTACAATGTAAACATTGCCAGGTCGAAAGACGGCGGCAAGACCTGGAGTAAGCCCCTCGTGCCGCACCGTGACAACACTCGGACTGAACATGGGTTTGTCTCACTGATTCCGCTGCCCGACGGTCGCCTGGGCGCGGTGTGGCTTGACGGTCGCAACATGAAGGACATGAAAGACGGGGATGACCATGCTCCTGCTTCGGAAAGCATGACGCTGAGATACGCCGCGATTGATGGGGATGGGAAACTTTCCGATGAAGCGCAACTCGACGAACGAGTATGCGAGTGTTGTCAGACTTCAGCGGCATTAACAAGTGAAGGGGTCATGGCGGTTTATCGGGACCGCTCCCAATCGGAAGTGCGCGACATCTATTCGGTAAGACAAGGCAACGGCGCGTGGGGGTCGCCTCGGCCAGTGCACGCGGATAATTGGGAGATCAACGGATGCCCGGTGAATGGCCCATCGATCGCTGCCGATGGACGGCGCGTGGTGGTGGCCTGGTTCACGGAGGGCGGTGACAAACCACATGTGAACATCTCCTTTTCCGGCGACGCCGGAGCGACGTTTGGGGCTCCCATCACGGTAGACGACGGTGAAGCTATCGGCCGCGTTGACGTATTACTGTTGCCCGATGGCTCCGCGCTGGTATGTTGGATGTCCGGCACGGTAGAGAGCGGGGCGATCAAAGTGCGTCGTATCCGATTGGACGGCACGCTGGGTCCAGCGTCTGTGGTTGCCAAGACTGATATCTCACGTTCCAGCGGTTTTCCACGAATGGCGAGGCTTAACGATGAAGTGCATTTCGCGTGGACGGAGTTCGGAAAACCCGCCCATGTGCGTACGGCTGTGGCTGATGTCAGCGCCTATAAATGAAGAGAGGTTAACCGGGCCGCCACCATCCAGCTTTAGTTCGGTGTCCGTGATCGGCAATGCGCTGCGACTCCGGCGTTGTGTCTATAGAAGTTGGGGCTGGGCAATCATGCGCGACCAAGAGTGTGAATTTGCGCAAAGCGTTGGGCAGGCCATTAAATATGACGCTATTAAGCAAGGCATAGCGGTTGCCAAGGTGGTGCGGGATGTTGTCTTGAGTAGTAGGCCGAATTGAAATGTTGACTCTTATTGGTAGTTTTCACTAAAGTGCCAGTGGATATGACGAAGCGGCTCGGATCTTTGGTCCTTTTGCTCGTGCTCTTCGGCGGCGCGTTCGCCGGAGTACCGCTCAGTTTTGGCGAGAGCCATTGCAGCATGGGCGGAATGATGGACATGGATTGCTGCAAAGCAGCGCTGCTGCGAAAAGAGAAGCCGAAGATCGGGGACGCAGAGTTGCTGTGCGCGCTCAATTGCGCGCAGAACGGCAGCACACTCCCGGCGAATGGCTTTCGCCTAACGCCGCCATCTCCGCTGCGGATTACCAGCATGCATCCGGCCGCGACGAGTCCTCTTATCACTTCGTCGTTCCGGTTTTTCGGCGTCTACAGCTTGCACGATCCGCCCGGTTCTCCACCTACATATCTCCGCAATCTCGCACTTCTAATCTGATCGTAACAAGGCCGTAGTGTGCTCGTCTGTCGTGCAGTTCCAAGCCGACCGGCGCGCAGATGTGTGTCTTTGGGCGAATCGCGACTTCTTGGTTGCGCGGATTAGAAGTGAGGAGATCATGAAATTCAAAACTCGATTAGTCACAATCTCACTCGCGTTAGCTGTACTTGCGTTAGCGACTATCGCACCCGTGTTCGCACAACACACTCACGATTACAGCGCAAAGCAATCTTGGAAAAAAGGGATGGTGCGGCTCGGGAGAACAGCCTGGGCCGGAAACATCCGGCTGGAGAGTGGCATGTATCACGTCAAGCATGTCATCGAGGGCGACAAGCACCGGTTGGTGTTCAAGGAAGTGAGTCTGCGTGCGGGTTCTACGGGAGGTTTGATGTGGGAAGGAAAAGAAGTCGCCCGCATTGAATGTCGTGTTGAGCCTGCTGAGAAATCTTTACGCAACACTAAAGTCACGCTCGCAAAGAATGCCGGCGCATATGTAATCGAGCAGATTCAGATCGCGGATGAGCGCGTTCGGCACGTTCTTGCTGTCAAGTCATCGGTTTAGAACGGGCTTGGGGGAGGCGTTATGAATCACGAACAGAAAACAATCATTAATTCGTAGGAGGGGCAATGAAGAAAATCTTAATCATCGCAATTGCAGTTGCGCTGTTGGTTGTCATGGCAGCGTGTGGAGGGAAGAGCGGCAGCACAGTACAAACTGGTAAACCGATCGCGTCTGTCAGTGTCAACAACCTGACCGCGGCACTGTCGAACAGCACAGGTCAATTGAAGCAAGGCGAGCAGGAAGTCACGCTCGCGTTCACTGATTCCTCAAGCAAGCCTGTCGATGTGGGCGCCGTATCGCTGAACTTTCACATGCCGGCGATGGGCGGCATGGCCGCAATGAACGACGCGGTCACTTTCACGACCACGGGCACTCCAGGCGTTTACAGCGGGAGAGTGAACATTTCGATGGCCGGCGAATGGCAGGGACAACTTGCTTACGAAGGCCCGGCCGGAAAAGGCAAGGCGACGTTTAGCGTAACCGCGCGATGATTCAGAGACTCATCGAATTCGCCATGCGCAATCGCGGTCTGGTGATCGCGATCTATCTCGGCCTTGCCGCCTGGGGTTACTGGGCCTTGCTGCGCACGCCAATCGACGCGATCCCTGATCTATCTGAGAACCAGGTGATTGTATTCACTGATTGGACTGGTCGCTCGCCGCAGGAAGTTGAAGATCAAGTCACTTATCCGCTGGTGACGAACCTGCAAGGCTTGCCCGGCGTGCGTGTCGTGCGCGCCAGTTCGGCGTTCGGCTTCTCGATGATCAACATCATCTTTGAAGATAACGTTGATCTGTACTGGGCGCGAACGCGGGTGCTTGAACGTTTGAACCTGGTCACCGCGCAACTTCCACAGGGAGTCGTTCCCACGCTCGGACCGGACGCGACCGGCGTGGGCCAGATTTTTTGGTACACGCTGGAGAGCGACCAGATGAACCTGCGCGATCTGCGCTCGCTACAGGATTGGTTTGTTCGCTATCAGCTGAATTCCGTGCCCGGCGTGGCCGAAGTCGCCAGCGTCGGCGGCTACGTGCAGCAGTATCAAGTCGACGTCGATCCAAACAAGCTGCGTTCGTATGGATTGTCGTTATCAATGGTGGTGGAAGCAGTTGAGCGATCAAACCGAAACGTCGGCGGCAATGTCGTCGAGCAGGCGGGTCAATGGTCCGTGGTGCGCGGTGTCGGGTTGATTGAATCGCCTGCCGATGTTGAAAACATCGTGCTGATGGCGCAAAACGGAATCCCGATCTACGTGAAGAACGTTGCGAACGTGAAGCTTGGTAATGCATTTCGCCAAGGTGCACTCGACAAGAACGGCAAAGAAGCAGTTGGCGGCGTAGTTATCGCGCGCTACGGCGTGAACACGCTGGAGCTAATCGACGCGATCAAGCAGAAGATTGCCGCGATTCAAAGCGGCTTACCACAAGGCGTAAGAGTCGTTTCGTTCTACGACCGCACACAGCTGATTCAACGAGCCACCTCGACTTTGAAGCGCGCGCTGATCGAAGAGCTGATTCTCGTCACGCTGGCGCACATTATTTTCCTCGCGCACTTCCGTTCGATCCTGATCGTGACAATACCGCTGCCGCTCGCGGTGTTGCTTGCGTTTCTCTTCATGTACTACATGGGCATCAGCTCAAATCTGATGTCGCTGTCAGGTATCGCGATAGCGATCGGTGTGCTGGTCGACGCGGGAATTGTAGTAACGGAAAATGCCTTTCGCTTTATTGAGAAGCGAAAGGTCGATTCGAAGGATCGACCGCTGGTCTGGCGAACGGTCCTGGAATCGACACGACTCGTGGGGCGGCCAATCTTCTTTTCGATGGCCATCATCATTCTCGCGTTCATTCCGGTTTTCTCGCTGACCGGGGAGGAAGGGAAGCTATTTCATCCGCTGGCGTTCACCAAAACATTCGCGATGGTCGGCGCGACGATCATTGCGGTCACGCTCGTGCCGGTGCTCTGCACGCTTTTGTTGCGCGGCAAGTTCCATGCAGAGCAAGCAAATCCGGTGATGCGCGGCCTTCATTTCCTCTACCGTCCCGTGCTGCGGTTTGCCTTAAATCATCGCGTTATCACCGTCGCTTTTGCTGCGTTACTTTTTGGCGGCGCGATCTTTCTGGCAACGGGAATCGGCAAGGAATTCATGCCGCCGTTGAATGAAGGCGACCTAATGTTTATGCCGGTTACTGATCCGGCAATCTCAATCGATGAAGCGCTCAAGGTCACGAGCCGGCAGGATGAGATTCTCAAGTCGGTTCCCGAAGTCGAATGGGCAGTCGGCAAAGCGGGCCGCGCGGAAACTTCAACCGATCCCTCGCCGATTAACATGACAGAAACCGTGGTTCACCTGAAGCCGCCCGAACAGTGGCGCGCGGGGCTGACGCGTGAATCGCTGATCGCTGAATTGGACGAAAAGCTGCGCATGCCGGGCGTTACGAACATCTGGACCCAGCCGATCAAGAATCGCATCGATATGCTTTCCACGGGTATTCGTTCACAGGTGGGCGTAAAGATCTTCGGCAATGATCTGAAGACACTCGAAGATTTGTCGAGACGCGTAGCCGAAACTGTATTCAGCGTCCCCGGAGCTAAGGATGTCTATGCCGAACGGATCAGCGGCGCGCCGTACACCGACATCAAACTGAATCGCAAGGCCGCCGCGCGTTATGGCATTGACGAAAGAACCATCCAGGACGCGATCGAGAAAGGAATCGGTGAGACAAATCTTTCGGTCACGATCGAAGGACGGCGGCGCTTTCCGGTGCGCGTGCGTTTCGCTCCTGAGTTTCGCGGAGGTGTGCAAGCGCTCGGCCAGATTCCGATTACTTCGCCAACCGGCCAACCAATTCCACTCTCGCAGCTCACCGAGATCACCGAAGTACAGGGACCGACGATGATTTCCAGCGAAAACGGATTACTTCGCGGCACTGTGCTGCTAAATGTGCGCGGCCGTGACGTTGGGAGCTTTGTTGACGAAGCGAAAGCCGCCATCGCGCGGCAGGTGCAGATGCCTACCGGCTATTACGTCGAATGGAGTGGCGAATACGAAAACCAACAACGCGCGCGCAGCCGTCTGCTTCTGGTTGTGCCGATCGTGCTGATTGTGATCTTCGCTTTGCTTTACATAACGTATCACTCAGCGTTGGAAGCGGCGCATGTTCTAATGGCGGTTCCGTTCGCTTTAACGGGCGGTATCTATCTGCTGTGGGCGCTCGGCTACAACTTCTCGGTAGCGGTTTGGGTTGGATTCATCGCGCTGTTCGGCACAGCAGTGCAGACCGCGGTGGTAATGGTGATCTATCTCGAAGAAGCGGTCGAGCGAAAGAAAAGCGAAGTTGGTCAATTGACTCGCGCGTCTCTGATCGAAGCAGTTACTGAAGGCGCATTGCTGCGTTTGCGGCCCAAGGTAATGACAGTCTCGACCGTCGTTGCATCGCTCTTGCCGATCATGTGGAGCACGAGCGCTGGCGCGGAAGTCATGAAGCCGTTGGCGACCCCGGTTCTTGGCGGAATGGTCTCGAGTCTGTTTCATGTGTTGGTGGTAACGCCGGTAATTTTCTTCTGGCTGCGAGAACGTGAACTAAGGAAGCAGCAGCGGCAAGTGCCGGTGATCGTTGCGGGAGAAACAAGAAGTAATGAAACAGATGAATAGAACTTATTTAGTGATAGGGCTCATCACCGTAATGCTTTGCGCGAACACTTTTGCGTTGCCACTAACAGCGAGAGCAAGACCACGAGTGCAAGAATTTACTGTGAAGATAACGGAGCGCGGTTTTGAACCCGTATCACTCAGGCTGCGCCGCAACGTTCAGACGCGCATAACGTTCCTGCGAACAACTGACCAGACCTGCGCCAAGGAAGTTGTGTTACGTGAATTCGGCATCAAGCGAGACCTGCCATTGAACCAACCGGTCGTCGTCACGCTGACGCCAAAAACGAAGGGCGAATTCAGTTTTACCTGGGCATGAACATGATGCGCGGCAAGCTAATTGTGCAATAACGACAGATGATCAGAAGCCGAAACAGATCGATATTCCCGCGCGTGGTGATGACTTTGATTCTGGTTTTGTGCGTGTGTCCGATCGGACTCGCGCAAAGCAATGCATCACCCGATGCGAAACCACCGCAAACGCCTGCGTCAGTCTCTCGCTACCTTGATCAGACTTCCGGCATGACAGCGGACGAGGCCGTCGCGTTCGCGCTCACTCACAACGCTGAACTCGAAGCTATGCGCAAGGAAGTTGACGCAGCCAAAGCATTGGTTAAGCAGGCGCGGCTGCGCGCAAATCCGATGCTGGATGTCGAAGGCAAACGCCAAGTCCCTCCAGGCCGCGATAATACCGTCATGGCCGGTGTAACTTTGCCGCTGGAGTTGAACCGGCGCGTGCCCACGCGGATCGCCGTAGCGGAACGTGAAGTCGAAGTACGCGAACGCGAATTCGCTAATCGGGAACGGATACTGGCGGGTGAAATCCGCATGAAGTTCGGTGAGGCGTTAGCGCAGGCCCTGAAACTTTCGTTCACCGATCAGTTGGTTGAAGCGAATCAGCGGAGTTTCAATCTAATTGCCGCGCGTGTGAATGAAGGCGCCACGCCTCCGCTGGAACAGAACATGGCGCTGGTTGAGCTTAATCGACTGAAATCGATGCGCGAAACTGCGGAAGGCAAAGTTGAAGTAGCTATGCTTGAACTACGGAACCTGCTCGGCCTGCTGCCCGAACAGCCGTTGCGGTTGAAAGGAGATTTCGATCATTTAATCGATCAGTTGCCCGCGCTAGCAGACGAAACGGTACGTGCGCTCCGTGAGCGGCCGGATCTGCAGGCCCTCCGCGCCAATGAAAATCTCGCTGCCGCGCGCATCGAACAAGCTCGGGCTGAGGGGCGTTGGGACGGCAGTGTCACCGCCGGCTACGAGAGGATGCATGCCGGATTTCCGCAGTTTGGCGTTGACGACCATGGTGCGTTGCGACCGATCGAGAGTAATTTCCATTACCTGAAGTTTGGCGTCTCGATCATGTTGCCGGTTCGTAACAAGAACCAAGGCGCAATCGAAGCCGCCGTTACCCAATCAGAAGCAGCGAAATCGCGCCGTGAGTTCGCGGAGTTGACTGTGCGACGTGAAGTGGCGGTCGCTTACGCGCAGTACGATCGAGCAGTCAAGGCTGAAGAAATCTTTCGCGTGGGGGCGCGCGATCCCGCGCTGGCTAATCTTAATGTCGTCCGGCAAACCTACGAACTTGGTTCGAAGACTCTGCTGGACTACATCGCGGAGCAGCGCCGCTTTATTGAATTGGAAAATGATTTTATCGACGCGCAACTCACCGTCTACAACGCCCGAGTTGAGATTCAGCGCAGCACCTCGTCACCGGAGTTGATTAAGCGATGAACGAAGAAACAAATCAGGTTCCTGCAACAGCCGAATCGCCGCATAATAAGTCACCGCGCTCCCGTCGAGTTCTAATCATTGTCGCGATCGTGGCGATGGTCGCGACCGCTGCGACGCTAGCTATCTGGCAGTTCTGGCCTAAGCAATCTGGCAAGCCGGTCGCGGCCCCCCGCACCGTTTCGTTCCAGGAGTCGTCGCAACCAATGGCGACGACTGAACAGCGGCTCACCCTAACGCCGGAACAACTGCGCAGCGTGCAATTGAAACTCGAAAGTGTGGGCGAAGCGCCATCAACAGAGGCCGCCGCACTGCTAGCTACCGGCGTCGTGCAAACGAACAGCTACAAAGAGACTCCGGTCGTGTCGCTGGTCGGCGGTATCGTGCGGAACGTCAGTGCCGAACTGGGACAAAACGTGCGTCGCGGTCAACCCGTCGCGATGGTTTTCAGCAACGAACTTGCTGAGGCGCAATCGAATTATTTGACGGCGGTCGCAGCGCTCGATGAGCATCATCGTCACCACCTGCGAACGATCAAGCTCGTAGAGATTGGCGCTGCGAGCCGTCAGGAACTTGAATCGGCGACTTCGCAGTATCGCGAAGCGGAAGCGAACCTCGCAAATCTTCGACAGAAATTGCTGCTGCTCGGCCTGTCCGCACAGCGCATTAATTCTTTGAAGTCGGCGTCGCAGATAAGCTCTGAGGTTAGCGTGCCCTCGCCGTCATCGGGCACGGTGACCACTCGCAGCGTAAATATGGGTGAAGTAATCGAAGCCAATAAAGAACTGATGCGCGTGACTGATCTATCCACAGTGTGGGTTGTGGGCCAGGTTTATGAAAAGGATTTAGCGACCGTGCGCGTGGGTAGCGGAGCAAACGTAACTTCAGATGCCTATCCCGGTCGTATCTTTCGAGGCCATGTGTCATACGTCGATCCGAAGATCGATCCCGCGACCCGGACCGCACAAGTGCGAATAGAAATGGCGAATCCCAGACAGATGTTCAAGATCGGGATGTTTGTAAATGTGGCTTTCGGCGCGCTCGGATCCGCGGAAAAGACAATGCCAGTCGTTCCGAAGGATGCCGTACAAATGATCGGCAACCAGCAATTCATCTTTGTTGCCACCGACAAGCCAAATGAGTTCGTGATGCGACCGGTGCGGCTTGGCGCGGAGAGCAACGGTTTCTATCCAGTGGTAGAAGGCTTAACCACCGGTGATCGCATTGTCACGGATGGGAGTTTTCTGCTTCGTGCGGAGTGGCTGAAGACCCATCCATCTCAATAAGTTCAAATGCGCATTCAGTAGCCGCCCGTTTTCCCGATTCAACGGCTGGGCAGGCAGGCCGACACGGACCCCCGACATAACGCAAGACCTTTAGTCTGGATGGAGGACTATTCGCAAGCGCCTAAGCTGGTTTCCTCAGCAATTCGAGCAAAAATGATGCGCGCAACGGACTCAAACTCCGTAGCGCGATTTCAGTTCCGAAGATCGACTGCCTGTAGCTATTTAAAGTGATTGGTGCCCGCGTCTCATCATTTTTCGTGCTTTCATGTCTTCAGTGGCAGTAACAGCGGGTCTGGCTAAATCTCAAGCGACCGATTGAGCGACGCCAAAAATGAAAACCGTGGAGCGATGTTCGCGTATTGTTCGCGCCAGAAATTTTTACACGCTTTTTGAGTCGCGCTAAGTAATTGAAAAGAATGGTGGCCAGGGACGGAATCGAACCGCCGACGCCGGCCTTTTCAGGGCCGCGCTCTACCAACTGAGCTACCTGGCCATTGCGTTTGAGGAATTGGCAGTATAGGGAAGCCCTCCGAAGAGGTCAAATCACCAGTAAATATGCTTGTTTCAGCACCCGGCCCCAGAACATGTGAAGCTCGTCACTTGAGCGCGAACAAAGCCGTTGACGGATAATTTCACGGGAGTATAATTTTCGACGTCGGTAGGGGCTGACACCAAAGTCAGCCGGTTGTAAGAGCCGTCCGACGTTGACATCAATACCGCCTGCCAGTGCCAGTTCGGCCGCCGAGTCGCGTCCCCCGCGATCGCAACCTTCGAGCTGGCACATTGTTTTTGTGCCGAGGAATCCTAAAACCTTCAGGTGATAGCCCCACTCGCTGGGAGTGAGCCTTAGCCGCAAAGACCAAGTCAATAGAATGCGAGGGATGATTGCTCAAGAAGCCGATCATCCCTCGCTGAGTTTTGGTAATTGAATTTCTAAGTCTTCATCCCCGCGTAGAGAACTTAGAATTAGTAATCGTCTTAATCGGAGGCGCTGGTCGGGCCGGCACCTTCGTCGGATTGTTCTTTATCTTCGTCATCAACTCGGCGATGCCGCGTTCAAGCTGGGGATCTTTTCCGGCGATTTCCGATTGCGGGTCGTTTTCGATTTCGATGTCAGGATCGACGCCGTAGCCTTCGATTATCCATTGACCCTTGGCATTCGCTAACGCTGATCCTGGTACGAAGATGTTGCCGCCGTCGATTAGTGGCCCGCGGCTGCCGATGCCGACGACTCCGCCCCACGACCGTTTGCCGATCAATGGCCCGAGTCCGGCTTCGCGAAACATATAAGGGAAGATGTCGCCGTCAGAAGCCGAGTTCTGATCGAGCAACGCCACCATTGGCCCGATGAAGACGCCATCGGGATACGTATTGCCGAAGTCGTCAGTGCGCGCATAGTTGACGCCCAGCATTTTGCGACGCAGGCGCTCAATCAGCATGCGCGAAACGTTGCCGCCGCCGTTGGCCCGGACATCAACGACCAAAGCTTCCTTGTCCATCTGCGGGTAGTACCACTTGATGAATTCGCGGATGCCGTTGGCGCCCATGTCCGGAATATGTATGTAGCCAATCCGGCCGCCGCTGGCTTCTTCGACACGTTTGCGATTGCGCGTGATCCAATCAAGGTAAATCAAATTGCCTTCGTCTGTGATTGGACGATAAGAAACAACGCGCGAGCCGTCCATGGATGGCTTGGTGTTGACGGTCAGGGAAACCGGATTGTCTGCTCTGTTGCGGAGCAGGCGATATGGATCGTCTGTCGGCTTCAATTCATTGCCGTCGATCGCCAGCACGTAATCGCCGACGTGAACGTTGACGCCGATCTCAGTCAAGGGCGAACGATAGATATCTTCTTCGTTTTCGCCCTCGAAGATCTTCGAAATGCGGTAACGACCGGCCGCCTTATCCAGTTCAAAACGGGCGCCCGGCAACCCTACCCGGGGTCGCGGTGGGATTTGGAAATCACCGCCTTCGACGTACGCGTGTTGTACCGTCAATTCGGAAACCATTTCGGAAATGACGTAATTGAGATCGGATCGGTGGGCCACGTGTTGCAGCAGGGGTTTGTATTGCTCGCGCAGCGCCACCCAGTCATAGCCGTGCATGTTCGGCACGTAGAAAAAGTCGCGATAGCGCCGCCAGACTTCGTTGAATATCTGGTTCCACTCTTCCGCCGGCACGCGGTCGACAACCAGGCCCACGGTCGAAACCGCCTTGCGGCTTTGGACGCCCTGGGGCGTCGCGTCCCAGAGACCGAAGCCCTGCGCGGTCCGAGTTAGAATCTTCGAGCCGTCGCGCGACAGCGCATAGCCGCCGCCGAAATCGTCGATCAGCGTGGTCTCTTTGCGATCTTTCAGGGAATAGATTTTTAGTTGGGCCGGCCGGTCGCCCTGGCGTCCGTAGTAGAACGCCGGTCCCGTCGCATACATCAGAAAGCCTGGCTTGGCAGAAATTGCGCCATAGTTGTCGGCGCCGATTGGCACGCGGGCCACGCGGCTTGAGATGCCGTCAAAATCGATCGTCATCGCTTTCGGCGCGGGTGGCGTCGCTGGTTTCGCTTCAGCGGGCTTCTCGCCTTCGCCTTCCTTCTTTTCCGCGGGCGCGCTTTCATCTTTCGGCTTGGTCACCGCGACTTCATCGCTTTCAGCCGGGAACGGATGCTTCACGTCCTTGCGCAGCGCCATCGCGTAGAGATACACATCGCGGTTGGTCGCATAGTTGAATTCGATGTTCGAAATCTGCGGCGCAAATTCGCGCTGGCTGGCGAAGTAAAGGTAATTGCCCTGCGGGTCCCACACCGGGGTACCGGCATTGAACATGTCGTCCGTGAGGCGGCTCAATTTGCCATCAGCGGCGTTCCAGATGTAGAGCGACGCGAAACCGCTGCCCCGGTTTGACATGCTGAAGGCGAGATAACTACCGCTCGGCGACCAGGTGTAATCACGGATTTGATTGCGCGGCGTTTTGGCAATTTCGATCATCTTCTTGTCGGCAACAGTGACCACGAAAACGCGGCCGTCTTTGTCGCTAAATGCGAGACGCTTGCCGTCGGCCGACCAATCCGGTTGATAACGCATTGCCTGCCCGCCGGTCGTGAGTTGCGTCGGTGGTTTCGAGCCATCCTGAGGTATCACATACAGTTCTTCCTCACCGCTCATATCTGAAATGAAGGCGATTTGAGATCCATCGGGTGACCAGCTGGGCCACTTGTCGTGCGCATTGGATGAATGCGTCAGGTTACGCGTCGGTCCCTTTTCGATTGGCGCCGTGAAGATGTCGCCGCGCGCCGAGAACAAAGCGCGCTCGCCCTTGGGGCTTAACTCGTAGGACTCGATGTTGTTGGCGGCAGAGACGCGACTTGGCCTTTTTGCCAATCCGTCGTCGGGAACCGTGATTGAAATCGGAGTTGCCTTCCCATTTTTGGTGTCAAGGATCTGCAGCTCGCCATCCATTTCATCGACGATGCGGTTCTGATGATCTGAGCTCGGCCAACGAATGTCCCATTGCTTGTTCTGCGTGACCTGCGAGGTCTTGCTGCTTCTGGTGTTGTAAGCGTACAGATTGAAGTGACCATCGCGATCCGAGTTGTAATAGATGGTGTCGCCAATCCACATGGGGTCGCGCGTCGCGCGCGGTCCCTCAGTGATGGGCCTCGCCGCATTCGTCTTTAGATCGAAGATATAAAGTTTGTTCGCCTGGCCACCGCCATATCTCTTCTCCGGACGAAAGTCGCGGTTCTGCGGTGAATAGACCATCTGGGTGCTGTCCGGCGAATAATCACCCGAACCCGCTTCCGGCATCGGCAATGCTTCGGCCGGTCCGCCTTCGACCGACACGCTGTAAAGGCGCGCAATGGGCAAAGTCCACGAATCGCGCATCGATTTGAAAACTATGCGAGCGCCGTCCTTGCTCCAACCGTAAACCTGGTTGTCCCAGCCCCAACGCGGCGTCAAAGGGCCCTTCGCCGGATAGAAGGTCAGCTGACGCGGCACCCCGCCGGTTGAAGGAATGACGTAGACCTGTTCGTCGCCGTCGTACTGTCCGGTAAATGCAATCCATTTTCCGTCCGGCGAAAACTTCGCGAACACTTCCATACCGGGATGAGCGGTCAGGCGGATGGCGGAGCCACCGTTCGCCGGCGCCGTCCAAATGTCGCCGCCATAAGTGAAGGCTACGCGCTCTCCGTAAATATCGGGAAAGCGCAGCAGCTTTGTTTGCGCTGCAAGGCTCACTGCCGAAAGCAAAATGAAAGCAACGATGCAAATAGATGCGAAGAAGGGAAGTTGGGTAATTCTCTTGGACAAGGGATTTCCTCCTCAGGAAAAGAAAATTCAGTTTTTCGGATTTATTACTAACGATTCGAAGCAGACTGCACAAAGTGCGAATTCGTTTTACGCGTGAGAGTCCGGGGAAGTTTCAGAAAGTGATCTATTTCGGCGCAGGTTCAATCGCTCACTTCAAATCTGCGCCGACTGATTTGAGCTTGCGCAGGCGTTGATGCCCGAGGATGGCCGCGCCCAGCGAGGTGGCGTATTGAACCATGTCTCCGTCGGGAACATTCACTTCTGCATTCAGCTTTTCGCGCACGACCCGCGCCATCGTATGGAATCGCAAAATGCCGCCGATGAGCGTGTACTCGGCCTCCATCTGCACCCGCTTCATCAACTGCACTGAGCGATCGACGAGCGAAGAGATCGCGCCGTACATGATGTCGGCCGGCGGCGCGCCTAATGACAATTGATTGATCACTTCAGATTCCGCGAATACGGCGCACACGCCGGAGATCGGCACAGCGTTCTTGGAAGTGGCGACGAGCGGGCCAATCTCTGCGGTCGAATAGCCCATGTAGCGGGCGGTCTTTTCGATGAACGCGCCCGTGCCGGCGGCGCACTTGTCGTTAAGACGGAAGGCCCTGACTTTGGCGACCTCGTCGAGCCGGCTGGCCTTCATCGTTTGTCCGCCCACGTCGAGCACCGTGCGCGTTCCCGGGAATAAGAACGAAGCGCCGCGGGCGCTGGCGGTGAGATCGGTGACGGTGACGTGGCTGAATGGGACCATGTGCCGGCCGAATCCGGTGGCGACTACATATTCGACGTCCGCGACTTTCAAACCGGCGACGGCAACGGCTTCATTAAAGAGTCGGTCGGCAACTTCGGCGAGTTTAAAACCCGTGGCCGACATGGCGCTGCCGACAATCTGAAAGTCATCGGCGAGGACGACAGCCTTGGTGTAAGTTGAGCCGACATCGATACCAATGGTGTAAGTCATAAGATTGTTTTCAGGCCGCTTCGTGCAGTGGAGTCCGACTCGCGCGAATGTGATCCATCGCGAAGAGCGCCGCTCCCAGCGCGCCCATGAAATGTGAATCGCCGCCGACGTTAACTTTCAGATTCAAGCCTTTATTCAGCGCTTCGATCATGCCGATATTTTTGGCTACCCCACCGGTGAAGGTAACTTCCGGTTCGATGCCCACGCGCCGCAGCAATCCAATCGAACGCGCCGCTATCGATTGATGAACCCCAAGCAGGATGTCTTCGATCTTCTTGCCTTTGCCCAGCCACGAAAGCACCTCGGACTCGGCAAAGACCGTGCAGGTCGTGCTGATCTTCACGGCGCGTTCGGCCTGCAGCGCAACTTCTCCCAACTGGTCAAGTGGAATATCGAGGGCCGCAGATGCTGCTCCCAGAAAGCGTCCCGTGCCCGCGGCGCATTTATCATTCATGCAGAAGTCGACGATCTCACCCGTTGCATTAACTCGAATGGCCTTCGTATCCTGGCCGCCCATGTCAACGACGGTGCGCGTGCCGGGGAACATGTGCACCGCCCCGCGACCGTGACAACTGATCTCGGTAACTTGCGCGTTGCCGAATGTGACGCGATAACGGCCGTAACCCGTGCCAATCACATATTCAATTTCACGTTCGTCCAAATGTCTCGTAGCGAGCGCTTGGGCGAAGGCATTCTCAGCGGCGGAGATTACGTTTGCGCCGGTGTCGATCAATGCGCGCCCGACAATCTGACCCGCTTCGTCAATGATGACTGCTTTCGTTTGTGTGGATCCGACGTCAACGCCGGCTGCGTATGCCATATCTGCTCCAGGGTTTAGGGGTTAGGGTGTAGGGTGTAGTTATCATGCTGTTGTCGCTTCCGCTCCGCGCTACCGTACACCCTTAACCCCAGAACCTTCCGTTTAGTCTTACTGGTTGAGGTCGGAGCCGATGCCCTCTCGATCCCCTCTTGTTTTCTACACCTACCCCCTACACCCTGCTGAGTGGTCTTACTGGTCGTCGTAAGCCAGGGTCAATTATTGATTCACCGCTCTTCGCTACACCCTACGCCCTAACCCCTTCACCCTTGCTCAATGACGCCGCGAGGCCAGTCCTTCAAAGAAAGCGTCAGCGCGATTCTTCAGTTGCGCTTCAGAAACCACCCGTCGATCCATCATGTCTGATTCGATGAAAAGGCTGGCGATGTCGCGTGACGCCATCAACGCGCGACGATTGTCCGCCAGGCCGGTTGAGACGGTGCGGCAACTCTTAATTGGGTGATAGATGACGCCGTCCACCTGAAATGCATCAATCATTTCCGCTAAGGCCTCCTCTTGATAGAACATGCTGTCCATTGCGTTGCGCACGTAAATCAAAAGCCCTTCCGCCAGACTTTCAAGCGGTCGGTTTAAGTCGTATTCGTACCCTTGTCCGACACCGCCGGCGGCAAACCAAAGATAGGTTGAATTTACGAACGTGCCACCCCACTCGCTGAACAATTCGTTGAACCGACGAAAGATCGGATAGCAGGGAACACCCACAAACACGAGCCGGTACTTCTCGTCCGTCATCGTCCCGATGCCGTTCGCCGCTTTGAATTCCATCTCTGCGACAAGGTCGGTGAAATAGCGCGCGCCCTCCGCGGTGCCGCGAAAGCCGTTAGACACGCCCAGGTAAATCGTGCCGTCGGTCAATGCATTGAAAACTGAAGGTGTGTTGCGGTTTAGTTCGAGGATTCTTCGCCACGCGCGACTCATGGTGTTCGCGTGATGGAGATTCTCGCGAAGTTGATCGATATCGAACTTCTTTCCGCTCACGTCTTCGCAAACCGTAATCAGCTCATGTAGCTGCGCCTGCACATATTGACGATCATTCTCGAAGTCGGTGTTTCCTGGCCACGTTTGTTTGCCCGCCGAGCGAGTGCCGGGTACATCGAGCGTGAAGATGGGAATGCGATACATCCGCTCCCAAATCTCGGCCCACTTGATGTACGTGTTGCACGCGTTCGTCAACACCGCCAGCGAAGGCTTCGGAATCCGCCCCATCGGATGTTCGCCGCCGCGAAGTTGGACCGCGACGTCTGCCTTTACGTAGCCGCAAATGTCAGGGGAATAGCCATAGTCCTCGGCCTGGTTGAGATATTCGTGGGCCACGCGGCGCACGGCGGTCTGGAGAGAATTGATCTCCGGCATCACGATGGGAAAGTCGAACACTCGTAGCAGCTCATTAAGGCTACCCATCACAAAAACGTAAGCCGCCGTCCGGCCTGTTTCAGCAGTGTGGTTCAGTTGATTGAACCAGTTCTGGAACAACTGTGCGCCATCGCGGTTACCGCGTCCGACAATGTCATTTGTTTCGGTCATTCCTTTGTGATCAGGCGAATAGAATATTTTCGACGAAGGTTTCAAGCTGGATTTCCAGCGAATCGAAACTGGTCATGTTTTCTTCGAACTCTCCCATGAAGTAGGGGATGCGGGCCTCGTCGAGCGCGCGCGTGTAGGCGACCTGTTCTTCCAGGCCGGGCTCGCACATCTTTGCCGCGGTGATGATTGCCGCCGTGGCTTTCGAGTCGATAATGCGCTTGAGCAGCATCATCTCTTTGGGCTTCCGGAGATCGTGCTGCACCGGACTGTATGAAGATGCCTCGAGATATCCTTCGGCAAGATTGTTGAGGGGGTCGCCTTTGGTGGAGAGATCCTCAAGCAGCCAGCGCAGGCCAATCAGTAAGTCGTCATCGACAACGTAACAAGAGCGGCCGATGGCGCGGATGAGATCGAGGGGCGGCTGTTCGCAAAAACCACCTTCAAAAACCACGCGCACTTTGTCCTGCGAATGAGTGTTGCGCGCGCGGATTTGCGGCAGCAGCGTGCGCAGCAAATCGTTGTGTTCCTCGCGCGGAATCAGTCCGGCCAAAGCTACCAGCACATAAGCCTCGTCAGCCGAAACCAGCCACGGTGTTTCCTTCTTGATTGCGTAAAGCTCGCGGAGCAGTGCGCGATTGTCATTGAATATCTTGATTGAGCTATGCAGAGCTTCGGCGGAAATTCGGGCTCCCGTGATTTGCTCGACAGAACGTTTCAACCGGTCGTACTCGCCTCGCAAATAGATCTGTGAATGGGCCGAATTCGCATTCTGCGGCAGGTAGAGAATTTGACACGGATACGAAACGTTACGTCCCCAAACGGCGCCGAGATTCCTGGCGGCATCGCAAATCGGATGGGTGACGAACATCTCCATCTCGACGATGTTACTGAGCGCGAGTTCGAGCGAGCTTTTGAGAATCGAGCAGAGATACGAACCGAAGCGCGAATCAGCCTGAATCGTTTCGATGGGAGCGCCGCGAACCTTGAAAGGCAACAGGCCCGCCGCGTGCACAATCTCTTCCGGGAAGGCGACCTGAAAATGCCCGACCACTTTACCGCCGCGCTCGCGCCAACGCTTGACGGTAGGAAACGTTGTGTCCTCAAACATCTCGCGACATTCGTACAGCGCGTCGTCGAGCGAGCGGTTGCGCCATTCGGGGAAGATTGCTTCGGTCTTCATTGGGCTTATCCCACCATGTTAAGGCCGCCGTTTACGCTGAACACCTGGCCCGTTATGTAACTGGCCGCGTCAGACGCCAGGAACAGGACCAGCGGCGCGATCTCTTCCGGCCGTCCCAGCCGCTTCAAAGGAATGAAGTTCACTATCGAACTGAGAATCTTGGCGGTGAATTCGTCCTGCTTCATCTCGTCGATCAAAGGCGTATCACAAAGACCGGGCGAGACCACGTTCACGCGAATGTTGTCGCGAGCATGTTCGCGCGCCAGCGTCTTTGAGAAGGCCATGATGGC
This sequence comes from Pyrinomonadaceae bacterium, assembly GCA_044870975.1. Lineage (GTDB taxonomy): Bacteria > Acidobacteriota > Blastocatellia > Pyrinomonadales > Pyrinomonadaceae > UBA11740. The sequence goes on from JBIOZK010000170.1 coordinate 19,403, forward strand.
GGCCTTGGAACTCGCATAGATCGCTTCGCCGAACGATCCGACGCGCCCGGTATCCGAGCTGATATTGACGATCACACCCTGCTTCCGTTCAGCCATCGCCGGCAATATCGCGTGACAGGTATTGGCAACGCCGATGAAATTAATGCCGAGGATCTTCTGCCACAGATCCGGCGTCGTCTTCATAAATGGCAACAGACGATCCCAACCGGCACAGTTCACCAGGACGTCGATCTTGCCGAACTGGCGCAGCGTTTCGTCCCGCAGTCGTTCGGCATCGTCATGCTTGCTGACGTCGGTTCGTACCGCGAGCACCCGTCGTTGAAAGGTCTCACTGGTATTCAGCGCCGCCGTCTTCGCTTCGTCGCATCGCAAATCAGCAATGACGATGTCAGCGCCGGCTTCGGCAAAAGCATTGACCACGGCGCGGCCGATTCCGCGCGCGCCGCCAGTGACGATGACTGTCTGGTCGATGAACTTCATGGCATTTCAGTCGCCTACATGAGGTGTCCGGTGCGCCGCAGACCTTCCGCATACCGTTCGGCAAATTGAGTTGTCATCTCAGGAAGGTTCGTCGGCAGTGGCTGCAACTGGAAAAGGTCGATGGCGTTCTCACGCAGAATCTTGCGGGTGACATCATCTTTCAGCCCGAGCTCGCACAGCTGCTTCAAGCTTTCCTTCCAGGGCAATCCGTTCGTCCCCCACAGGCAACGGTCGCGGCCCATGCGGCTGTTGATGAATTGAATGATTTGCGGCGAGAGATATTTCGGCAGCCAGGCATCGACGCCGAACCAGATGTTCTCCCACTTGTAACAAGCGGAGATCAACTCATCGACCCAGGGCCAGCCGGTGTGCGCGCCGATCATTTTCAGATCAGGAAAGTCACAGGCAATGCGATCGAGGTACATCGGCCGCGCCCCGTCGCTGGGGCTAGCTTCCAGCACATGACCGACCTGCATTGAGACCGGCACGTCCAGTTCGACGCACTTCGCGAACAGCGGATACATCTTCGCGTCATTCAAAGGAATGTCGAATCCGTAGATGTGCACATAGACACCTTTGAAGCCATGCTTTGTCACGGCGGCTTCAATCTCACGCAGACTCTCTTTGATTCGAAATGGGTTGTAACCGGCGAGGCCCACGAATCGATCGGGATATTTCTGGGTGTACTGGAGCACGTCCTCAAGCTGCGTATCCATGTACATCCACTTGCGCCAGTACGACCACATCTTGCACTGCGTGATGAAGACTTTTTCCACGCCGGCGTCGTCCATCTGCTTGAGCATCTCTTCGATGGATGCAAAGCGGGGGAGCCCGCCGATCGCTTTCTCCATTCGACAGATCAGTTCGCCTTCCTTGGCGCGGTCCCACTGCTCCATGAACTCGCGCGTGGCGACGTAGTACATGAAATCGATGGCTTGGATTTTTTCGGACATAGCTCGCCTCCAGGTTTCGGCGACGAGGGAGCAAGTGATGTGCCTTCCAAAGTTTGCGATGGGTTTGGGAGATCAAATTCTACAAAGACGCGATTTGAAGCGATTACCATCCGTAAACCGCCAGCAATCAAACTCGGAGGTTCACCGAGCAGGCGAGCGAACTGCGGATTAGCGCGAGGTAGCGCGGAAAAACCCGCAGTTTCATGGGCGGAGTTTTATTCGCGAAGAGTTGAGAATTGTCACCACTTGTCTGCGCAAATTCACGTGAACGAACGGCAATCAACTAAGTGCCTTGCGCATCCCCGATTCGGTCAAAGCCGCACAAGTCATTACCCTCGCCCAGCTTATTGCCTCCGCGGGATTATGGTTTAGCCCTGCTCGAAATGGGCACGACACTTGAATTCTTTTATTGCGTTAAGGAGCGATACCAGTCTGCTCAAAGTGTTGTGCTTCGAGGGACGGCATCGTTTGGTGTGCGACATGAACACTCTTGGGAAAAACTTCAGACTTCTCATCATAGCTTTTGTTATCTCGCTTACAATCTTAATAACCAGAAGCCCGATTATTCTCATCGTCAGCTCTGATGCTTCAACCGGTTCAGTCGAGAGTTTCGCCTACACGATTGAAGACGTGGTGATTCAGCCGCGCGCGGTAAGCGCATCAGGAGTGGTCGCCGGATACCATTACTTCGAAGCATCAAAGCAATTTCATGCCGCCATCTATTCGAACGGCACTGTGAAGGACCTCGGCACCTTACCTGGCGGGACTTCGAGTTCCGCCGCAGGAATCAATGCTTCGGGCCAGGTCGTTGGTTCCAGCGATCGCGGCGACGGCCTGGTTCACGCATTCCTTTACGCTAACGGAGTCATGACGGATTTGGGCACATTGCCCGGTGGGGCAACGAGTTATGCCACCGCCATCAACGACAATGGGCAAATCGTTGGCTACAGCGACACACGCCAACCGAATACGAGTTGGCCACAGCCTGAGCACGCGTTTTCATACTCGAACGGGAAGATGACGGATCTGGGAAACCTGGGCAGTAGTTTCGCCGTGTGGAGTCGCGCCAACGCCATTAATGCTTCGGGACAAGTTGTTGGTTACAGCTTGACGGACGATGGCGACCGACACGCATTTCTCTATTCCGGCGGGCAGATGATTAACCTCAAGACCCTGGGTGGCTCAGAGAGCGTAGCGCTTGGCATCAACAGTCTGGGCCACGTGGTTGGCTGGAGTGGGTTGATCAATGATTCGGCGAACCGGGCCTTCATTTATACCGGCGGCACCCTGGTTGATATGGGTTCACCGGATAGTGGTTTCAAGACTGCTCGGAGCATTAACAGCTCTGACGCGGCCGTGGGTTATACGCCAAACAGCGGAGACGGGCCGGCTTTTTTGTACACGCCGGCCACCGGGATCAGGGACCTGAACTCACTGATCGACAGCTCGAAGTATTTCCTGAGAGAAGCCTACGCGATAAACGAGGCCGGTCAGATCATCGCCTCGGGCCGCTATGCTGATTTGCATTCGGGGAATTTCCTGTTGACTCCGAGCGGCCCGATTTCAACCCCAACGCCGACGCCGAACGCAATCGATGACGCGCAAACGTTCGTCAGACAGCATTATTCTGATTTTCTCGGTCGTCAGCCCGATCCAGGCGGACTTCTGTTTTGGACGCGTGAAATAACGGACTGCGGCATGAATGCAGCGTGCATCGACGTGAAGCGCGTGAACGTATCGGCGGCCTTCTTTGTTTCAATTGAATTTCAGGAGACGGGATATTTGGTCTATCGCATTTACAAGACCGCCTACGGCAATATCACCGCCGCGCCCGTGCCAATCAGGCTCAATGAGCTGTTGACAGACACGCAACAAATTGGTCAGGGGGTAATCGTTGGTCAAACGGGTTGGAGAGCGTTGCTGGAGAACAACAAACAAACGTTTGTCGCGCAATTTGTCCAGACCGCACGCTTCAACGCCGCCTTCCCTGGTTCCATGACTCCGGCACAGTTCGTCGATAAGTTATTTTCAAACGCCGGGGTCACGCCAACAACGGGTGAGCGAAACGCAGCCATAGCCGAGTTTGGATCAGCGACAACCAGCATCGATGTTTCGGCGCGCGCGCGAGCTTTGCGCGCCGTGGCCGAGAACGCGACGTTGAGTCGTCAGGAGTTCAATCGCGCGTTTGTGCTGATGCAATACTTCGGATATCTGCGGCGCAACCCGAACGATGCTCCGGATCTTGACTTTGCCGGTTATCAATACTGGCTCGACAAACTAAACAGCTTTGGTGGCGACTACGTTAGATCCGAGATGGTGAGATCGTTCATCGTTTGTCAGGAATATCGGCAGCGATTCTGAAAAAGGGCTTGAGCGCGGCGTCGGGCAAGCGGCGGTCATAGATTTGAAAGCCTCGCCGGACGTCCCGCTTGTGACGACGGCGCGGGGGTGAAGTCTTCGCCGGGATTGATGAATTGATCGCGCTCGAACTTGTACTGCTTGTCGTAGAGCTGCCGGTATCGGCCATTGACCGCCAACAGTTCTTCGTGCGTGCCGCGCTCGACAATTTCGCCGGCTTCCAGGACGAGAATCTGGTCCGCGCTGCGGATAGTTGAAAGCCGATGCGCAATTACGAAAGTGGTGCGCCCGCGTCGCAGCGTCCGCAAACCATCCTGAATCAACGCTTCACTCTCACTGTCCAGACTGGACGTGGCTTCATCCAGGATCAGTAATTTCGGATCGGCGAGAATGGCGCGCGCTATCGCAATCCGCTGGCGTTGCCCGCCGGACAGTTTTACGCCACGTTCGCCTACGATGGTGTCGTACTTATGCTCGAATTGCTCGACGAACTCTTCGCAGTGCGCGATGCGGCTGACGGCCTGTATCTCTGTCATGCTGGCGTGCGGATTTGAGAACGAAATGTTTTCAGCGATCGTCCCGTCGAACAGAAAATTGTCCTGCATCACCACGCCGAGATAGGAACGAAAATCGCGCAGGCGCAGAGTCTGAAGATCTTTGCCGTCAACTTTAATAGTTCCGGAAAGCGGTTGGTTGAAATTCATCGCGAGGCTAATCAGGGTGCTTTTCCCCGAGCCGCTCGAGCCGACCAGCGCTGTCGTAGAACCTGCCGGAGCCATAAACGAGACATTCTTGAGCACCGGCACGCCCGGGTTGTATTCGAAAGAAACATTCTCGAACTCAATTTCTCCATGGACGGTGGGCAAAGGAGTGCGCTGGGCGTCCGCTTCATCCTCAGTCCGCATATTCATGACTTCGCGGATGCGATCGAGACCGGCAAAGGCCTCGGTTATCTGGGTGCCGATGGCCGCGAACTGTATCAAGGGCATCGCCATCATGCCCGTGAACATGACATACATGAACAAATCGCCGACCGTCATCTGTCGCGTGACTACGGAATGTCCGCCGACCAAAATGATGACAACGCCGACCGCACCGATGACTACTGACGAGAATGCGGTCGTCGCCGACACCCCTGTCATTGACCTGGCGATGTTGCGAAAGAGCCGGTGCGCGCCGCGAGCGAAAACCAGCGCTTCACGTTTCTCTGCCGTATATGCTTTGACGATACGAATGCCACCGAGCGATTCTGCCAGCCGTCCGGTGAGTGCGGCGGTAATTTCACCCCGCTCGCGAAACAATGGCCGCAGGCGCGTGAATGCATAAACCAATGCGCCGCCGAATGCGCCCAGCACCAGAATGGTCATTGAAGTCAGGCGCCAATTGAGCCAAAACAGAATGCAAAGCGCCACCACCGCGGTGATGAAGCTGCCCGCGAGTTGGACTAGTCCGGTCCCCACGAGATTACGGATGCCCTCGGCATCGTTCATGATGCGTGAGATGAGCTTGCCTGTTTGCGTCGAGTCGAAGTAGCTGATTGGCAACCGTGAAATCTGCGCCTGGACCTTCTTGCGCATTTCGGTGATAGCGCGTTGCGCCGCAACGCCCAATACTTGGGAAAGGCTGAACGACGTGAAGGCCTGAATGAAAGTTGCGCCCGCCGCTGCCAGGGCGATCTTCCAAAGCAGATCAGTTCGTCCCTGGCCGATGACGACGTCGATCAGATATTTGGTCGAGGCCGGCAAGACCAGGCCCATAGCCTGATTAACGATCATCAAGACCGCTCCCAGCAGGAGGCGGCGCCGATGCGCCCAGACAAGCTCGCGCGCATCAGCCCAAGCCGACGACCAACGGATCTTTCGCTTAGCTTCAGCCATTGAACTCTAATCTTCGCTGGAGCCTGAACGAATTGCAAAGAGGCGTTGGCCAAAGCTGCTGTACGCCAGGGAAGTCGTGAGCTTCACAGATCGAAACACAAGTGTTATCTTGCGCGCTGATTGGCAGACAGATGGCGCCCGCAGCGCAGACGGTTGGTTTCACCCGTTCCTTATGATCGATTCGTGCTTCGAGAAATCGCCTCATTCAACAATCTTGCCAACCGGCCTTGTCGAATACTTTCTACAGAATCGGCCCTAACATGACCGTGAACATGAATGACTAATCATGAGGCTCAATCGTGGGAGTTCAACCGCTCCTGTTTTGCTAATCATCAATTCGCGAACGTTTAAGGAGAAAATCAGTGTTCAGATCACAATCAATTTTTACCAGGTTCAGGGCGAGCGTTTCGCTTGGAGTTTTGCTGTTTAGCTACGCTGCCATGGCGCAGGACAGCGCCCTGCGCAAAACTTTTGAGGCGATTTACGCGAAACGGGACCAATCGCTCAGAGTTAAGGACGCCGACGCTATTAACGCGTTCCTGAGTTATGATTACACTGAGAAAGGACTGAACGGGGACATCAGAAATCGCGCCCAGGTGATCGGCGAAACCAACGCTGTGATTCGCGCGATTGAAGGTGCGCCCAGTTATGTCAGCCAGCTTGAAACTGTGAGGCAAGGGGCAAATCAAAACGAAGCCATCGTAGAATTCTCAGACTTTATGAAAGGTACGGTGAAACTCCCGGACGGGGTGCTTCACACGTTTGAGACAAAGGGAAGGGCTCGGGACACCTGGGTGCGAACCGGCGGTAGCTGGAAATTGAAATACCACGAAGTCCTTGAAGGAAGCGGCCTGGTCGACGGCAAGCCGACTCAGCCAACCCCAGCGAAAGTTGAGGTGCCGGTCCCCGCACGGCCAAATTCAGACTGGTCTCAAACCCAAACCCAAATCGGCGGCAATGCAAAACCGCCGCAATCAACTGTGGGCGAAGGCGCGGCCTCAGTCGAAATCAAATTCGACAATTGGGAGGATCCGACTGAGCGCAGCTTCACGGTCGAGGTGCCGCATGGTTGGCAAGTAACGGGCGGCGTGAGCTGGACCGGGCCGGTTGATGCGCAGCGATGGCTCCGCGCTAAGAGTCCCGACGGCACCATCCTGATTTATATCGGCGATCCTAAAATCCTGCCGTTCCAGGTTCCGGATTATTCAACGCCTCGTGAAGGCGCGGTCGTGCAGTCGTCACGTGGTAGCGTCCAAATCCAGCGGTTCCTGAAAGGTGTTGAATACGCCAAGCAGTACGTGGCCCTGGGACGTCCTTGTCAAAGCGCGCCACGTTTTGTTAACGAGTCCAATCTTCCCGATTTGGCAAACAGCATCGCGCAAACTCTTGAGCCGCAGGGCCGCGCATATAATCTGAATTTCGCGGTGACGGCTGGAGAGGCGGGCTTCCTGTGTGAAAACGTCCAAGGTTTCGCGCGCGCCACCACGCTGCTTGGGCGCAGTCCTGCCAGCGCACAACAATTCTGGGGGGTAATAAGAGTCGCAGGGTTTGTCACTTCTGATCCGATGAAGTCGATGGAGGCCCGCTATATCATGGAACATGCATTGGGAACGATGAACGAAAGTGCCGCATGGAACCAGGCATATGACGAGAAAGTCATGAGGACAACCGGGGTCCTTATTTCAATGCAGAATGCGCAGTTTCAGGTCCAGCAAAACGCGTATCGCAACTCGCAGAATTATCTTTCCAGCCTCAATCACCCCAATAGCGGTGTACCTTCGCGATCCGGGCCCAAGCTCGCCGACAGTAGTGGCAATAGACGAATGTGCGACGGGATTGGGCGAGCCACGACGGTGTCGAACACCTCCGGGCCGGTTTTTATCAATCACAGCGGCAACATTGGATACGGTTCCGGCAGCGGGGCCGCGCCCGACAACAGCGGAGTTTGGACTCAACTCCACCCGTGTCCCTAGTTGAGGCAGGGTGCGTCAGCGGCCCCCAGGAGTTTACCTGCCTAAGCTTCAGGTACACAGAGCACGTGGTCCAGCAGTGGGACTGGTCCGAAAGCTTCTGGATTTTGGCTTATTGAGGATATTTGGAGGCGGCGATCGGAATCGAACCGATGAATAAAGGTTTTGCAGACCTCTGCCTTACCACTTGGCTACGCCGCCGAAAGCATGGATGAAAGATGAAGGCGGAAGAATGAAGAATATAGCGCAGTTCTCAATTTCTAGTTTTCAGCCGAGCCGCCTGATTTAGCAACAACACTGAAAACCGAAAACTGAGAACCTATTCTTCATCCGTCCGCCTTCGAAAATCTTTCGAATTTGGAGCGGGAGACGAGATTTGAACTCGCGACCCTCGCCTTGGCAAGGCGATGCTCTACCACTGAGCTACTCCCGCTTTTCAAAGAAAGTCGATTCTAACTAATGAAGGTGAGTTGTCAAGTTGGAGCGCACGCACGGAGCGTACGCATCGGGCGTGCGGTTCGCGGGCATCCTGGGCAGCGATATCGTTACAAAAGAGAGCCGTCAAGGATGACGGCGAATCACGACTTGTCGGGACAGGATGCCTGCGATCCTACTGCGGTAACGGGGTTGCCAGGACGCCGGCGATGAATTCGTTCAGGCCTACATCCGAGCCGTCGTGCCGGAATTTGTAAAAATCAGCCAGGCGCGCCCGCCATGCCGTCATGGCCGTGGCTTGTTGCGGATCTTTCTGCGCCAATGCGACCGCGCGCGCGTATGCATCAATCATCTTGTCAACGACCTTGTTGACGTTATCCAATGCAGCTTTGCTTTCGGGCGACTCAGCCTGATTCGCAAAACGCTTGCTGTAGTCATCTGAAAGACGTTTGTACGCCCCGGTTTGATAAGCGACGGCGAGATAGTAATAAGTCGAAGCCGCGTTCCTGCGATCGCTGTTTATTTGCGCAGTCTTGATAAAGTCCGCGATGGCCGCTTCCGGCCTCGGTTTCAAAGCATAGAATCCCTCGGCGTAATATAACGAAGCCAGCACATCCTCTCGGTTCTTGAACGGTTCCCACGACTCGAGCGTCTTGCCGGACTCGATCAACTGAATCGCCCGGCGCCCATACGTCGCGGCATCATTATTGAAAGCCTCGTTCTTGCCCTCGCTGGCGAGGACGCCTTCGTAGCCCAACGCAATCAACACCTTCAAGTTGTCGGGATTATCGGCGAGCACCTGTTTGGCCATTCCGTACGCTTTGGCGAAATCTTTTTGGGTGAAGCTTCCCAGCAGTTGTTGCTCGCGATCCGCTTTTTCCGCAGCCATGCGCATCGCCCGGAGGTCTTCTTCATAGGCACCAATCCACTGTCGCAGATAGCGGGTGTATTGATCGTCCTCCTTGCCATACTTGGTCATGTAGTCCTTCGCGGCCTGATAGGCGACAGCCGGATAGGGCTCGCGATTATCGACAAACTTTTTGTAGGTAGTGACCTTATATTCGTCGTCGGTTTCCTGTACCGGTGTCGAGGTCCGCGGTTGTGCATTAGAGCGGGCGGTGGTGCCGACCACGAGCGCGGCGGCAAAAAAGAGAATCAAAGCAGCGTATTTCATGAAAACTAAAAGGCCTCCTTAGCAGGTCCAGCTTTATGATGCAGGTATTTGGGGAAAAGTTTCAATCGCGCTCGGAGTTTAGCAAGGGAGTATCGGAAACCCGACCGTCAGGAAGGGTGCTATTTAGAGCGGTACGAGGTCAATCTGCACCCTCCCTGACGGCCGGTTTTCTGATGCCACCGCTTCGGCTTGAATTTTCGCAGGTAAATCGATGATTTCCCAGGCGGAGCGATTTCGCAGCAGCGATGAGGTCAGCGCCGCATGTAACAGGTGTCCGCTGCGCTCGGCCCGCACTCGTCCCAGCAATGTCATCCCCAAAAGCGCGAGGTCCCCGACGATGTCCAGAATTTTGTGCCGCACAAATTCATCGGCAAACCGTAGACCTGTCTCATTCAGCATGCCATGTTTGGTCAATACAATCGCGTTGTCCAGCGAACCACCACGAATCAGATTCGCGCGGCGGAGTGCTTCAACCTCTTCAATAAATCCAAAGGTGCGAGCTGACGCAATATCGCGCCCAAAAGATCCGTTATCCAATCTCACGGTTCGGTGCTGCACGCCGATAAACGGGTGCGGGAAGTCGATCGTGCAATCGATCTCGTAAACATCCGAAGGTTCAATCGTAATGCTGCGATTACCTGAGGTTGCCGAAACCGTCTCTCTGACTAATAGAGCTCGGCGGGCGAGGGGTTGCTCAGCCACACCGGCGCGTTCAATCATTTCGGCAAAGGCCTCAGACGAGCCATCCATAATCGGCACTTCCAGGTTGTCAACATCGACGTAAGCGTTGTCGATGCCACAGCCGCGCAATGCGGCGAGCACGTGCTCGACGGTGGAGAGCATCACTCCGGTGCGCATTAAGGTAGTAGCGTAGCTGCAATGCGCGACCGATTCGACCGTGGCCGGAATTTCAAATCCGCCCAGGTCCGTGCGTCGGAAAACATAGCCAGTGTCCGTGGGCGCCGGCTGCAACCTAAGGGTTACCGGAACGCCGGTATGCAATCCAATGCCGCGTACTTCGGCTGGTTCAGCGACTGTGGTCTGTCTCGCACTCGAGAGATTCATGCAGCCAATACGAGCAACCTTCGTTCCCGGGATGGCCACCGCAAAAATCGCGTGCTTCAGGTTTCGAGTGTGGCAACCAGGCAACGACTAATCAATGTAGATGCAGCGTCGATGCGACGCTCGGGCCATCAAAAGTTGAGCGAGAATGTACGCGCTTGCGTAACTCAAGTGGCCTCCCTATGATCGATTCATAATGCCGCAACCCAATGCCCCTGCCGGATCGAATCCGGCTGAGCGAGTCTTTCTCATCGACTCGATGTCCCACATCTTTCGCGCTTATTTCGCGCCGCTGGCGAACCGCGCCGCGCCACTGATGACGACTAAGGGTCAGGTGACGCAGGCGATTTATATTTTCACCAACATGCTGCGCAAGCTCATTCAGGATGAGCAGCCGAAATACATCGCCGCAATTTTTGAATCGAAGGAAAAAACGTTTCGGCATGAAAGCTTCAGCGGCTACAAGGCGAATCGCGAACAGATGCCTGACGATCTCGCTTCGCAGTTACCGTTCATCAAAAGGCTTTGCGACGCCTATAACATCCCGATGATTAGTGTCACGGGCTATGAAGCTGACGACGTCATCGGCACGCTCTCGACTCAGGCTGCGAACAAGGGTTTACAGGCCGTCATCGTCTCAAACGATAAGGACATGTGTCAGTTGGTGCGTGATCCACTTGTCGTCTGTATGCGTCAGAATTCGCAAGTCGTGAAACGCAAAGAGCCGGTGCCCCCGATCGAATGGTGCGACGAGGCCTGGGTCGAAAAAAAGTTCGGCGTGCCTGCCAACAAGCTGGTCGACTTACTGGGATTGATGGGCGATTCGATCGATAACATTCCCGGGGCGCCGGGCGTTGGGCCAAAGGGTGCGGCGCAAATCGTTCAGGACTTTGGATCGATTGAGAATGCGCTGGAGCATTGGGAAGAAATCAAGAACAAGCGCTATCGCGAATCGCTGCGAGACAACGCCGACCTGATTAGGAAATCGCGCGAGCTGGCCGAAATCAAATGCGACATTGATATCGAATTGAATCTTGACCAGCTGGAACGGCGACCGCCTGATCGCACGGCGGCTTACGAGCTATTCAAAGAACTCGAGTTTACCAACCTCTCAAATGAGTTTGCTGATGCGGCCCAACCGTTGGCGACGACTGAAAGACACTATTCGGTTGTCGGCAATCAGCGCGAGCTCGCGACGTTGATAGACAAACTGTGGCAAGCGGAAACCATCGGTGTTGCATTAACAAATTCTTTGCCCCCGGGCGCGGGTCAACAACAGACGATCCGCGATGAAGTGGGCGCCAAAGGAATTGCGCTTTCCTCGAAGGCGGGTGAGTCGGCTTTTGTTGATCTCGAGAACTTCGAGGGCGGCAGAGATGCGGCCATTGACCAGCTTCGCGAACTGCTGACCAATGGTCTTGCAGAAAAGTCGCTCCACGATTTGAAGCGAACGACGGCATTGCTGGCGCCGTTTGGCATCGACATAAGCGGGGTCAGTGATGACACACTGATTGCGGCGTACGTGCTCGATCCTTCGCGCAGCAAATATGAATTGAATGATTTGGCGCGGGAGCTGGTTGGCATCGAAGGTGGAGGACCACCGCACGCCGGCTGGAGCGAGACGGCCTGGCAAGCTGCGGAGGTTGCTGACCTGACAGCGCAAGTTGCGCCAATTCTGCACAAGCGGATCGACGAGCAGGACCTCGACAATATTTATCGCGAAATCGAGTTGCCGCTGGCGCCTCTGCTTTATCGGATGGAGCGCGCCGGCATTCGCCTGGATTGCGACGTACTCGCCGAGTTGTCACGTTATCTGGGCGCAGAACTTGAAAAGCTGACCAGCAAAATCTGCCAAATGGCGGGGCGCGAATTTAATATCAATTCACCCAAGCAGGTGGCGGAGTGCTTCGAAGCTCTGAACATCGTGTCCGGCCGCAAGACGTCAACCGGCCGCGTTTCCACCAGCAAAGCCGTGTTGGAGGAGTTGGCGCTCACGCATGAGTTGCCGCGGCTGATTATCGAATATCGCGAACTGGAAAAACTGAAGAGCGTTTACACGGACGCTTTGCCGCATCAGGTTGCGGCGGACGGCAGGATTCACGGATCACTGAATCAAACAGTTGCGGCCACCGGCCGCTTATCCGCCAGCGATCCCAATTTGCAGAATATTCCCATTCGCACCGAACTCGGGCGGCGAATTCGTCGCGCTTTTATCGCCGAAGACGGCAACAAGCTGATCTCGGCCGATTATTCGCAGCTCGAACTTCGCCTACTGGCTCACATTACCCGCGATGAAATGATGCTCGATGCCTTTCAGAAGGGTGATGACATTCACAATCGCACTTCGCGTCTGGTCTTTGGCGCAAAGACGGATGAGGAATTGAAAGAGGCGCGCCGCTTTTCGAAGATCGTAAACTTTGCCATCGCTTACGCGATTGAGCCCTGGGGGCTCTCGCAACGCGTCGGCATCAGCCGGCAGGAAGCGCGCAAAGTGATCGACGACTACTACACGACCTATAAAGGCGTGCGCCGCTACATGGACGAAATTCCGGTACAGGCGCGCGAACATGGCTACGTCCGGTCACTCTATGGCCGCATCCGTCCGTTGCAGGGCATCAACGATCGCAACGCAAATATTCGCAAAGCCGCGGAGCGCGAAGCCATCAATATGCCCATCCAGGGCACCGCGAGCGATATCGTCAAGATTGCGATGCTGCATGCCGATGAAGCTTTCCGTCGCGAGAAGCTGAGCGCGCAACTCTTGATGCAGGTGCACGATGAATTGCTGGTCGAGTGTCGCGCCGATGAGGCCGATCACGTCGCCCAAACGCTCAAACGGGAAATGGAAAACGCCGTTGAGTTAGACGTGCCATTGATCGCCGATACTGGCATCGGTGACAATTGGATGGACGCCAAGAAGTAAGGAGCTGATAGGCCCTCTCCCTCTGGGAGAGGGTTGGGTGAAGGCCTAACATCGAAA
>JBIOZK010000171.1:0-31984 GCA_044870975.1 Pyrinomonadaceae bacterium
CTTCAGCGCGGAGGTCACGCGACTCGCCAAGGAAGTGGGCACGGAAGGCAAGCTCGGTGGTCAGGCCGACGTCAAGGGTGTGGCCGGCACCTGGAAGGATCTGACCGATTCGGTGAACTCGATGGCCGGCAACCTCACCGGTCAGGTGCGTAACATCGCCGAAGTGACTACGGCGGTGGCCAACGGTGACCTCTCAAAGAAGATCACGGTAAGCGTTAAGGGTGAGATTCTCGAATTGAAGAACACCATCAACACGATGGTGGATCAGCTCAGTTCGTTCGCATCGGAAGTGACGCGTGTGGCCCGCGAGGTCGGTACCGAAGGACGGCTCGGCGGTCAGGCGCAGGTGATGGGGGTCGCCGGCACGTGGAAGGATTTGACTGACAATGTGAACTTCATGGCCGGCAACCTGACAGGTCAGGTGCGTAACATCGCCGAAGTGACTACGGCCGTCGCGAATGGTGACTTATCAAAAAAGATCACCGTAGACGTCAAGGGTGAAATTCTCGAACTTAAGAACACCATCAACACGATGGTGGATCAGCTCAATTCATTCGCGTCGGAAGTAACCCGCGTGGCTCGTGAAGTAGGTACGGAAGGAAAACTCGGCGGTCAGGCCGACGTGCCCGGAGTCGCCGGCACCTGGAAAGACTTGACCGACAACGTGAACTCAATGGCCGGCAACCTTACCGGCCAGGTGCGTAACATCGCCGAAGTGACGACGGCGGTGGCCAACGGTGACTTGTCGAAGAAGATCACCGTAGACGTGAAGGGTGAAATTCTCGAATTGAAGAACACCATCAACACGATGGTGGACCAGCTCAACTCGTTCGCCTCAGAAGTGACCCGCGTGGCCCGCGAAGTCGGTACCGAAGGAAAGCTTGGCGGCCAGGCGGATGTGCGTGGCGTCGCGGGAACCTGGAAAGACTTGACCGATAACGTGAACTCGATGGCCTCGAACCTGACGAACCAGGTACGTGGTATCGCGCGCGTGGTGACCGCCGTAGCCAACGGCGATTTGAAACGCAAGCTGACCGTGGAAGCGAAAGGCGAAATCGCCGAGCTCGCGGAAACCATCAACAATATGACTGACACGCTCGCGACGTTTGCGGATCAGGTTAGTTCCGTGGCGCGCGAAGTCGGTGTGGAAGGCAAACTCGGCGGCCAGGCGAATGTGCCGGGCGCGGCCGGAACCTGGCGCGACCTGACCGACAACGTGAACGGTCTCGCCGCGAACCTGACAAACCAGGTGCGCGCCATTGCTGAAGTATCGACGGCCGTGACCAAGGGCGACCTGACGCGATCGATTACGGTGGAAGCGCAGGGCGAGGTTGCCGCGTTGAAGGACAACATCAACGAAATGATCCTTAACCTGAAGGAAACAACCTCGAAGAACACCGAGCAGGACTGGCTGAAAACGAACCTGGCGCGTTTCACGCGAATGCTTCAGGGCCAGCGCGATATGAAAACCGTAGCGCAGATGGTCTTGTCGGAGTTGGCGCCGCTGGTCGATGCGCAGCAGGGCGTCTTTTACGTCAACAACAGCGACAACGGCGAGACCGTGATGAAGCTGCTCGGCGGGTACGCTTACAACAAGCGCAAGAACCTGGCGAATGAGTTTGCCGCCGGCGAGGGGCTGGTCGGCCAATGTTCGCTGGAAAAGGAACGGATTCTGGTGACCAACGTGCCCGCGAATTACGTGCACATCACCTCCGGCCTCGGCGAAGCAGCGCCGAACAACATCGTGGTGCTGCCGGTATTGTTCGAAGGCGAGGCGAAGGCCGTGATCGAGCTCTCGACCTTTCACAGCTTCAGCGACACCCACCTGACCTTCCTCGATCAGCTCACGGAGAGTATCGGCATCGTGCTCAACACGATCGAAGCGAACACGCGAACTGAAGACTTGTTGTTGCAGTCGCAATCTCTCGCCGGCGAGTTGCAATCGCAGCAGGATGAATTAAAGAAGACCAACGAACAGCTCGAGCAGCAGGCCGAGTCATTGCGCGAATCGGAAGAACTGCTGAAGGCCCAGCAGGAAGAGCTCCGTAAAACCAACGAAGAATTGCAGGACAAGGCGGCGCTGCTGGCGCGGCAGAAGGCCGAGGTCGAAGCCAAGAACCGCGAAGTCGAAGAGGCCCGCTGGGAAATGGAAGAGAAGGCCGAGCAGCTGGCGCTGACTTCGAAGTACAAGTCAGAGTTTCTCGCCAACATGTCGCACGAGTTGCGCACGCCACTCAACAGCATGCTTATCCTGTCACGGCAGCTGGCCGAGAACAGCGAAGAGAATTTGCAGCCCAAGCAGGTGCAGTTCGCCGAAACCATCCACTCGTCAGGCTCTGACCTGCTGTCACTCATCAATGACATTCTGGATCTTTCGAAGATTGAATCAGGCATGATGGGAATCGAGGTGACTGATGTTTCGCTTGATGACATCACTGAGCAACTCGGGCGCAGCTTCCATCAGTTTGCCCAGGACAAGAATTTGGGATTCTCGATTGAACGCAGTCCCGATCTGGATCCGACTTTGGTAACCGACGACAAGCGTCTGCAGCAGATTCTGATGAACCTGTTGTCGAACGCTTTCAAATTCACTGAAGAAGGAAACGTCGTTTTGCGAATCGAACAGGCGTCACCCGCTGAGAAGTATTACCTCGAATCGCTAAATCGCGCCGACAATGTGATTGCGTTTTCGGTCACCGACACGGGTATCGGGATTCCGGAAGAGAAGCAAAGGATTATCTTTGAAGCCTTTCAGCAAGCCGACGGTACCACCAGCCGCAAATACGGCGGCACCGGCCTGGGCCTTTCGATCAGTCGCGAGATCGCGCGACTGCTCGGCGGCGAGATTCGGGTGAACAGCTCGCCGGGCGAAGGCAGTACTTTCACCCTTTACCTGCCGCGTAATTACATGCCGGCCCGCAGTATGACCAATCCGGCCGCGGCCAAGGCGCCAAAAGCACTCTCGGAAATTCAGGCGGCGTGGACTCCCGCCGAGACCGTCAGCCGGGACCTGCTTGGTTCGAATGGAAACGAACCGTCTCCGATTATCGACGACCGTAATGAAATTGAAGAGGGCGATCGCTGCGTCGTGATAGTCGAAGACGACGTGCCGTTCGCTCGAATTCTGCTGGAGCAGGCGCGCGAAAAAGGCTTCAAGGGCCTGGTAGCGACGACTGGACAGATGGCTCTGGCGCTGGCCCACAAATTCGATCCGGTGGCAATTACGCTGGACATCCGCTTGCCCGACCGTAATGGTTGGACGATCCTCGATCGACTGAAACATGATGCTAAGACCAAGCATATTCCGGTTCACATCATCACCGTCGAAGAGCAGCGGCGGCGCGCGTTGCGTCACGGCGCTTTTCGCCACTGGCAAAAGCCGCTAACCAACGAAGATATCTCCACGGCTTTCGATCAAATCAATCAATTTACGGAGCGTGGGCCGCGCAAACTGCTGCTGGTCGAAGATGACGAAGCGCAACGCATGAGTGTCGTCGAGCTCATCGGCAACGGCGATGTCTATACGACCGCAGTCGAAACGGGGCAGGAAGCTTTGACCAGACTTGCCGACGAAGCGTTCGACTGCATGGTGCTGGATCTGAAACTGCCTGACATGACCGGATTTGAATTGATTGACAAGTTGCAAAAGGACCTCGGCCGCAAGGACTTGCCGATCATCGTCTATACCGGCAAGGAATTGACCCGCAAGGAAGAGTCGCAACTAAAACGCGTGGCTGCCTCGATCATTATCAAGCAGGCAGACTCGCCTGAGCGGCTCCTGGCAGAGACTGCGTTGTTCCTCCATCGGGTCGAAGCCAATTTGCCCGAGCCCAAGCGCAAGATGCTCGAGCAGGTGAAGCGCAAGGACCCCGTGTTGTCCGGACGCAAGGTGCTGATAGTTGATGATGACGTGCGCAACATCTTCGCCCTGACCAGCACTCTCGAAAGCTACAACATGAATGTGCTGCATGCTGAAAACGGGCAGGAAGGCATCAAGCTGCTGCAGGCGACGGACGGCATCGAGGCGGTGTTGATGGACATCATGATGCCTGAGATGGACGGCTACGAAGCGATTACTGCGATTCGCCAGATGGCGCGTTTCAAACAACTGCCGATCATCGCCCTGACGGCCAAAGCCATGAAAGCGGATCGCGACCACTGCCTCGAAGTGGGCGCGTCCGACTACATCTCAAAGCCGCTCGACATCGAACACCTCCTTTCATTGCTGAGGGTTTGGCTCTCCCGTCAGGACGAGGGAAATGAGTAACATACAGAGCGAAGAACGAGTCAACATCTTAATGGTTGACGACAGCCCGACGAACCTGTTGGCGCTGGAGGCAATCCTGCGCGATTCCGATCGAAACCTGATTCCGATCTCGTCGGGAAAGGACGCTCTGCGTTACTTACTCGACAACGAAGCCGCGGTGGTGCTGCTTGATGTTTACATGCCGGGGATCGACGGGCTGGAAACCGCGCAGTTGATTCGCGGCCGCGAGAAGTCGCGTGACACTCCCATCATCTTCTTGACAGCCAACACCACCGGCGTGCGTCACTTGAGTCGGGGCTACTCGCTCGGCGCGGTTGATTACATCGTGAAGCCGGTCGAGCCGGAAATCCTGAGATCAAAGGTAAACGTCTTCGTCGATTTATTTCGCAAGAACCGCGAGATTCGGCGTCAGGCTCAACTGCTTCAGGATCAGAATGCGGAGATTCAGAACAACAATCTTCATCGCCTGAAACTGTTGATCGAACTGGGGCACGAATTGGTGGAAGAACACGATCCGCAGCAGGTGCTGGCAAAGTTCTGTCGTTCAAGCCGCCGGCTGGTCGAAGCTGAAACTGCGGCCGTGGGGTTGTTCGACAAGGGGCGAAAAGTGTTTGCGTACTTCGCCAGCAGCTCAAATGCTGAGACTGATACTTGTGAGCTCTCGCCGGCGCTGCAGCAAGCTCTCGATTCGGTGGTAGTTGAGCAATACCCGATTCGTTTAAGTGAAGGCGAAAAAAGTTCTGCGGCAGAAAACGCGCTGGAGATGTCTGAGTCATTCCTCGGTGCGCCAATCGTGTCGGCGGCCGGTATCTCAGGTTGGTTCATGTTGCTGAACAAAACCGATGGCGAAGACTTTAGCGAGGCCGATGAACGTCTCGCCGCCACGCTGGCCACCCAGGTGGGTGTCGCTTTCGAAAACGCCCGGCTCTACGCGGAAGCGCAGAATCACGCAACTGAGCTCGGGCTGGAGATGGCGGTGCGTAAACAGGCCGAAGAAGAACGTGCCAGGTTGCTGGTGCGGGAACAAGCGGCCCGGGCTGAGGCGGAATTAGCGAACCGCACGAAGGATGAATTCCTGGCGACCCTGTCTCATGAGTTGCGCACGCCGCTGACGGCGATCCTGGGTTGGAGTCATATCGTGCGGCAGAACCAGCTGGACGATTCGCAGTTGGCGCGCGCGCTGGAAACCATCGAACGGAATGCCCATGCCCAATCGCGGCTGATCGACGATCTCCTCGATGTGTCCCGGATAATCAGCGGCAAGCTGCAAATCGATTTGCGTGTGGTTGACGCGGCCACGGTGATCGAGGCCGCCGTCGATGCCGTGAGACCGGCCCTGGAAACAAAAAAGATCGATTTCCAAATCGATCTTGGGCCGCGCGCGTTTCCGGTTATGGGCGACCCTAACCGATTGCAGCAAATCTTTTGGAATCTGTTCAGCAATGCCGTCAAGTTCACGCCGAAACAGGGACAGGTGCGGGTTAAACTCGAAAATCAAGACTCAAAGCTTTGCGTTTCGGTTACCGACACCGGCATTGGTATCAAGCCCGAGTTTCTGCCGTACATTTTCGATCGTTTCCGTCAGGCAGATGGATCGACAACCCGGTCGCAGGGCGGACTTGGGCTGGGGCTGGCGATCGTCCGTCACCTGACTGATCTTCATCGCGGCGCGGTCGAGGTGCAGAGCGAGGGCGACGGCCGGGGCGCGACGTTTACCATTACTTTGCCGATAGCGCAGCCGGCAACAATGAAGACCAGCGTGCACGATTCGGCGGTTCAGGTGGCCACCAACGGCTCGCCAAAAATGAATGGTAACGTCTTGGCAGGCCTAAGAATTCTGGTGGTGGATGATGAGCCTGACTCGCGCGAATTGGTGGCGACCATCCTGAAGCGTTGCGGTGGTGATGTCAGATGCAGCCCCTCAGCAGCAGATGCGATTCAAACATTCAAAGAGTGGCAGCCGGATTTGCTGATCAGCGATCTCGCCATGCCGAACGAAGACGGCTTCGCCCTCCTGCGAAAGGTGAGGAAGCTGAAATCCAAACGCGCCAAACAGATTCCCGCTGTCGCGCTCTCGGCCTACGCCAGCGACGAGGATCGCGCGATCTCGTTATCAAACGGTTTTCAAATGCACCTGCCGAAACCGATCGAGCCTGACAAGCTGGTAACTTCCGTGGCCGCCGCAGCCGGTCGCCAGGCGTCAACCGGAGTCAACATCGCCGCGACCGAGTCGGAATCGGTCGGCTGAATACTTCACCACGCGTCGCCGGCAAAATAAGTCCATTCGCATGATTCTGTCCGGGTGTGTCGTTGCTTGCGCCTGCCGTTGTTTGCGATGTAGGCTCTTCGCCTTCTGGCAAGTAACGTGTGCAGCGTCCGCTGACGCTGAACTTCCACAAGACACTCATGACTGCGGCTAATACAACACCAATGGTCAGGCAGTACCAGGAGCTGAAGTCTCAGCATCCCGGCGCGCTGCTATTCTTCCGGCTAGGTGACTTCTACGAACTCTTTTTTGACGATGCCGTGTTGGGGGCGCGCGAACTCCAGATCACTCTGACCGCGCGTCACAAAGAACGCGGCGATCCCATCCCGATGTGCGGCGTCCCGCATCATTCGGCGGCGAACTATATCGCGAAGCTGGTGCGCAAAGGCTACCGAGTAGCTATCTGCGAGCAGACTGAAGAGGCGTCGAAGGTCAAGAAGTTGGTGCGTCGCGAAGTTGTCCGGATTGTGACTCCGGGTACGCCCATCGATCCGCAACTGCTGGAAGCCCGCGAATCGACGTTTCTTGCGGCGGTGTGTGCGCGGGGCGAAACGGTCGGCGCGGCGTTTCTCGACATTTCCACGGGTGAATTTCGGGCCACCCAATCAACTGGCGCCGACTCGTGGAAAAGAATTGCCGCGGACATTGAATCGTACGCACCGCGCGAACTGCTTTTCCCGGCCTCGCTCGCGGCGCTGGTGCGATCGGGATTTGCTAACCATCCGCGCACCGCCGCCTTGCCGCTCGATCGCGCCGGCGAACAGCCGGCGGCTGTTGGCGTCGAGTTAACATCAGGCGAGGGAACTCTCGCGGGCGCAACCCTCACACCCCTGGATGATTGGCTGTGGCAGGTTGAGGACGCCGAACGTTTGCTGGTGGATCACTTTGACGTCCGTTCGCTGGACGGGTTTGGCCTGACGAAGAAGTCCGAAGCGATTGCCGCAGCGGCGGCGTGTCTGCGATACGCCCAGGAAACGCAGCGAGCTGCCGGGGCCCATATCGCAGACCTCGTTTATTTTGAGCCGCAGGATCATCTCGTCCTCGACAGCATCACGGTTCGCAATCTCGAACTGGTGCAAGCGCTCGGCGTGGGTGGCGCGGCGCGGTCGGTTCTCGACGTAATCGATGAGACTGTCACGGGGATGGGCGGACGGCTGCTGCGCTCGTGGCTTCTGCGGCCGTCGATCCATCGAGGTGAAACCGAAGCCAGGCACGGGGCCGTTGCGGAGCTCCACGCTTCGCACATGAAGCGCGACGGGCTGCGGACATCGCTGAAGGATGTTGCGGATCTTGAGCGTTTGATCGGACGGTTGAATCTGGGGTCCGCAACGCCGCGCGATTTGGCGGCGCTGCGTGCGTCACTCAATCGGGTGCCGGCGATTCGCGAATTGCTCGCGAATGCCTCGTCATCATTGCTGCAGGTGCTTTACGAATCGTTGGACGAGCTGGCTGATGTGCGTTCCCTGATCGAATCAGCAATCGACGACGATCCTCCGGCGAAAGCCGTCGATGGCGGTGTGATCCGAAATGGTTATTCAGCCGAATTGGATGAACTGCGCTCATTGAGTCGGAATGCCAAACAGACGATTGCCGCGCTCGAAGCCGAAGAGCGAGCGCGCACCGGTATCGGCACGCTGCGCATCCGCTACAACAACGTGTTTGGCTATTTCATTGAGGTCTCCAAAGCGAATGCCGCCCGCGTTCCTGAAGATTACGAGCGGCGACAGACGCTGGCGAATGCCGAGAGGTTTACGACCACGGCGCTGAAGGAATGGGAGAGCAAGGTGCTGGGCGCCGAGGAGCGCATCCTGCAGCTGGAATCAGAAATCTTTGCGCTGGTATGCCGTCAGGTCGCGGCTGAAACTGCCCGGATTCAGGCAACGGCGCGCTCGCTCGGCTGTCTCGACGCGGTGGGCTCGTTAGCTGAAACGGCCGTGCGCCGGCGTTACATTAAGCCGAAGATGCATGACGGCGACGAAATCGAAATCGTCCATGGTCGACATCCGGTGATCGAAGTCTTCATCGATGAGCCATTCGTCCCGAACAGCGTCTATCTGAACAACTCAACGGATCGTTTGCTCATAATTACCGGACCGAACATGGGCGGTAAGAGCACGGTGCTGCGACAGACGGCGCTCATTTGCATCCTCGCGCAGATGGGTTCGTTCGTGCCGGCTGAAAGCGCGCGGCTCCCGCTGCTTGACCGCGTATGGACGCGTGTCGGCGCGTCGGATGATTTGGCGCGCGGCCGTTCGACTTTCATGGTCGAGATGACTGAGACCGCGGCGATCCTTCATAACGCCACACCTCGATCGCTGGTCTTACTCGACGAGATTGGGCGCGGCACTGCCACGTTCGATGGATTGTCGATCGCGTGGTCGGTGGCTGAGTATCTCCATGATTCGGCCGAACATTGCGCAAAGACTTTATTCGCGACCCACTATCACGAACTGACCGAATTGGCTGAGCGACTTCCCGGCGCGCAGAATTATCAAATCACGGCGACTGAACGGGAGGGCGAAGTTGTTTTTCTCCATCGGCTGGAGCGGGGACGCGCGTCAAAGTCTTACGGAATCGAAGTCGCGCGGCTCGCCGGCATGCCACCCGCGGCGCTGTCTCGGGCCAGGGAAGTACTTCAGCGGCTGGAGCGCTACGAGTTGGATGTGTTCACGGATGCAGAGACCGAATTGCCGGCTGCGCACGCGTTAGCGGTGGGCGCCGGTGAGTCTGCTGAAGCGGAAGAGCGGGCAGTGACAAACGCCACGGCCCGCGCCGCACGCCGGCGGCTGGCGGCGCAAGCCTCTTTGTTCGACCTGGCTAATCAGAAAGTCGTGGGCGCCTTGCGCGATGCAAACCCGCAGGATTTATCGTCCGATGAAGCGAAGCAGTTGCTGATCGAGCTGCGAAAGCAGTTGATGTAGGGCGCTCACGAGGCTTTGGCGGCATCGCGAATGACGAGATCGAAGGTTCCGGGCGCGACTTTACGGAAGCGAGTGTTTCGATTGAGCGAAACGGCAATACTGATCGTGGGGTTGTTTCCGGTGAAGCTGAATCCGCCTTCCATTAGCCGGTTGTAAATTTCATTGACGTGCAGCGGGCCGCCGGCTTCGCGCAGAATCATTGTCGCTGCCTGCGGAATCGTGCGATCAAAAAACCGATCGTCGATTGGTGCGATGTTGTCGCGGAGCGGTGGGACATTGTGACGCTGGGGCGCGTGCGGCTGCCCCAGTTCCGCGTGCGCGAGACGTCGCTGTAATTCGATTTCCAATTCACCAACCGACGTCGTCCCCACCTGGGTTGATGGCCCGCTCATCACATTCGATAAAAGACGAAAAATCGCTGCCTCGGTTTGTCCCGCCAGCGTGTCCATTTCGATCAATTCGGCGCGAATAATCTCGGCTTCCGATTCCAATTCAGCCAGCCGAGCCGACAGACGGGTCCGCGCGGCGCGCGATTGCCTCAGGCTTAGCTCTAATCTGGCGATCAGCGTTTCGTTAGCCATGATCTTCCGAGGATTGTAAAGATACGGCCGCGGGTTGGCAATAACTTTTCGATCCGGAGGGTCAGCGATCGCGCACGGTTATGTAGGACGAAATAGCGGCTAAAGCTGACGCATAAGGCGAAGGACCGAGGCCGTTCAGGGACGACCGGGCAGCCTCGGCATATGCCACAGCGCGTTGTTGCGCGAGCCCCAGCGCGCCTGTTTCATTGAGTGCATCGAGTAAGGACTGGCGAGGCACACGTTCATAACCACCGTCGTTGATTATGGTCTGAATCTGGAGACGCATCTCGGGCTGACTCTGCAATAAGAGGATGAGTGGCAACGATACCTTGCCCTCAACCAAATCAGCGCCGGCGGGTTTGCCCAGCACATCTTCTGAGCTGGTGAAATCGAGCACATCATCAATCAACTGAAACGCGATGCCGAGGTTCATGCCGTAATCGCGCATCATCTGTTGCTGCGCCTGACTTGCGCCGCCCAGGAGCGCCCCGATTTCACAACAGGCGCTGAATAGATAAGCGGTCTTGCGGGCAATCACGTCGAAGTATTGCTCTTCCGAAATGTCTGTCCGGCCGAGTAGCGTCAATTGCAGTAACTCGCCTTCGGTCATGCGGCGGGTGACTGCGGTGAGAATGTCCAGAATCTGCAGAGATCTTTCAGCGAGACTGGTCTCAAACGCGGACATGTACAACCAGTCACCCATCAACACGGCCGTCTGATTTCCAAATTCGGAATTGATGGAGGGACGATTGCGGCGCGTTTCGGCTTTATCGATCACGTCGTCGTGAACCAGCGTGGCCGTGTGGAGAAATTCCATTACCGTGGCCATGCGAATCGAACTTTGATTCGATCCATCGCCGCCGACGGCGTAGTTCGAAAGGATGGTCAACGCGGGCCGCACGCGCTTGCCGCCGGAGCGGCGCAGATGGTCGCCGATGTAGGCAATCACCTGGATGTTCGATTGCGCCTGGCGCTCGAATTCCGCCTCGACCAGCAACAACTCGCCGGCGACGGAATCGAATATCCGCTTCGCAACGACCCTGGCTTCATCGAGGACGGTGGTTGGTTCTGCCGTTGGCATTTTAGTCGCCGACAGTCTCCTTTTAGTTTGACCGGTAATTCGTGAACTGCATGTCGATGCCGAAGTCTTTGGCTTTCAGCGTAGCGATCACCTGCTGCAACGTATCTCGATCTCGTCCCGATACGCGAACAGTATCGCCTTGAATCGAAGCCTGCACTTTGGCCTTCGAATCCTTGATCAGCTTGACGATGTCCTTGGCCTTGTCCTGCGGAATCCCTTGTTGGATCTCCACCCTCTGGCGAACTGTGCCGCCGGCGGCCGGCTCGACATTCCCATAGCTCAGCGCCTTTAAAGCTACACCGCGCCGTACTAACTTCTGCTGCAGAATGTCGTTCATGTTGCGGAGTTTGGTTTCGTCCTCAGCCGTGAGCACGAGTTCCTTTTCTTCCGCGACCACATTGGCGTGACTACCCTTGAAGTCAAAGCGCTGGCGCACTTCTTTCAAAGTTTGATTGATCGCATTGCTGATTTCGGCGCGATCGACCTGCGAGACGATGTCAAATGAATTCTGTTGGGCCATGCGGTTTGGATTGCGAAGATGAGAATAGCATCAAAGTTCAAGCATGTGAAAGTGTTCTCTAAAGCCCGTTGTCGCCGGCCAAATGCTCGATTCCGAACAATTGGTGAAAGTTCCTCGTTGTTTCGGCAGCAATTGAATCGACGGTTTGTTCGTGCAATTCCGCCAGGCACCTGACGGTTTCGACCACGCGGGCGGGCTCGTTGCGCTTTCCGCGGAAAGGTACCGGGGTGAGATAGGGGCAATCCGTCTCGACGAGCAGACGGTCCAGCGGCAATTCGCGAGCGACCGCGCGCAGGTCCGCGGCTTTCTTGAAAGTCAGATTCCCGGCAAAGGAAACATAAAATCCCAACTCGATGGCGTCGTGAGCCATCTGCAAGCTGCCGCCAAAACAGTGCAGCACTCCCGCTCGCTCATGACGACTAAACTCTTCACGGATGATGTTAACCGTGTCGTCGTCAGCCTCGTGTGAATGAATCACCACCGGCAGATTTAGTTGCCGGGCAATTCGCAACTGCCGTCGAAAGACAGATTGCTGCACCTCGCGCGGTGAATGATCGTAATGATAGTCGAGGCCGAGTTCGCCCCATGCGACTACGCGGCGGCTTTCTTGCGCGAGCTTGATTAGTCGTTGTTCGGCGGGCTCATCGAATAGTTTTGCGTCATGCGGATGGACGCCGATAGCCGCATAAATATCCTCAAATTCCCCGGCCAGGGCGACGGCGCGTTCGAACCCCCCGCTGTGAGGGTCCCCGGTTCCTACATTCAGCATGGTTCGCACGCCGGCATCGCGCGCGCGTCCGATTACTTCTAAACGATCGGCGTCATACTCCGGACCATCGATATGGCAATGCGAATCAACGACGTACATTGAGCTATGCTAACGAACGATCAGCATGTCATTCAAATTGTGCGACAAACTCTCTGTTGACGCGCATATTTCAACGAACTTATCATCGCGCCGTCTGCGATCACCGCGGAGTATGTCGTACAACCTCAACCGACGAATATTTCTGGTTCGCGCAATGCCGTTCGCGATTTCATTGCCGGTCATAGCGCGCGGCCAGGTATTCATCGAGCGCGGCCGCTTCACCGATGAACAAATCCCGTTGGCAAGAGAGCGACTGCTTCAGCAGGTCAACGACGATCGAGCGGCGGCCAGTCTAAGCCACCTGAAGCTTGATGAATTGGCGTGCAAGGTCGCGAGCGAACACGCGCGCGATATGGCGTCCGGAGGCTTTCTCAGCCATTGGGGTTCGGACGGTCGCAAGCCATTCCATCGTTACAGCATGGCGGGTGGGACGGCGGCAGTACAGGAGAATTGTTCCGCTGCTGAGGACATTGGCTCAGTCACCCCCGCGAGCGTGTTCACCGATTTGCACGACATGCACGAATCAATGCTGAACGAAAAGCCGCCTCACGATGGGCACCGCAAAACTATTCTCGATCCTTACCATACGCATGTGGGCTTCGGAATTTCGCTGAACAGCCGGAGTCTGCGTTTGGATGAGCTTTACCTGGCGCGCTATGTAACTATCGATCCTCTTATCGGCGATCCCAGACCAGGGTCCACCGTTCGGCTTTCGGGGCGACTTCTAAATGTCAGTCACTTCCTTAACGAAATTGACGTGTATTACGACCCGCTGCCCACGCCGCCTGATATTTCATGGCTGCGCACCAAACGTTCCGTCGGCTGGTCTGAGGACGTAGTGCGCATGCGGCCGCGCGCGCTCGACGGAATGCTCTACGCCGACGGGAAGCGTGGCGATTTTGAATGGGACCATCAGGGGCACTTTCGCGCCGTGGTGAAGCTGAGAAAAGAGCCGGGAATTTATACGATCGTTTGTATTGTTCGCCGGACTCCGAATGATAAAGGGTTCGCCGGCGGACAGGTGTGCGTCGTCAGCAAATGATCTAATTGATCCAATCGAACATGAAACCAGGAATCTGTTTCGCCTTGATTATTGTGCTCGCGCCGAATTGTCTCGGCCAGAAACGAGTCGCGCCCGCGAGGCTGGCGACCGAAGTCCGCAATGAATTCCGGCACGCCTGGAATGGTTATAAGCAATACGCATGGGGTCACGACGATCTGAAGCCCCTGAGCAAGACCTATCACGATTGGTACGCCGAGCCGTTGTTGATGACGCCGGTCGATGCGCTCGACACGATGATGCTGATGGGGTTGAAAGATGAGGCGAGGACGACGCGCGAATACATCGCGACGCATCTTTCGTTTGATAAGGACATTTCGGTCCAGAATTTTGAGATCACAATTAGGCTACTGGGCGGGTTGCTCTCTAGCTATCAAATGACTGGTGACAAGCGGCTGTTGAATCTGGCCGAGGATTTAGGTAACCGCCTGCTGCCGGTGTTCAATTCGCCGACGGGCTTGCCCTATCGATACGTCAATTTGAAAACTGGTGCCGTGCGCGGGAACGTTACAAATCCGGCGGAGGCAGGAACGCTCTTAATTGAGTTCGGCACGCTGGCTCGTCTCACGCACCGGCAAGTCTTCTATGACAAAGCGAAGCGGGCGCTGACGGAGCTCTACAAGCGGCGTTCGCCGATCGGTCTCGTCGGGACATGGATTAATGTTGAGACGGGACAATGGACTGATAGGGATAGTCACATCAGCGGCGCAATCGACAGCTATTACGAGTATCTGCTGAAGTGTTGGCTGCTTTTCAATGATGAAGATTGTCGGAAGATGTGGCGCGATAGCGTGACCGCAATCAACAGATACCTTGCCGATGCCAATTTAAAAGAAACCGCCGTTTCAACCAGGCAGCCCTCCGGAATTTTGTGGGGGAGCTACGCTGAGACCTGGTACGGTCATGCGGATATGGACACGGGGAAACGTGCGGCAACTATCTATGGGGCGCTGGACGCATTTTTTCCCGCGGTCCTGGCCTTGTCGGGAGACGAAGAGCGCGCGAGCCGCTTGCAAGAGTCGTCTTTCAAGATGTGGAGGCTGAATGGCGTCGAGCCGGAAGAGTTGGATTATAAAACGATGGAGGTAAAGTCGGCCGGATATCCTTTGCGGCCCGAGATCGTCGAGTCCACTTACTATCTTCATCACTACGCCTTAATCGATGCGCGCCGAACCTACTTTCCTGAGCCGCGGCCTAAACTCAACCCAAGTCACTATCAAACAATGGGTGAAATCCTCTGGCGTGACTTTGTGAAGCACTGCCGCAACGAAGTCGGTTACGCTGCTTTGAAGAGTGTAGTCACGAAAGAGAAGGCCGATTCGATGCAGAGCTTTCTCTTTGCCGAGACCTTTAAATATTTCTATCTTCTCTTTTCGCCGCCGCGCACGCTTGATTTCAATCGCGTAATCTTCAACACTGAGGCGCATCCGGTTCGCCGCACATGGTCACGAAAGACGACAGCCGCCAAAAACTAATTACGATTCTGCAGTTGGCCTATTCAGGCGAACTGGCCGCTGCCTACGCCTACCGCGGTCACTGGCATTCGGTGAATGCGGTGGACGAACGTGACGCCATCCGCGCGATTGAAGAGGATGAATTGCGACACCGCGAACTGGTCGGTGAGATGCTCGCCAAGCTGGGCGCCAGGCCCAACCAGCGTCGTGAGTTGCGCGCCAATATCATCGGCAGAACACTCCAATTCTTGTGTTACGTGACGGGATGGCTGGCGCCCATGTACGGCGCGGGCAAACTCGAGAGCCGCAACATCCGCGAATATGAAACGGCAACTCGTTATGCGCGCGACGCCGGTTGTGCGGAATTCATCGACTGCTTGCTGGAGATGGCTGAGGTCGAATGGGACCACGAGTATTACTTTCGCTCGCGGGTTCTTAGTCATGCGCTCGGTCGCCGGTTGCCAATCTGGCCACAGCCGCCGGCAAAGGAAACCATTCGGGCTTCATTCGAGAATGAGAAGCAAAGCGAGGTACTGGCAGCACCACAGCTGGTGATTGAGCCCGCCACTCCGGCTGCCTAGCCCAAAAGGATCATGAAACTGAGAAGATTCACCTTCGGCATTGGAGTCCTATTTTGGTGCCTTACTTATTTTTCGGCGTCGGCCGTTTCCCAACAAACTCAACCATTCTCGCGTGAGAAACTCATCGAGGCGGCGCGGGAAATCATGACGACGACGCGTTACTGCGCGCTTATCACCACTGACGGACGCGGCCGCGCGAATGTGCGAACTATGGATGCATTCGCGCCAGACGAAAACATGGTGGTGTGGTTTGGAACTAACCCGCTGAGCCGAAAGGTTTCTGAGATTCGCCGCACCCCGCGCGTGACGCTTTATTATTTTGATCGCGAGAATCAGGCCTACGTGAGCCTGACAGGGATTGCGCGGGTCGTAAGCGATCCGGTCGAGAAGCAGCGACACTGGAAAGAAGACTGGAAGGGCTTCTACCCGGATCGGAATAAAAGTTACGCGCTAATCGTGGTCCGGCCATCGAGACTCGAGGTCGTGAACACGAAAACCGGTATCGTCAGTAAATCGTCAGACTGGGACCCACCGTCGGTCAACTTTGCCGCTCCAAAGAGAAAACGCACCTAAACTGGGCGCCCGCGCGCTTCACAGTTAACACTTCCACCCAGCGTCTCGTCTTTCAGACTGATCGTTAGATTTTCTGTGGCTGCCCTGGACAAGGCGGTTTCAGGCACTCTCCCTAAAAGGAGGCAGTCGCTGCCTTAAGCATTCCAACTTCTTTCGGAGAGTGCAAAATGAAAACTCGACGCCGGATCTCCTATCTCACGCTCGCCCTGTTAGCAATAGTTTCGGCTCTAATTTTGACTTCGTATCGACCTGTAACTTCGCAGTCTCGGGAGAGAAAGGTCACCTCAGACGAAACCAGCTCGACTGGCGACAAAAGTCCTGGGCAGAACAGCCCGCCCCAGGATGTTCTCAAAGTCGACGTTGACCTGGTAACTGTCGATGCGCTGGTGCTCGAAAAGAAGACTGCGAGAATCGTGGGCGGACTCACCAGGGACGACTTTCAGATTTATGAAGACGGAACCAAACAAGCGATCAGCTATTTCAGTCAGGACAGCCTGCCGCTGTCCGTCCTTTTTCTGATAGATCGGGGCGGCTGTCTCGATCCTTTTAGCCACCAGGTGCATCGGGCCGCGCGTGAAGCTGTCGAGCGATTGAAGCTGACCGATGAAGTCGCCGTAATGACTTATCACGACACCACGCGGCTGGTTCAGGGATTCACGAAGAATAGAATTCTGATCGAGAAAGCGCTTGATCGCATTCCACCGCACGATGAAAAAGCAGATCATTGCCTCAACAAGTTATTTGCGGATGCGGCTGATTACATGATGAGGGCCGGCAACCCGACCGGGCGTCGTGTAATGGTGGTCATCACTGGGTTGACGCGGAACTTTGACTGTATGGACGGGCCGTCGGGTAAAGCCGCCGCGCAAGCGGTTTACGAATCGGGCAGCGTGGTGTGCGCGATTCTTCCGAAAGAGACAGGCCAGGGATTGGAGAACGGAATTATGGTTTGGGTCACGCGGATGGGGAGACTCGGCCACGCGCCCTACATGGATATTGAAACCCTGGCCAATGAAACTGGCGGCGAGATTCTTTCTGACAAACCTGACAACCTCAGCACCACCTTTCAGACTTTGATGGATCACCTGCGCAGTCGTTACAACCTGGCTTTCGTTTCCACCAATCGGAAGCGGGACGGCACCACGCGCAAATTAAAAATGGACGTGAAATCCCATGTCTCCAGGTCACAGAACGCGCTCGTGGTCAAAGCGAGAAGAAGTTATGTAGCGCCGAAGTAATTCAGTGCCGGCGGCTTCGGCGACCCGAGTCCGGCGACCCAAATCGACGCGGGCCAAACAAGGCGCGGTTTGACCTGACCGCGCTTTTCCCGTACAAGTCCGTTGCACGATCGACTTCAACTCACGACTGTAAACGAACCTACGCAGGAGAATAATCATGCCCCGACGACACTCATCAAGCAGTCAGCTTCTAGTTTTCACGATGGCCGTTATTGCAATGGCCGCAGCCCTGGCGATGTCTGGGTGCGGATCAGGCGGCGGCAGCCAGAGCCTCCACGTCAAATCAGCAACGACCGGAGATAAGGATCTGACCGCTAAGTCCGGCTACGCTTATGCCGTGACCAAGACATTCACCGACATCAACGGCAAGATTACGACGGCGTCGGCATATAACGTCTATCTTGCCAATTACGACCTCGACGCGAAGAACTTTGGCATGACGCTGGACAAGCCTTTGACTTCTGACGACCAGGTCCGCGTGGTCTTCAACCTGGTTGGCGAGGAAGGCACAAACGATCAGGCGCCCGTAAAAGCCGGGACATATTCAGCCAAAGCCGACAAGTATCTGAAAGCTGAAAGCGCCGGCCTCGTCGCGCGCAAGAACGGCGCTGACGTTAAGTCGTGGTTCGACCGGAGCATGCTCACGGGCGAGGTGAAGGTGACTTCCGCCTCGGCCGACGAGATTAGGGGTGACGTCAATCTTACGGCCGGCGATTCGGCGATTAAGGGCTCGTTTTCAGCAAAGATTTTGAAGCGGAAGTAATCGAAAGTTTAGCGGCCTTGCCTGACCTCCCATTCACGCAAGGCGCGCACGCCTTTCTCAAAATCGGCAGAGTTGTTATAGAAGTTGTGCGCGCCGTCATCACGGTTTGGGTCGCGGACATAGTAGAGGTAGTCAGTCTGCGCCGGATTCAGAGCGGCGTCGATCGAACTCTCACCAGGATTTCCCACCGGGCCCGGCGGTAAGCCGAAAAAGATCCGCGTGTTGTAAGGCGACCGGCGATTAACATCGCTCAGATAGACCTTGCCGTCATCACGCCATTTCCCGGCCAGCTTTGACGCATAGACAATAGTCGAGTCGATGCCCAGCGCCATATTCTTTTTAAGCCGGTTGTAGATAACCGATGCGACCAGCTGCCGATCTTCTTTCAGCTTAGCTTCAGTTTCGATCAAAGAAGCAATGATTACGATCTGGCGCGGGGACATTCCCAGCGCGCGCGCACGTTCGGCGCGATCCGGCGTCCAGACCTGACGAAAGCGCTTCACCATTCCGGCGACTACCGCCTCGGCTTTGGTGTCAGGCGGATAGTTGTAGGTCGCGGGGAATAAATATCCTTCCAGGTCCTGGGCATTGGGATCGATATCGTGAATTGCGCCGGTATCATTCATCAACTTCAGCGCCTCATTTTTGTCCGCAAGATTTAGCTCGGGCACATGGGCCATAGCCTCAGCGATGTCCCAGCGCGTCCAACCTTCAATCACAGTAAACCGACTCAGTCGCTGCTCGCCTTCCTCGAGTTTCTTGAGCACGCCGAGTGGCGTGATTGGAGAAGGGAAGCGATACTCGCCCGCCTTAATGAGTTTGGCGCTCCCGGTCAATTTCAGGTAGAGCAGAAATGGCCATTTGCGGGAAAGGACTCCCTCGGTGACCAGTTTGTTCGCGATAGCATCGGGAGTGGATCGCTTCGGTATCTCGATATATTCATTTGCCCGGCTGTGCGAGGCAGGCGCGCGCATTTCGCGATAAAGCCAGAACGCAAAAACAGCAGGGGCTGCGATCAGAACTATCAGAATTGTGAGCAGAATTAGTCTGGTGCGTTTGCTAATGGGCATATCGTGGCGACCCAACCGTTGTCGACTCAATCCTCCCGAATGTGTGCCGTGAGAAAATCCCGCAGGATGATCGCGGCCGATTCACTATCCACTTTTCGCATGACTTCATCGGTCGCGAGACCGCGGCTTTTCATCTCTGATTCAGCCGCCACGCTCGTCAGCCGTTCATCCTGGAGCAATATTGGAACGTTGAGAGACTTGCGAAAGTTCTCCGCGATGCGGAGCGCATCCTCAGCTGCGTCACCGCGCGTGCCGTCCATATTTAAGGGCAAACCGATGATAAGGGCGCGTGCATCATAGCTCTCGACCAGAGTAGCAACCTGGCGCAGCAAGTCTTTCCAACTGTGGCGTTCAAGGCGTTGAAGGGGCGTGACCGTGATGCGCAATTCATCTGAGATCGCAACCCCGACGCGCTTGGCACCGAGATCAAGCGCGAGCAGACGACCGGAGGAATTAACTTCCGCCTGGGTCAGCTCCGAATGATTCGTTGGATGATTCGACAAGTTCTGAGATGGTTTTTGCAGGGACATACTGCTTGCGCCTGCATCAAAGCAGAGGCTAATATACAGGGGTTCGGCTGAAGCTCTAAGTGGACGTTGAGTAAGGTTGCCCCGTTTCGTTTTTCTGAGGATTAACTGATGTCATTCAAAAGTAAATTTCTAATGATTGTCTTGTCGGCTTCGCTTGCCATGTATTCGATTGCGGGCGCGTGGCTGGCGACGCGGGCGCAGCAACCGGCAAACGATCCAAATGCGCAACAGAAAATATTCGAGAGCGTGCTGTCTCATATTCAGAACGACTACGTCGATGAGCCGAACATGGAGAAGGTCCGCGCCGGCGCCCTCCGTGGCTTGGCGTACGGTCTCGATCCGTACTCGACTTATCTGACGGCCGAACAGGTTAAGGATTTCAAAGACACCAAGGCGGGAGCAAAAAGCAATCAGGTCGGAATCGGCGCCGAGCTGTCACAGGCTTCTTCCTTCTTATACGTCGTAGCGCCGGTGAAGGGGTCTCCGGCAGATCAGGCGGGCCTGCGTGCCGGCGATGTGATTGAATACATTGACGGGAAAGCGACGCGCGACATTTCTCTGTACGATGCGCGACAACTTTTGAACGGCGCGCCGGGAACCGAAGTGAAGTTGCGTGTGCTGCGCGCGCCGCGACCTTTGACGCTGTCGGTCAAACGCGGAACGTTCCGCGCGCCCGCAGCTGAATCGCGCATGGAACCAGGAAAAATCGGTGTCCTGCGAATCAACAGCCTGGACGAAGGCGAGGCGGCGGACGCAAAAGCAAAATTGCAGGATCTCCAGAAGCAGGGAGCGCAGAAGATCATCGTCGATCTGCGCAGCGTCGCCGGCGGTGAAATCCAGGAAGGCGTGACGGTTGCCAACTTCTTCATTCGCGAAGGATCGATTGCCAAAACCATCGGGCGCGAGCAGAAGGTTTTGAAGTCCTTCGATGCGGATCCGAAGATTGCCGTCTTTAATGGTCCCGCGTCGGTGCTCATCGATGCCGGCACTGCCGGGGCCGCCGAAGTCGTGGCCTCTGCTTTCGCCGAGACGAAGCGCGGCGACGTCGTGGGCGAAAAAAGTTTCGGCGCCGGTGCGGAACAGGAGTTGTTCACACTGCGGGACGGAGACGGACTCTTATTGACTACGGTGAAGTGGGCGTCAGGCAGCGGCAAACCATTTCTCGGCGACGATCGCACCCGCTCCGGAATTACGCCGACCGTGGAAGTGAAGAAGGCGGACGCGCCTGCTGATAACGGCGATGTCGATGACTTAAGTAACAGTCCGGATGAAGACAAACCCAATCAGACAAAGCCTGCCAACCCGGCGACACCGGTAGTGCCCAAGCCGCAGCCGGACGATGTTCAGCTCAAGAAGGCTATTGAGTTGCTGCGCGATAAGCGTGGTGCGTAGACGCAAGCAGGTTTTCAACTTTGAAAAAGACCGGAGCGGATTTAGCATCTGCCCCGGTCTTTGATTTTATTCACGGAAATAGCGGACCTCACTCCGGGCAGCAATATGGCGTTAGTTCTGGGAATATTTGGAATCGCGCTCATCACCGGCATCCTTTGGGACGTCTTTGAGACCATTGTCTTGCCGCGCAGAGTCACGCGCCGCATCAGGCCCACTCGACTCTTCTACCGATTTACCTGGTGGCCCTGGCGAGCAATCAGCAATTCGATTAAGAACAAAAAACGTCGCGAACTCGCCCTTGGTATTTACGGACCGTTGTCCCTGTTGGCACTGCTCGCCTTTTGGGCCCTGAGCGTGATTCTCGGTTTTGCCCTGGTGCACCTGGCAATCGGATCGCGGGTGGGCTTCACCAATCACGAGGGTAGTTTCTTAATTGATTTCTATTACAGTGGGACGACTTTCTTCACCCTTGGTCTCGGTGACGTTGCGCCGATTACTCCCGCGGCGCGCGTGTTGACGGTGGCCGAGGCCAGCATCGGCTTCGGCATGCTGGCGCTGGTTATCGGATATCTCCCGGTGCTGTATCAGGCGTTTTCGCGACGCGAGGTCAATATCTCGATGCTTGACGCGCGCGCCGGAACGCCGCCAACCGCCGCCGAGATTTTGCGCCGGCACCAGGAAGCGCAAGCGATGTCGAACCTGGACGAGTGGCTGCGCGATTGGGAAATGTGGGCCGCTGACTTGATGGAGAGTCATCTGTCCTACCCGGTGCTGTGCTTCTTCCGATCACAGCATGACAATCAATCATGGCTGGCGGCATTGAGTACGGTGCTCGATACCTGCAGTCTGGTCATGGTTGGCATCGACGGCGTTCCGAAATGGCAGGCGCAACTCACTTTCAAGATGGCGCGCCACGCGCTGGTGGACATCTCGCAAATCTTCAACACCTCGCCGCTGCTACACGACGGTTTGCGGATGTCGCCCGGTGAATTGGCCGAGATGCGAAAACAATTGGCCGCTCGTGACGTGTACCTGAGTAACGAACCCGAAGACGACAAAACACTTGAAGAATTGCGGGCTCTCTACGAGCCTTACACGAAAGTCCTGTCTCAATATCTCCTGATGCAGTTGCCGGGATGGCAGCCGCAAGCGCGTGCCTCCGACAATTGGCAGACCAGCGCGTGGGAAGTTCGCGCCCCTGCTCCCGACCGACCTTTCCAAAAATGCATGAACAAGACCCATCAGGCGCGACCGAAGGCGCGCGCGGCGCTCGATAAACCGCAGTGAGCATATGGAATAGACGCCAGTCCATATCGTCATTCGGCAGTGCTTCGACAAAGCTACCCACCCCTTCGAGTTATCTCGGGACTCTTGTGATTTTCTTGCGACGTGGCTTGATTCAGCGGTAGATCTAGTCATTTCCCACCTGCTCCGAAATTTTTCTCCTATCCAGCGCAGAAAAGGAACGCATGTTGCCGAATAACAGCGCGAGTATTCACCCGACGTATCAAACGATTCCAAAAAGGAGATTTTCGAGATGTTAGTTACCAAGAAGATGCTGCTTGCTTTGACGCTAGTTGGCGCGATCGTCGGCGCCGGAATCGGATCCTTGGCCACCAGGTCATCGCAGACTACCGCCACAGCAAACACAAATTACGATACGACCAAGCCGGCTACCACGGATTTCAAGTCCCCGTCGGACTACAACACGCCGGCTGAACAGATTGCGGCGAATGAGAGCACTCGCTTCGCCACGACTGCGGAGCAGAGCGCGTTTCGCCAGGGATTTGACGCTGGATTCTCGGCGTGCGACGGCAGCGCGACGAGGACCAACCGGGCCGTGTCTTATGAGCCCGCTCGTTCGACGACGCGCGTCAGACGTTCATCAAATTCGCGCCGGGTCTATTATGATTACAACAACGCGCCGCGCGGCCGCACGTTCTGGCAGAAGCACCGTGATAAGCTGACGCTGGCAATGGGCACCGGCCTTGGAGCAGCTATCGGCGGTTTGGCTGGCGGAAAGAAAGGCGCGGGCATTGGCGCGTTGGCGGGTTTGGGCGGCTCAGCGCTCTATACCTACAAGCTGCGCAAGCGAACGCCCCGTTACTAACTAGTACTAAGTAGATGATTACTCGAAAGTCGACACTTCTGGCGGCGTTATTAATCGTCGTCGCGGTGGGCGGAAGGGCAGTTTCTTCGGGAACTGCCCTTCGCGTCTCGCCACCACAAAAACCGCAGCGACCGAGAATTGTTGCTCCTCCGGTCCGCACCGCAACCTTGCCGCGGTCGGTCAATTTTCGCGAAGTGCGTGGCCGCGGACTGCTGGTCAGCGTCTGGATCAATGCTCGGGGACCGTTCACATTCGCGGTAGACACGGGAGCGGGTATCACTGTTATCTCGCCAAGGGTCTCCAGCGAAGCGGGCGTGGCAATTCAAGCCGGTCCGGGACCGCAGATCGCCGGCCTCAGCGGCAATGTCGTGACGGCACAGGCAGGGACGTTTCGAACCCTCGCGTTGGGCGATTCCCAAA
The DNA here is from genome assembly GCA_044870975.1 of Pyrinomonadaceae bacterium. Lineage (GTDB taxonomy): Bacteria > Acidobacteriota > Blastocatellia > Pyrinomonadales > Pyrinomonadaceae > UBA11740. Next base: position 23,696 of record JBIOZK010000171.1, read on the forward strand.
ACCAACTTCCCGCCAGGAATAACGTCATCATCAGTAGTGGCCTGCCGCGAGACCTTGACGGCTTGCTCGATCCGAATGATGCCTTTGGATCTTTTGGATATACCATCGACATTCCACGCCAGGAGCTTTCGTTTTTCGATCCGCGCGAGTCGCCGGTGAATAGTCGATCGCAACCGCGTGATGGCGCGGTGGTCAGTTGGCAGCAACAAGGGGGAAGTCACCGGCCGTTTGTCTCGTTAAGCACCGGCGAACAAGCCTTGCTCGATACCGGCTCCAGCCTGGGACTCGGAGTTCATGATTTCAACGCGGCGCCTGCTTATTCGCGGTCCGCAGCAGTTCACGACGTGGGGGGCAGTGTCTCGGCGCATCGCGTTGCGCCCCGGACCGTCTCAATCGGGGCACTCGTGCTGCGCAATGTTCCCACGGACGTTATCACCGGCGCCTCGTCGGATGCTCCCGTGCTGCTCGGCCTAAATGCGTTGCGGCCATTCAGGTTGCGTTTCGATCCTCTGCATCGCCTCATTGAGATTGCGCCAAGCTACTGAGCTGCATACTTCTCATCGGCCGCATTTCCCAAGCCCGCTAACTCAATTTCTGATTGACAGGTGGATTGAACTCCTGCATATTCGCTCCTTATTTTGAGGCTGCTACCGACTCTCCAGTTACTTAATCAAAATCCTGATGTCCCCGGCTCCGTGAAATCGTCACGCGCCCAGAGGAGATGACTTTCATGAAACCAGTGTCGTTACTTTTTATGCTTACTTTGCTGATCACGTGCGCCTCGTGCAGCGGGAAAGTGAACGTAAGCAATTCCAACATCGCCGCCAATAAACCTGCGACCACCGGCAGCCCGGCAGGCACAAACGCCACGTCATCTCCGGCAACTAGCGACTCGAGCGCACCCGTGACTGTCACCGGTAAATGGGAGATGGTGGGCAAGGAAGGCGACTGGAAAGACACCGTCGATATGGTGGGCATGGACGGCTTCCTTTGGAGCGTTGAGGCCGACGGTTCGCTCTACAAAACCGATCCGGCAACCGGCAATTACACCCAGGTAGGCGATAAAGGATCCTTCACGAAACTAAAGCACCTCGAAGCGATGGACCACGCGCTTTGGACGGTCGAGGGCGACACCCTTTACAAGAACGACCCGGCCACCGGCAAATGGGAGCGCATGGGCGAAGGCGGCGGCTGGGGCAAGACCGTGGCGATGGCGGGACTCAACGGAATTCTGTATTCAGTCGAACCCGACGGCTCGCTCTGGAAGACCGACAAGAGCGGCACGGACACGCTCATCGACAAAGGCGACTTCAAGGGCTGCACCGATTTGGCGGCACTCGATGGGCGGCTGTGGACGCTGGAAAACGGGACGCTCTATTCGACCGAACCCACCTCGTTGAAATGGCGGGAGGTCGGGGAGTTCAAAAATATCAGCGTCATGATCAGCGGCACTGATTTTCTCTGGATGCTCGACAATTCCGGCACGCTGCTGAAGGTCGATCGAAATGGGACGAGCACGGTTATCGGCGAGCCCGGCAGCTATGGCCAGACGACTGTCTTGACCACGCTGAACGGCAAGCTGTGGACGGTCGAGCACGGCAATCTCTACAAGACGAGTTGAAGTCAGCACTACGCAAACATTTGAAAAATCATACCCAATCTAAAAGGAGCAAAAACAATCAGATGAATAAACAGTCAACCCCGTGGCGCGCAGCTATTATTGGCCTGCTTTTCGTCGCGTCATTCGTTTCGCCTTTAATGGCGAGCCACGCATCATCAGTTACCAATCGAGATGGCCGGGTGACCATCACGATGCCCGACGATCCTGAGGCCGTTTTCGAAGCCGCGCGCATTGTTCACAACGTCACGGTCGATGGCGAAAAGGGGATGCGCGTCCACGCGAAGTTTCAAGTGAAGTATGGCAAGGGTGTCGCCTGCCGGATGATCGCGTACTTCTATTACGATGATTCAGACAACACCCCGCTAAAGGCGAGTTCGGATGCTGACTATCGCGCTTATCGCACAACTAAAGGTCAGGTTTCGGCCAGCACGAGATTTACGCCGGCTTACGACCCTGCGGTTTATAACGACCTGCAGCTGTTCGTTCCCTATGACGCGCTGAATATGGCCAGCGGCGATAGTTACGACTTGAAATTCTACTTAAGCCTCTACGACAACGAGGGCCAGCGGTCCTTCGGCAAGTCCGGCTGGTACAAATTCAAATTGAATATGCCGTAGTACAACGAATCTACGGTCGAGGCTCGGCGCGTGTGCTTAATGCGCCGAGCTATATTCTTGAAGTCTCAAGCAATCATGAAGACACGCTTAATCGCATTCGCCGTTCTTGTGTTTACTGCCGTGGGCGGTCAATCAACCTTCCGTGGAGCAGTACCGTTAAGGAGCCCGGCTATCCGGACTTCGCTTGAAGTACCACAATCGGATCCCCAACCCTGCAAGCGCGAGGACCTTACCATCAAAGAGGGAGAAACCGACGCCGCTATGGGAGGTGTCAGGCGAGCACCTTTTACTTTCACGAATGTCTCAACGATGCCCTGCACGCTTAAGGGTTATGTCTCACTCGAACTGCTGAATAAGGCGGGAGCATTAGTAAAGCGCGCGATCAAACAAAAGTCCGACGACCCGATTAGCGCAAACATTCTCGCCCCGGGCAAGACCGCCTGGTTCGCGTTAGATTTCAATTCGGGAGGCGCCGGCTACATGGGCAAGCCGTGTCCTACATACCCGCGCGTCCGAATCACTCTTCCCGGTGCTGCGCGTCCGTTCAATCTTCGCAGCCAAATTACGACGTGTGTGAAGTCTACTTTCGAGGTGACCCCGATCGCTGCCGGCTCTCCTGACTGAAAGTGAGAGCCCGTCTTAAAGCACCCGCGCAAATAAACCGTTCATCCACGCGCCCAGCCATCCGAATTTCGCTGGTCTGGGAGCAGCGATTGTCTGATTAGCCGCGACGGCCTTATCCCGTTCCTCACGCTTCTGAAAAACCAGGTTCCGATCAACTTCGCCGTAGATCGACAAATACATCTGCGTCTCGCCGGGAATCAGGGTTTTCCAGTTCGCACCGCCATTCTTCAGGTACATCGGTAACCGCGCTGGATTGGAATTGTATCCGGCTGCCAACAGCTCCGGCTTGGTAGCGATCCCGGTGCGCAGGGCATCCTGTACTTCCGAACTCGCCGCGAGGTTGGTCCAGGTATCATTCATGTAAAGCAGCATCGCCTTCAGCGCATTCCCGTGATCGCGCATTCCCGTTACGAAATCAGTGTGCAAAGGAATAGCGGCATGTTGTTGGCGAACGCTGTCATAGGTGCGCGGGATCATTTGAATCATGCCACCCGCGCCGGCCGTGCTCACCGAATAATGAAAGGTGTTGCCTTTATTGAGCGCGTACAGCGCGACAATCTCGGGAAGCAGATCGGCGTGAGGCTCGCTCATGAAGCGCTTGTGATCCGTGTGCTCGACGACGCAAAGGTGTTCGGCCACGTCGACGATATCGGGTGAGACATGCACCCCGCCGGCTGCCAGTTCATTTACGGCTCGGTCCAACATCGTACTGATATACGTCTGGCCGGCCGTGGCCACGTCACTCACCAAAACACCTGGATGCGCTGAATTGTAATAAGCCACTTCTGTGAGCACGCCGCCCTTCACAATCGGATAAGCCACCGTGAGCGGCGTCAGCTCTTTTCCGGTGGCGGCGTCACTGACGCGCACCGCCGTGTTCACGCCGTTGGCACGGACAATCGTGACATTTACCGCCCGGCCGCCTTGCGAAGTCGTGTAAAGCTTCGCCCCTTTTGTTAGAAAGAGGTCCTTCGCGACCGAGATTAGGTCGACCTGGGACGTCTGTCGATCGAGGACGGCCAAAACAACGAAGCTGCCACCGCCGACATTAGCCTTCGATTTCAACAGCTCTTTGGCTTCATCGAGTTTTTCCTGCAACTTCGTCATGGTCAGCGGGGGTGGCACCGCCTCGGGGGCCGCTGCCGGCGGGACGTCTGCCGCCGCACTGGGAAGGGAACTGACGGCCTGCGCTCTTACGCCGATCTCCGTCAGCGCACACACACCTATCGCAATGAGGATCAAAAGCCTTCTTTTCATTGTCTTCAGTTATTGCCTTACAGGATTCCGGGGAAAGGCCGGGAAATTCTCTGATGCCCTATCTTACTTCTCGGTTGCAGACATGTTGGCTGAGGATTGCCGTCAATGAGACTGCACGGATACGCAACTCGCGTCCGGCGTGGTTGTGATCAAATTCCAGTCAGGCGCGATGTCAATGTTCGACAAGGGCGAATGCCCGCACCGGAAATGTGCCCATACCTTTGATTTTGGGCGGCGCCGCAAAGAACTTAAAACGGCCCTTGGGTAAATCTTCCAGGTGGCACATGTGCTCGATAATCGGAATTCCGGCGCCGAGCAGGATGCTGTGGACGGGGCGAGCGAGGTCGGCCGTGTCATCAATGTTGTAAGAGTCAATCCCAACCAGTGTCGCGCCCTCAGCGGCGAGGAATTCGGCGGCGTCTTTCGTCAGGAAGGGATGCCCTTCGAAATAGCGCTCAGTACGCCAATGACGGTCCCAGCCCGTGTGAATCAGCACCGCTCGGTCTTTGATTTTCACGCGCTCAAACGCTGCCGCATCGATGGCCCGCTCCTTCCGTACCTTCGCTCTCAGCACTGCGCCGTCAAGATTCGCCATCGACTTGAGCTTTATTTGCGACAAATCCTGTCCGTCCTCATAACGATGAAAAGGAGTGTCGAGATAGGTCCCGGTGTTGGCCACCAACTCGATTTTGCCGATCTGGAATTGGGTTCCTTCGGCGTAATGCTGCTTTGATTGCTCGCGGCCCAGGAAATCGCAGATGATCGGCGCCGGCAGGCCTTTGTAGGTAATGAGGCCGTGTTCGATCGTATGGCTGAGGTCGATGAAGCGCACTGTTTTATTTACCGATTGACGATTTACTAGAAGAGCGGTTTCGAAATGTGCTCGTGGATTATCAACCACTGCGCACCGCGTTTCTCCCAAACCATCGTGTGACGCGCATCAAATTCCAGCGCCTGCCCGTCCTTCTGTTTAGCTGCCAAATGAAAGGTGAGCGTTGCCAGCGCAATGCTTCCTTTACGCGTGACCTTAAGATCAGTTCCCGGCGTCAGCACCAGGCTCACAAATCCCGGAATCACGTCCTTCTTGAATGTCTCGCTGTATTCTTTCCACCCGCCGGCATATTTCAAAGGCGCAATGTCATAGAAAACCAAATCCGCGTCCTTAGCATAATACTTCGCCGCGTTGTCCGGATTGAGAGTGTTCCAGGCAGCGTAATAACCCTTAACCAAAGCATTAATGTCGTCGCCTTGCTTCTGTGCCGCTGTGGGCACACAAAACGCCGCCAGGACAAGCGATGCAATCAAAAGACGTTTCATCTCTCGGGGACTCCTGAGAACGATTTGCACGAGCGCAGATGCTTCTATGCGAAGCAGGGAATTAAGTCAAGAGGTCGCTGAGTACGTACAAATGTGAATTGACCGAGCTTCGCAACAAGAGGCGTGTTAACTGCATTTCACAAAGGGAACAACATACTTGCGGAATCGATAGGATAGGCTTGATCGACCAACGCCGAAGGCGTTTCCGATTGTCAGCCCAGGGTTGCGGGCGCAGCCCGCTACCCTGGGTATGGATCACAACCGATCACCAACCCTGAAAGGGTTGCCGAGCGCCGTCGCCCTGTCTTGGTTTGCGAACTCTTTCAGAGTTCACTCATTCAGTCGTCACGAGCCCCAGGGCGTTGCCCTGGGCTGAAATTTGCGAACGCCTTTGGCGTTTAAGCCGGAATGATTGCCAGGTAAGCCGGAATGATTGCCAGGCGTCCTTAGTTATTCGCGAAATTCGATGATGTACGTGACGAATCCAGTTCGCAAAGTGCAGAGGCACGCACGAAGTAAGTGCGCATTTCCGCCCTTACTGCGTCCGGCCTTCCGCATTGCAGATTTCGTCAATGCTATGATGTCACGACTCTTAAAACATCATGAGGCTGTTTAATTATTTCGCGACCTTAACCTTCATCCTCAGTTCTGCGCTGATCGCGGTTGGCCAGAATTCACCGATAGACGCCGCGCTGAGGCAATCGGCCCAGGATGGCGACATCGTCGCGGTCAAAGCCTTCATCGCCGACGGCGCGGACGTGAACAGCCGAGACAAGACCGGCAAGACTCCGCTACTTTGGGTCGCGCCTGCCCGCGACAACCCGGAGATGGTGAAATTGCTCGTCGAGCATGGAGCTGATGTCAACGCGCACGATTATCGCGGCGAAACCGCCTTGATGATCGCCGCCAGTCAAAGCAATCCTGGCATCATGAAAGCTTTACTCGAGGCCGGCGCGAAAGTGAATGCTCAGAATGATGAAGGTATGACCGCTCTGATGTCGGCCACGGCTCGCGCCAACGTCGATGAGATCAATATTCTGCTGGCCAACGGCGCTGACGCGAAAATCAAAGACAAAAAAGGTCGTGTAGCAGCTGACATCGCGCGAACTGGATCGAAGAATTATCCCGATGCAAACAACCAGCAGCGTTTTGCGGAAACGCTAAGGTTGCTGGAATCGGCAAGTCGCTGAATCGGGACCTTTTCTCAGTCAGGAACAAGTCTTTCTCGCTCCCGGAAAGTGTTTCCGACTGAAAAAGAAGTCTTCCCTCTGGGGAAAGAAGTCTTCACTCTGGGGAAAGAAGTGTCCCCTCCTGAGAAAACAATTCTTCCTCGCGAGAAAACACTTTATTTGGCCGAGAAAACAATTCTTTCTCGCAACGAAACACTTTATCTGGCTGAGAAAACAATATTTCCCTGCGAGGAAACACTTTATTTGTTAGAGGAAACAATCCTTCCGCGCGAGAAAACATTCTATTTGGCTGACCAGAAGTCTATTTGGCTGGGAAGAAATTTATTTTGGCTGAGGAGAACTTTATTTGGCTGAGGAGAACTTTATCTGGCTGCCGAGAACTTTTTCTGGCTCTTCCGCGGCATTTATTTAACACAAGGTTCATGAGGCGTTAACACCGTGTTAACACGGGAAATCGTTTAGCTTTGTTGCTGGGAGCAAAAGTTCTTCAAGCTCCCAGGAGTTAGTAAAGAAAGGAACTGTTATGAGTAGACCTAAACGTAAATCAAACGTCCTTGAGTTAGCCCTGCGGCGTTTGGCGGGACTGAAGAAGATATCGCCAAAACCGACCTTCGCAGCTCCTCTTTCTGAGGAAACTTACGAAGCCGAGATCGAAGCCTTCAGCGATGACCAGAATGCCTACAACGGCGAGGTCGCAGCGTTGGACGAAAAGACCAACCGGCTGGAAGCCCGTGAACGGCTGCTGGATGATCTCAATCAGCGCATTCTCGCCGGCATCAGGTCGCAGTACGGACCCGATAGCAACGAGCTTGAACTGGTGGGCGGCGTTCGGCGCAGCGACCGGAAACGTCCGGTGCGCACGAAGACATTGAAAACCGCCTGAATCTAAACCAACAGAGTACCTGGTACTTTTGTTTGCGGTTGCAGCCACCATGGGGCGCACCGCTTTTTTTGTGTCTGGTGCCAGGGAACGAGACGCCAATACATCTGTGAGCGTCCTTCACCCACAACTGGCAGGCTAAGCGATATAGATTTAGTCACGCCCCCTGATCGAGAATCGGGCACATCGCAAGCCTGACCGCCCGTGGCTCCATTACCGCCGTTTTCTAACGACCGCAACGAAATCCATATTCACCCAGATTTCGGTGGTGGCCTGTCGTGTTGGTGGTGGTGCGGGAAGGGGTTCAACCAAGACCCACGGATAGTTAATATTGCGTATGCGCACCGGGTTCTGAAAACCAAGCGACGTGTTGGCTGACGGAACAAACTCAAACTCCGATATGTAGTCAAAAAATAGTGGCTGACCCCTTTGGTAGGGCGGCGCACTGCTCCCCGTTCTGGTCTCACCGATGCTCGTTATGGTCGCCACGCCGATGACGAGCAGAATTACCGTCATAGATCTTTTCATTTAGATCACCTCCGAGACTGTGAGTTGACGAGAGAATTCACTTTATATCATCGTTCAAAACCGCTGCCAATGACCAGGTGAGTGCGAAAGAGCGTGCGGAGCACGCGACAGCATAAAGCCTGGGGTGGAGCGCAGCGAGAAACCCCAGGAACCCACGTCCAAAGATGTAGGAGAGCCCGCGAAGCGGCCGACAGCCGTTGCATAGTGAGCTGTCGCCCGCTCCGCGGGCTCGACGTTTATATTATTGACCTCGAT
>JBIOZK010000172.1:0-3945 GCA_044870975.1 Pyrinomonadaceae bacterium
TCCGCTGCCGCCCGCTCCGCGGGCTTGGATGATTCTTCCTGACATGTTCCCCGGGGCTCACGCCCCGGGCTTTATGCTGACGTGCGCTCCGCGCACTCAGTACGGGTCAGTCAAATATATAGTTGCCCTCCTTCACGGTCGGGCTTCTGACACTCTGGACTCTGACGAGAGCTTGTAAGAGAATGACCCCGCTTCATCGCTGATATCTGCGTCAACCAACTTTTCGAGGTGAATATGAATTCGATCGTTCGTGTCGCCGCCTGTTTCTGTCTGCTGCTTTCATTTACGACTCAGTTTGTCTCGCAGCAGCGACAACCTTCGCCTTCGCCGCAACCATCACCTTCGCCACAAGCGTCGCCGGCGCCTTCGCCGGGTCCGGGCGGAACATCGATGCCGAACGCAGATCCCTTTCCCAGTACCTACCGGCCATTCGCGCGACGGACGATCCTGATTCGCAACGCGACGATTATGACGGCCGCCGGCCCAACCATGACGAACGCGTCAATACTCTTGCGCGATGGAAAGATTGCCGCGGTAGGGGCCTCGATCGACGCGCCGGCCGACGCACAGGTAATTGATGGCACTGGCAAGTACGTCACACCCGGGATCATCGACGTGCATTCGCATATCGGTGATTACCCGGCGCCGGGAGTTGACGCCAACAGCGACGGTAATGAAGCGACCAATCCCGTAACCGCGAACGTTTGGGCCGAGCATTCGGTCTGGCCGCAGGATCCGCAATTCCCGCGCGCGCTCGCCGGCGGCGTGACCACGATGCAAGTCCTGCCCGGCTCAGCGAACCTAATCGGGGGACGCAGCGTGGTCTTGAAGGTAGTGCCTTCGCGAACGGTGCAGGGAATGAAGTTCCCCGGCGCCAAGTACGGACTTAAGATGGCCTGCGGTGAAAATCCGAAACGGGTTTATGCAACCCGAGGGCCATCGACGCGGATGGGAAACGTGGCCGGTTATCGCGCCGCCTGGATTCAGGCGGAAGGATATCGGCGGAGATGGGACGCGTGGAACTCCACGCATAAAGGGGATGCACCCGCGCGCGATCTGGGATTGGAAACCCTCGCCGAAGTTTTGCGTGGCAACATCCTGGTGCACAACCATTGCTATCGCGCCGATGAGATGGTGCAGATGATCGATATCGCGAAGGAGTTTGGCTATCAGATTCGCGCCTTCCATCACACCGTCGAAGGCTACAAAGTCGCCGACATTTTGAAAGCGAATAATATCGGCGCAGCCGAATGGGCCGACTGGGGCGGATTTAAGATGGAAGCGAATGATTCGGTCAAAGCGAATCTGGCGATCACGGAAGCTTTAGGAGCCCGAGCGATGATTCACTCGGACAGCGCGCTCGGCGCCCAGCGTCTCAATCAGGAAGTGGCGAAGGCGATGTATGCCGGACGCGCCGCCGGCATCAATATTACTGAGGATCAGGCAATCAAATGGCTGACGATCAATCCGGCGTGGGCGCTCGGCCTTGACGATAAGATCGGCTCGATTGAAGTCGGCAAGAACGCGGACGTGGTGCTGTGGTCAGGCAATCCGTTCAGCGTCTACACGAAAGCTGAGAAGGTTTGGGTCGACGGCGCGATGCTTTTTGATCGGTCTGATACGACCGAGAAATGGCGCACCGATTTTGAACTCGGCAACGTGAAGGAGGGCAACTAACATGCGGACAATTATCGCAGCTCTCGCTTTCGTAATCGTCTTTGGCGCACAGGCGTCCGCGCAGACCATCGCCATCACCAACGCAAAGATTTATCCCGTCAGCGGTCCACCGATCGCGAAAGGCACTGTGCTGATTCGCGATGGCGTGATCGCCGCGGTCGGCGACAACGTCGCTGTCCCAGCCGGCGCCCAGACCATTGACGCTACCGGAAAGATCGTCACCCCGGGGTTGATCAATTCGCTCACCACGATTGGCCTGATTGAAATCGGCCAGGTGCGCGACACGAACGACGCCGCAGCGCGTGGAACGAATAATGTGGCCGCATCTTTCAGGGTTTGGGATGGCCTGAATCCGACATCGACGCTCTTCGCGCCGACCCGCAATGAAGGTGTGACGACGGTGATTGCCACGCCGCGCGGTGGATTGATTTCCGGCCAGGCGGCGGCGATTGATTTAGGTACTGGTCATGCGGCCGATGTTGTGCGGCGCGGGCCGGTAGCGATGATTGCGCAGGTCAGCAGTTCGGCCAACGCCGGCACGACGGCGCGCGGAGAATTGATTGGCAAGCTGCGCGCGTTGTTTGACGACGTCAAGTATTACATCAGTCATCGCGGCGATTACGATCGCGCGCAGACGCGTGCGCTAGGCGCGACGAATACTGATCTGGAGGCGTTGATTCCAGTGGTTCAGGGAACAATGCCGTTGGTGATCGACGCCGACAGCATGGCTGAGATTGATTCGGCACTCGCGCTCGCACGCGACTACAAACTGAAGATCATTATTTCCGGCGGGGCCGAGGCCTGGCTCAGCGCGGACCGTCTGGCCGCGGCGAATGTTCCGGTGCTCACCGGCGCGATGAACAACATTCCCGGCAGCTTTGCGACGCTCAATCAACGACAGGAGAACGCCGCGATGTTGCGCAAGGCCGGCGTGAAAGTCGCGCTCGTCGGCAACGGAGACGGTGACGAATCTCACTTCAACGCGCGCAACCTCAAGTATGAAGCGGGCAGCGCGGTGGCTTACGGAATGTCGTACGACGAGGCACTGCGCGCCGTGACGCTCACGCCTGCGGAACTGTTCGGCCTCAGCGATCACATCGGATCACTGCAAGCAGGACGCGATGCGAACGTCGTCATTTGGAGCGGTGATCCGTTTGAATTTTCAACTCAGGTCGAACATGTCTTCATCAAGGGTCGCGAGATCAAAGAGAAGAGTCGGCAGGATATGCTGACCGATCGCTACAAGCCCGGTGCCCGTCGGCCTTAGAAGGTGGCTATCAGTCGTTAGGACGAGGGATTTTGATGGTTTTGACCGGCGCCTGGTCTGGAATCTTTCGTTGAAAGTTGTAGCGCAGCAGGACCCGCATGGGAATGGCAACGCCATCGCGCATCGCGGGGAAGAAATGCATCTGCTTTACGGTGTCGAGCACTGACTGATCCAAGCCGAAACCGGCCCACCGCGCAATTTCGAGTTTCGTAATTTCACCACGCGCATCGATATCCACCTGCACATCAACCACCGCTTCAACCTCAGCTTGCGCAGCCGCTTCAGGGTAGGGCGGTTTCACTCGCCGGTAGGGCCGGGGTGCGCGCGTGTCTGCCTTCGGATCAACGTCGTCGGACATCACTTCAATCGTCGTGGGCGGTGACTCGACGGCGGCAACACGTCCAGCAGCCTCATCTTCTGCGGCGCGCAGGATGAATACGCGATAGCGATTTGCCTCGCCCGCAATCTGGTTTTTCAGTAACGCTTGTTCAGCTTCCTCGGGTTTGGGTCGCCGTTCGTTGACACGCTGCCACGACACAAGTTGGCCGGTGCGCGCGCTGACGATGAAGATGGTGGCATATGATTCGAAGTAGTCCTCGCCTGACGACGGTGATCGTTTCACCGTGTCTGCGTTACCGATGATAAAGAAATCACATCCGATCGCCGCGCCCAGATCCCGCGCTTCCTGCGTCGTCAAATTCAACGAGCCTTGAAATCCGTTGCCGCGCGCGGCAGCGAGGGCGAGGTAGCGATCGATGATGGTCACACCGCTCTCCACGGCGAGCTTGTCCGTTCGTAATACCTGGCGCACGCCTTCAGCGGCTTTGATTCCGGTGGGCGTTTCTCCGAAATCGAGCACCGCGACGCGTATATTGGACGCGGTACTTCCAGGCACTGATAACCCGAAGGCGCAGACGCATCCGAAGGTGGCGAAGACCAACCTGACAGTGTGAATCAACGAAGTGTGCACGTTCAGCGTCGTTCGTTGTAGCGCAAGTTGT
>JBIOZK010000173.1:0-4095 GCA_044870975.1 Pyrinomonadaceae bacterium
CATCCTTGCCCGCAAAGCGTGCGTAGCACTCTCACAACGTTCGCGCTTTGCGCTCATGCGGGCAGGGATGCCCGCGCTCCGTTCGGCGTTCCTAGAGTCTTCGATAGACTTCGCGACCGTCGGAGACTTCCAGGGCGATCTTTCCTTCAGCTTGAGCGTAATCGAGATGGGCAACTGCTTCGGACACCGCGAGGAAGCGGTGCACGTCGTCGGTATCAGGAAACATGGTTCGCGAAATTTCCCAGGCAGACGCCCCGTTTTCTGGTACCAGCGATATGATTTTGGATTGTCGTTCCCGAATTAGCTTCAAATAACGGTTGAACAACTCTTCGAAGTCGTGAATTGGTTCGCCGTGCCCACCCAGCACCAAGGTGGGTGCGAAGCTGCGAACGCGCGCCAGGCTTACCAGATATTCAGCCAGGGAGCGAAACCGCCGCGAAGGATCAATCGGATCGGGCGCGATCACCGGATTGGGAGTAATCCTTTTTAAGACACAATCTCCTGCAATCACAGTGCGATCAGCTTCGCGCAGAAACGAACATGAGCCGGGCGTGTGTCCGGGCGTATGTACCACGCGCAAGGTGCCCGCGTCGAACTCCAGTTCGTCACCATCGATTAGTTCGCTGCAATGATCGTCATCCAGCGAGTCCGCATACTGCCGCACCTCGTCGTACAAGCGACGCATTGCGACAATCTCATTGTCCGGAACGCCGGCGCGCTGCAACAGTTTGAGATTCTCCTCGTGCTCCAGGCGGGCCGCTCGATGACCGGTTTCCCAGCCGTGAACGAATACTTCGGCATCCTTCGCTTCGTCCCGCAGGGAGCGCGCCAATCCGCAATGGTCTTCATGAGCATGCGTCAGCACAATGCGACGAATGTCGCCGGTGGTCATACCGTTCTTTCTCAGGCCGGCCCGCAATGCCTCGACCGCATCGCGGGTCTTGGGACCCGTATCGATAATTGTGATCGGATCTTCCTTGATGACGTAGACGTTGACGGCGCCAATGTAGAACGGCGTGGGAAGGGAAATGGGGATGATGTTCATTAAGGAAGTAGATAGTAGGCAGTAGTTAGTAGACGGTGGTCAGTAGTCAGTGGCGCTCAACTACTGTCTACCCTCTACTATCTACCACCTACTTCCTAGTAAACGTACTTATTGGCTTCGATCATTCCATTCGCGATCCGCTGTCGCGCGGCGACCGTGTTGATGGGCGTCATCTTCGTAAATCGGCGCAGCGCCGCGAGCAGCGTCCGCAGTTCGTCACCCTCGGCCATCGCTGCCAGCGTGTTCTTGGCGTGAGCTTCGATTCGTTCGACCGCGTCGTTGCAGAATGCACGCGTGATATCCACGTAACGTTCGGCTGCTTTCTCGCCTTGTGCAGCTGCCAGCTTCTGCGTGCGGAGGATAGCCGACTCCATCGCGTAAGCGTCCATGATGATGTCCGCCACGCCCATGAGAATCTCCTGCTGATCGGCGAGTGTCATCATGTATTTTTGCGCCGCCGTTCCCAGCGTCATCAACGCGACCTTCTTGGCGTTAATCGCCAGCTTCTGTTCCGCCGCGAGCAAACTTTCATCTGTATAGAACGACGGCATCGAAGGATTCAGGATCTCGTCCATCAGACCCTGCGCCGCGGGCAGCAACGCCAGCCGTCCGGTCAGCGCGGCTTTCATCAAACGTCCCGGAATCAGCATGCGATTGATTTCGTTCGTGCCTTCAAAGATGCGATTGATGCGAGTGTCGCGGTAAGCACGTTCCGCCGGATAGTCCGCCGAGTAACCGTAGCCGCCGTAAATCTGCACCATCTCGTCAGTGACATAGTTGCAATACTCAGACATGGCGACTTTGATAATCGAGCATTCTGCCGCGTATTCCTCGATGGCCTTCAAACGCGCGTCCATGTCTTTCGAGTCTTTGATCGCCGCGAGGCCGTCCTCGATCAAACCCATCGTGCGGTAGGTCATCGCCTCGCCTACCCAGGTCCGGATGGCCATCTCGCCGAGCTTTGACTTGATCGCGCCGAAGGAAGAGATCGATTTGCCGAATTGTTGCCGCTCGTTGGCGTAGCGGACAGATTCAGTGATGGCGAGTTTCATGCCGCCGAGCGTCATCGCGCCCAGCTTGAAGCGGCCGATGTTGAGGATGTTGAAAGCAATCTTGTGACCTTTGCCGACTTCGCCGAGCAAATTCTCGACCGGGGTTTTTGCGTCCGCGAGAATCAACGGCGTGGTGCTCGAACCCTTGATGCCCATCTTGTGTTCTTCCGCGCCGGGCCGGCAACCTTCCTGCTTTTCAACGATGAACGCCGTAAACTTGTCACCATCGACTTTGGCGAACACCACGAAAATGTCGGCAAAGCCGCCGTTGGTAATGAACATCTTTTCGCCGTTCAGGACATATTCCTGGCCGTCGGCGCTGAGTTTGGCGGTGGCTTTGGCCGCCATCGCATCAGAACCCGAGCCTGCTTCCGTCAGAGCGTAAGCCGTGATCAAATCGCCGGAGGCAATCTTCGGAAGGTATTTCTGTTTGGCAGCTTCGGTGGCGAAGTAGACAATCGGCATCAGGCCAATGCCACTCTGCGCGCCCAACGTCGTCGCGAAAGAGGCCGAGCGTCCAAGATTTTCCGCAATCAAAGCGCTGCTGGTTTGATCCAGGGCCAGGCCGCCATACTCTTCCGGAATGTTCGCGCCCACCAAGCCGAGATCTGCGGCCTGTTTGACCAACTGCCGCGCGAGATTCCAGTCCTTCGCCTCCAACTCGTCGATGCGCGGCAGAACTTCCGCGTCCATGAACTGCCGCGTGGTGTCGGCAATCATGCGGTGCTCTTCACTGAAATCTTCGGGCGTGAAAACCTCGGATGGTGTCGGGTCTTCGATCAAAAAACTTCCGCCTTTTGTGATTTCCTTTTCCATTACGGCTGCCATGATTAATACCTTTCGTAGTAGCGCAATTTGTTAGATTGCGAATGTAGTTGACGCGGAACGCAAATTAACAATTTGCGCTACAACCTCTCGAATATTCCCGCGGCGCCCATGCCCCCACCGACGCACATGGTCACCATGCCATAACGCGCATTGCGTCGTTCCAATTCGCGCAGGATCGACGCAGTTAGCTTCGCTCCGGTGCATCCGAGCGGGTGGCCAAGAGCAATCGCGCCGCCGTTGACATTCACCTTGTCGGGATTCAATTCCAGCATCTTGATTACCGCCAGCGATTGCGCGGCGAAGGCTTCGTTCAATTCGATTACGGCGATGTCGTCGAGCGTCAGCCCGGCGAGTTTCAGCGCCTTGGGAATCGCGTAGACCGGTCCGATGCCCATCTCTTCCGGCGGACAACCCGCGGTCGCGTACGCCAACAGTCGAGCCAACGGTTTCGCGCCAAGCTGTTTCGCCTTTTCTTCCGACATCACGATGGCCGCGGCCGCGCCATCGGACATCTGCGAAGAATTGCCGGCCGTGATCGTGCCATTCATCTGAAAGGCAGGTTTCAATTTAGCGAGCGCTTCCGCCGTGCTGTCGCGCCGCGGACCCTCGTCCTTATCAAATACGATTTGCGTCCGGCGCACCCTCCCTGACGGTCGGGTTTCTGATTGATTGAGTTCATCGACGGTCACGGTCAGCGAGATGGTTTCATCTTTGAATTTGCCGGCGTCGAGCGCTGCCACCGCGCGTTGATGCGATCGCAAAGCGAATTCATCCTGCTGCTCGCGGCTGACTTCGTATTTCTTCGCCACGTTCTCGGTCGCCAGACCCATGTTGAGATAGAAATCCGGGTAGGTTTCCATGAGCGTAGGATTCGGACGAATGATGTGCCCGCCCATGGGAATCATCGACATCGATTCCAGCCCGCCGGCGACAATCACGTGCGCTCCATTCGTACGAATGCGATCGCTCGCCATGGCGATCGTTTGCAATCCCGACGAACAGAATCGATTGATCGTCATCGCGCTGGTTTCGACCGGCAGGCCGGCGCGAATCGCGGCTGCGCGAGCGACGTTCATGCCTTGCTCAGCCTCGGGCATGGCGCAACCCATAATGACGTCATCAATTTCCGATGCTTCCAGACCCGGAACGCGCGCGATTGCTTCTTTGATG
>JBIOZK010000174.1:0-18997 GCA_044870975.1 Pyrinomonadaceae bacterium
ACCTATCACAGACTGAAGTCTGTGCCACTAGAAGCTAACGCATGAGTAGTCAACCTGCCCCATCATTCATCGGCCAGGGTTCTCCTGAAAGCGATCTCTCGCCCGCCGAACTGCGCGAGATTCTTGAGCGTACGCTGCTTCGCATTGCTCCCGGCGCCCGAGTACTGGCAATTATTCCCGACAAGACCCGTGACGACAATACCGATTTACTGTTTCCGTTTGCGGCAGAGATTCTCGCAGCGCGGGAGGTCGCACAATTCGACGCGCTCGTAGCCCAGGGTACTCACGGCGCGATGACGGATGAGGAGAAGCGGACCAAGATCGGGTTCGCTAATAGTGAATCAGCACCAGCGTTTGGCCAGGTCTTCGATCACGAATGGAACGTGCCGGCAGAGCTGACAACGATCGGTGAGTTGACCGCAGCCAAAGTCTCACAGATAACCGGGGGTCTAATCGGCGATGCCGTCAAGGTGAATTTGAATCGGCGACTCGGCCCTGGAATCTATGACACGATTTTGATCTTCAGTGCGACTGTGCCGCACGAGGTTGCCGGGTTTGCCGGAGGCGCCAAATATCTCTTTCCCGGCGTGGCCGGGCCCGACCTAACTCATGCGACCCATTGGCTGGGCGCGCTCGCAAGTATTGAAAACGTCATCGGCCGCATTGAGACACCGACGCGACACATGATCGAAGCGGCCGCTGATTTCGTGCCGGCCCAAATCATCACGCTCAATTCAGTGCTGACTCGCGACGATAACAATCGCATGCGCGCTCACGCCTTATTCACCGGCGATTTTCGTTCGGCGTTTCGCGCGGCGGCTGAGGTAAGCAAACAGGTTCACATCAAATACAGTGGGCGGAAATACAGACGCGTCGTTGCCCTGCTGGACGAGCATTACGATGAACTGTGGGTCGGCGGCAAGGCCAGTTACAAGCTCGGTGGAATTATCGAAGAGGGTGGCGAACTGATTATTTACGCACCGCACCTGCGCGCGATTTCCGAGACGCACGGAAAATTGATTGAAAAATACGGCTATGCACCGCTCGATCGAGTGCGGGAAATGGTCGCGCTCTCAACCGAACTGCAAAGCAATCTGGCAGTCGCCGCGCATCTCGCGCACGTGTCATACGCCGGCAAACGTGACGATAGCGGCAGCGTGATTCCGCGCTACCGCATAACGATGGCATCTGCCCTGGATGCAGAGACGTGCCGGCGTGTGAATCTCGGGTTTATGGATTATCGAAAGTTTAGGCGAGAAGACTTCGAAAACGATCCCGACACTTTGATTGTGGATAAAGCCGGCCGAGACTTGTATTTAGTTGCGCCTTAAATCGAGCTATTGAATCCGCATCAGGGGAAGAGAGGAACCTCATCTTCCCATCCAACCGCCATCGACCACCAGAACTTCACCGTTCACATAATCGCTGGCAGGTGAAGCGAGGAAGATCGCGGCGCCTGCGAGATCGCCAGGTTCACCCCAGCGGCCGGCAGGAATTCGTTCGAGGATTTGGCGGTTACGAGTCTCGTCCTGCTGCAAAGCTTTCGTGTTATCGGTCCGCATGTATCCGGGCGCGATGGCATTCACATTGATTCCTTTCCCGGCCCACTCGTTCGACAATGCCTTAGTCAGTTGAGCGACGCCGCCCTTCGAAGCCGCATACGCCGGCACCGTGATCCCGCCTTGAAATGAAAGTAGCGAAGCAATGTTGACGATCTTCCCTTGGCCCTGAGAAATCATTTGCCGCCCCGCAAGCTGCGACAAACGAAACACGGCGGAAAGATTAACTTGAATCACAGTTGCCCAGTCTTCCTCTGAATAATCAACGGCAGGCGCCCGGCGAATCGTGCCCGCATTGTTGATGAGAATGTCGAGCCGGCCGAACTTATCGATGGTCGCCTCGATCATTTTCCGGGGAGTCTCTGTCTCTGACAGATCGCCGACAACGGCAAGCGAAGTTCGCCCGGCCTTTGCCACAGCTTCACACGTCGCTTCCGGCGAGCGCGAATTTCCATGACAGGCTACCTCGGCGCCGGCTTCCGCCAGGGCGATAGCAATCGCCTGACCCAATCCGGCTGAAGCGCCGGTGACCAGAGCAACGCGGCCATCAAGCTTGAACTTATCGAGAATCATAGGTTGGTCAGAAAGTCTTCGCGCAGCGGTGTGAAGACATCAATCAGTACCACTTCCTCGTCCATCATCGTCGCTCCATGCAGACAGTTCGACGGAAATTGCAGCACATCGCCGGGCGCACAGATCCGCTCTTGGCCCTCGATAAAGAAACGCACCCGGCCGCTCACGACGATCGACATCTGCTCGTGCGGATGACGATGCTGAGGTGTCTCCAGGTTAGGCGCGAACCGAAAGCGGCATAGCATCAGCTTCTGCCCGACGACCATCTGCCGTTCGATTCCTTCGCCGGGCTTTTCAACGGGAATGGTGGACCAGTTAAGATGCTGCGCGGCTAAAGCCGTCGCGAGAGGTTCTGTGATTGTTGCTGACATGATTGTTCCTGGTATTAGTTCGCTGACCGGGCGCTTTTGACTGCATCAAGATAGGCCCGTGCCGCCTCAGTTATTTTCTCGGGTTGGCCGGCGCTCATTGCTTTCAAATTCACGAGATCGGCGCCCACGCCGATTGCCGCAGCGCCAGCCTGAATGAAACTCGCGGCCGTGTTTAGATTCACACCACCTGTGGGAACCAATTCGATTTGCGGCAAAGGCGCTTTCAAAGATTTGATGTAGCTCGCGCCACCGACCGCCCCACAGGGGAACACCTTCACAAAATCAGCGCCAGCATTCCAGGCCGTCACGACCTCAGTCGGTGTCAGCGCGCCGGGCATTATCGGAATGTCCTGATCGCGGCAGCACTTGATGGTTTCAAGATTCAACGCCGGACTAACAATAAATTGGGCGCCGACCGAAATGCAGGCGTTGGCGACCTCGGGATCGAGTACGGTTCCGGCGCCCACTACCGTTTCATCACCAAAACGTTTTACGAGTTGCTCGATCACTTGAATCGCCCCCGGCACCGTCATCGTAATTTCGAGGATCGAAACGCCGCCCGCCTTGATCGCTTCGACGACCTGGATCGTTTCGTCAGCGGAAGCCGCACGGACGACGGGAATCACACCAATGTCGCGGATGCTTTGGATGATTTCAGATTTGGTCATGCCGTGAGGTTCACCTGGCCACCCGGGCCGTGCCGCCTTTCATCACGCGCTCGACTTCCGCAAGCGTTGCCATCGACGTATCTCCCGGGGTTGTCATGGCTAACGCACCGTGCGCAGCGCCGCACTCGACGGCATATTGCGCATCCTTGCCCGAAAGAAATCCATAGATGAGACCCGAGGCGAATGAGTCACCGCCGCCCACGCGGTCGAAGATTTCAAGATTCTCGCGCGTTTCGGCCTGATAGAACTTGCCTTCCGCATAACATACCGCACCCCAATCATTAATGGTCGCCGTCTTCGCATGTCTCAACGTCGTGGCCACCACTTTGAAGCTCGGGAATTGCTTTGTCGCCCTCTCAATCATGCGACGAAAGCTCTCAATCTCCAGCTTTGAGTGAGCTTCGTCAATTCCCTCAACTTCAAACCCGAGACACGCGGTGAAGTCTTCTTCGTTGCCGAGCATCACGTCGACGAGTGGCGCTAATTCACGATTTACCTCCTGCGCTCGCGCCTTGCCCCCGACACCTTTCCAGAGCGAGTCACGATAATTCAAATCGTACGACACGGTCGTGCCGTGCTTCCTGGCAGCGGCCATGGCTTCGCGCGCGACCTCGGGAGTCGTCTCGGACAGCGCGCAAAAAATTCCTCCGGTATGAAACCAGCGCGCTCCTTCGCGGCCAAAGATTTCATCCCAATCAATGTCACCTGGTCGCAATTGCGAGACAGCCGTATGCCCGCGATCTGAACAACCTAAAGCCGCGCGCACGCCGAAACCTCGCTCGGTGAAATTCAGCCCGTTACGCACCTGGCGACCAACGCCATCAAATTTGGCCCAACGAATGTGCGACTGATCGACACCGCCCTGATAGATCAAATCCTGCACGAGTCGCCCCACTGGATTATCGGCGAGCGCCGTAACCAGGGCCGTGTCCAGACCAAAGCATCTCTTCAGACCGCGGGCCACATTGTATTCCCCGCCGCCTTCCCAAACCTGAAAGCTCCGCGTCGTCGCCACGCGTCCATCGCCGGGATCAAGACGCAACATCACTTCACCGAGGCTGACCAGGTCCCAACGGCACTCGCTTTTCGGTTTAATTTTCAGCGTGGGCTCGACCGGCATGGCTGATTAAAATCTACCCCAGGAAAAGCGGCTTGAGATGCCGGTCGTAAAGATTCTCAGTGACGTTCCGAGCCACAGCCGGCTCGCACGTTTCCAACATGTCGATGTAACGCTGGCCCATTTTGGCGGCGACCTTGTAACCGACGTGCAGCAACTGCCTTACATGCGCGTTGTACTCAGCGCAGGTGCGATTGTGTCTCAAGGAATTCGCGTACTGCTCTGACGACCAGCTTCTAACTTCGTCTTTGGCCGGGAGCTGGCTGCGATCGATATCGATTACCGTCGCGTAAGGTGCGCACAAATCATCGATGTGATCTATGGCTTCATCGTAGATTTCCTTAGCCATTTGCAGGCCCTCGCCGCCTGATTCAGCCAGTCCGATGATCTCCTCGAGCCAGGTTGTACCTGCGGTTTTCACGTGAATGCCGGCGCCAGTCTGGGCGAGTGCTTTGCGAATCGGTTCGTAAATCGAGAACTTGTCGCTGCCAGAATGAATGCTCAATTTGAGGTTCGATGGCAGATTATACCTGCTGACGGCGTAGCCGATGACCGCCAGATCCTCGTTGAACTCTTTTTCAAACTGGCCGGTGTCGCCAACGTAATCGACCCCTTTATTGAATCGGCCGGTGAACTTGGGGGCGATTGTCTGCGCAGGAATACCTTCATCGGCTATCGCCGCCAGGATGACCAAGAGCTCGACCGGCGTTTGCGGGCTATCAGTCTCGTCCATCGAAACTTCGGTCACAAAATTGCCCTTGCCCTTTCCTGACTCAATGTGCCGATAGAGAGAACTCGCTTCCTGCACGGCTTTCAAATATTTGCCGGCAATATTCTCGATGTCGGCGCGCATCGTCACGAAAGGCGCATCAATGCTGGGAATGCTGGTGCTGCCGATCAATTCAGGATGTCGATCGATGAATGAACCAATCTCGTCACCAGAGGCGGGTTGTCCGATGGCATCGGCCACGTCAAGCGTGTAGTAGTCTGAAGATGCGACGAACGCATCGACGGTCTCAGGGCGAATGTGATCGGCGTCGATATAAAACGCCCCACTCCAGTGCAGTTTGGCAATTGCTTCTTCGGCTGCGGTGCGAACGCTCGCGGGACACGAGCCTACAATTGCATGTTCACGATGAGATTTGTTCCATACCGGCGTAACATCGACGCCGTTCGCAACTAGCTGCATGCAAGCCCGCAACTGGGGGCTGGCCTGATGAGCGAATCGATCGCCCATGCCAAAAGAGTATTTCTCCAAAACCAATGAACCGTTTGCCCGCATGTAATTGACTGCTCCTGACGATAATCCAGTGACTATGCTTCAGAACTACGCGCGCTGGCCGAACTCGTAATCGCGATTCCGCTGACAACGCCAATCACCACTCCCACCGCTGCCCCAATCGCCATGTACTTGAGTAGACCCGAGCCCGCGGCGTGCGAAATTATGCCGATGCACCAACCGGTAAACGAACCAAAGATGCCACCGACGAAACCGAAACCGACGATCGTGCCAATCGAGAATGGACGCGCCGGTACTTGATCGACATCCTTAACTGCTTCGATATTAGGAACCAGTAAGTGAATGATTAGTAGCGCGACTAAATAAGCGGCACCGGCAATATAAAAAGGTATTCGATAGTTGCCGCCGGTGACCTGCAGCACATAGCCAACGATGACGGCCATCGTCGAACCCGCAAACGCGCCGGCCATGCCACCGATGCCGACCACTGAACCGACAGCGCGCCGCGGAAACATGTCTGAGACCGTCGTGAAAATGTTTGCTGAAAATCCCTGGTGCGCTGCTGCCGCCAGGCCAATCAAGCCGACCGCCAGCCAAAGGTTCTTCGCGCCTGAGGCAAACACGATGGGTGTAACCAGCAGCGCGCAAATCAACATCGCGGTCTTGCGCGCGCGGTTGATGGTCCAGCCGCGCTTGATGAAAGTGGAAGACAACCAGCCACCGCCGACGCTGCCAACGTCCGCCACAATGTAAATCGCGATCAACGGCGCGCCAATCGTGGTCAGGTCGAGCCCATAATTCTGTCTGAGAAAAGGCGGCACCCAATAAAGATAAAACCACCAAATCGGGTCAGTGAGATATTTGCCGATCGCAAAGGCTGACGTTTCGCGACGCGGAATCAAACGGAGCCACGGTGTCTTACCGCCGGCGGCATCCGGCGGGTCTGATTGAATATGATTGAGTTCAGCGCGAGAAAGCCTTGGATGCTCCTCAGGCCGGGCGTAAAAAGGGAGCCAGAACGCCAGCCAAACCAAACCAATTCCGCCCGTCAGGATGAAGGCCCATTGCCAGCCAAGATGCAAAGCAATCCAGGGAACCGTGAGCGGCGCGACGATCGCCCCCACGTTCGAGCCGGCGTTAAAAATACCGGTCGCCAGTGCTCGCTCCTTTTTCGGAAACCATTCCGCGACGGTCTTGATGGCTGCGGGAAAATTGCCTGCTTCGCCGAGACCCAGCGCCGATCGCGCAATCCCAAAACCAAGAGCCGACCCCGCCAGCGCATGACCCATGGCCGCCAGGCTCCACACCGTCAGCGCCGTGGCGTATCCAATCTTGGTACCGAAGCGATCGATTAAGCGTCCGGCGAGCAACAACCCTAAGGCATATGCTGCATTGAAAGCCGCAACAATGTTGCCGTAGTCAATTTCAGTCCAATGGAAAACGCCCTGAAGGTCTTTCGATAGAATGCCGATAACCTGTCGATCGACGTAATTAATCGTGGTGGCAAAAAAGAGTAGCGCGCAGATCGACCAGCGCAAGCGCCCGACGCGGGTGCTGACGTGCAGCGCGACATCGACCGCGCCGATCGCGCTTGACCCTGCCGATTGCGGGGGCGCCACTTCTGACTCTGATTTCGGAAGCGCCGTGGCTTCGACTGATTCGCGAATTTGATCCATTTTTGGAGTGCGCCGACTTCGGCGGCGCTTGGATATTCTGTTTGAGAGTGCCTAGCGATCCAAAGCGGCATCGCCGCTTCGCTTTGCCGCCGCACTCTAACTTACTGATTGACTCCGCTGACAAGAAAGCCGCCGTCGACGACGAGTATCTCACCGGTGACGAAACTGGCAGCATCAGAAGCGAGAAACACGGCCGCGCCGGCCAGTTCCTCAACCTTACCGAAACGCTTCATCGGCGAGCGCATCAGAAGCTCGCGCCCCCGTTCGGTTTCATCCAGCAGCTTCTGGTTCAACGGCGTGCGGAAAAACCCGGGCGCAATCGCATTAACGCAGACACCGTGCGGCGCCCACTCGATCGCCAGCGATTTTGTTAACGCGCCGACCCCCGCCTTACTCGCTCCGTACGCCGCAACTTCGAAGAGCGCAATAAACGTCGTCGCCGAGGCAATGTTAATGATGCGCCCATAACCGCGCTCGATCATGTGACGGCCGAACACCTGACACGCTCGCAGTGTCCCGGTAACGTTGGTGTCGAGGATGTCGTTCCAATCCGACTCGGCAAAATCAATAGTCGGCGCGCGCTTAATGCGGCCGGCAGAATTCACCAGGATGTCCACCTTGCCTAATTCGCTGACCGTCTGGTCGCGCAGCTTCTCAAGTGACGACTTGTCGGCCACGTCAGACGTGATTCGCAAAGCGCGGCGATTGCGTTCTTCGATTTCCCCGGCAGTTATCTCGACCTGTTCAGCACGACGTGAGGTCGGCACGACATCGGCTCCGGCTTCTGCCAGCCCCAGCGCGATGGCCCGGCCAATCCCCGACGTGCCGCCAATCACGACCGCAACTTTCCCAGTTAGATCCAGCGGCTGAAACGCCATCGTTTTTGTCTAAACTTTGAACAATCAGCTTGCCAAGCCACCCAGCATGAGAGTCTCGCAAGTTGTCAGGGATTACACTTTGCGGCGCAAGGACTTCACCGCAGCACATTGTTTTTCGGCGCGCCTATTGTACTGTTGATTCACGATTCTGTCTGCTACAAAGAACTCAACTGGTCGCAAGTACATCCGGCAAGATCAATGAACGCACATTTGGGTTCAAGCGAATCCACAGGCCCGGATTCTGATCAACTTGATCCGCTCGCTCAGTCGGATTAGAAGAAATCTCGGTCTTCACGAGCCGATCAAAACTGGCGACCTTACCTGGCGCCGTGCCGGCGTCAACGATCGACTGCACTACTCGTCTGGCTCGCAGAATTGGCGCGGGCCCGAGAGTCAAAATGTGCGAAGCGCTCCGGCATTCTGCCTCGTCCGCCTCGCTGGTCTGCGCGCCACCAACCTTAAATTTGCGAATGTGATGATCGAGAATGTCCGGCGAAATAGGAATCAAACCAGCAACGTCGTTCGCCCGGGCGCCGGAACCCGGCTTGATGTATGCCAGGTGCGACGCGCCGCCCGCCTCCGGCCCAAGCCCAAGAAATAGAATGTCGATGGGCGCGTGCGATTCGAGTTTGTCCAAATAACGCATCAGGCCTGATTCGAGATCGGCCGAATCAGTTTGCATCGAAGTGAATTGCCTGACCTTCTTAAAGAAAGCCTCGCCCAAAAGTCTCTCGAAATCGCGCACAAAGCTAAACGAATTGTCCGCACGCATCGGCGCCAGCGCATCCTGCGTGAATACATTCATGCGCGCCAACAATCCATCGATTTCATTTGTCTTCGACTTCTGGCCCAGCAAGCGATGCAGTGCCTGTCCGCCACGGCCACCTAAAATCACAATCGTGAGATCGCGTTGCGTTTCCGCGCCTGCCTGGACGAGTTCATCGAACATCGCCTGTCCGACAGCATCTTCAGAGTCGAGCACTTCATATTTCAAGGCGGCGGGCGTCCGACTCATCAACTCGGTCAGCGCCTCGGTGTTGCGGTCGCACAGCCAGATGTTTTCGCCGGCGACCCGCCGCTCGATTTCGGCAACAGGTAAGTCCACAGCCTGGCTCATCGCAATCTCTCCGTCCATCTCTCGCGGATCAGGTCCAGTCTAACCGCCCTGTACCATCAACTTCCCATTAATGCGGACGTTGTTAAGTGTCAGATTCTTGACGTTCTTCACTATGCTATCACGCGAGGCATTTTCAAAAGTGCAGTCCGAAAGATGAACATCGGTGATCGGCGCATTTTCAAATCCCTGCAGGTCCATCGCGTACTGGCTCTTACCGCTCTTTAGATTCTGGACCTGAAGGTTGCGCAACACCGGCGTGTACTGACCCTTCGCGCCTTCTTCGTAATTAAAATCAACCGTGATGGCCGCGTGCCTGACTTCGCCGATCGTAATGTCCCGGCAGAAGATATTTTCCAACACGCCGCCGCGTACCGCATTGTTCTTAAATCGCAAACCATGATCGAGCCGGGGGCTGCTCATGTTGCAGTTCATCGCAAACACGTTGCGAACGCCGGCTGAGATTTCACTGCCGAGCGTGATGCCGCCATGCCCATCTCTCATCTGACAGCCGCGGATGATGAAGTTCTCTGAAGGCACCGTCACCCGCCGGCCATCGTTGTTGCGGCCGGCCTTAATCGCGATGCAGTCGTCGCCGGTGACAAAGATGCAATCCTCGATCAGCACGTCACGGCACGACTCCGGGTCACAGCCGTCGGTGTTTGGTCCGGTGGCATCGGTCATATTCAATTCGCGTTCGATATTCACCCGGCGCACGATGACGTTGGTGCAAAGCAGCGGATGAAGCTGCCACATCGGCGAGTTTCGCAGCGTCACGCCTTCGATCAGAACATTCTGGCAGCGATGTGGCTGAATGAAGTTCGGCCGCAGGTAACTTCCCTCACCAAAGATCCGCTGACTGACCGGCGTGTTCTTGGCCACCATCTCGATCAAGGCCGTGCGCGCCGCGCGTGCGCTGCCGGCACCCTGTTTCCACCCGCACGCCTGACGCCCGGCCCATGGCCACCAGTTTTCACAACTGGCATTGCCGTCGAGCACGCCTTCACCGGTAATCGCAATGTTCCGCTGTTCGAAGGCGTAGATGAACGGCGAGTAGTTCATCAACTCCATGCCTTCCCAGCGCGTGAATACCACCGGCAGATACTTCTTCGGATCCGGATCGAATTTGATCGTCGCGCCCTTCGCGACGTGCAGATTGACGTTGCTCTTGAGATGAATTGCTCCGGTTGAAAAAGTTCCTCCGGAAACCAGGACTCGTCCGCCGCCGGCGCGATTACACGCGGCGATTGCCTTGTGAAATGCTTCGGTGCAGTCAGTCTTGCCGTCACCCTTGGCGCCGAACCTGGTGATCGGGAAATCTCGTCTCGCGAACGTTGGTGCTTTGATGCGTGCCAGTATCTTTGGCATCTCTGCCCACGGATCCGCGGGTGCATTCACCAATAACGATTCCAGCGCGCGGGTCTCATAGGCGCGCGACCACAGCGCCGCGCCGACGCCGCCAATTGCGAGGTTCCTAATGAAGTCTCTCCGGTCAGTCATATGCTTACTCATGCCTCTCGCTTCGCAGATACAAACGAATTCAATGTAATGCCGATCTGGGTGTCAGGAATCGTATTGGTCAGACCACGCGCGCGTTTTGTATCATGCGCGATGCCGTGCGTCAAGCGGCTTTTCGAGCGGCCCCGGCTCTTCGGATTGCTTGTCACCCTCAGGAAAATCAGTACAATGCGGCACTGCGCGTGGAGAGCGCGGTCACCTCAGAGTAAACGGAATGGCGAAAGACGAACACAACGCCGCTGGGCTGCGCCGCTTTCAGGTGGTCGGACCAATTCAGGAAGGCCTAATGGCCGAACAGGTCGTGCTGCAAGTGCGAGAAATGATTCGTCAGGGTAGCCTCAAGCCCGGCGATCGGCTGCCGCCTGAGCGTGAACTCGCGAAACGTTTGGGGATCAGTCGTGCGAGCCTGCGACATGGATTGCAATCGCTCGCCACGATTGGAGTGCTCACCTCACGTCACGGTTCCGGTACTTATATCGCAGAGGGTCCACCCGCGATGGACAGCGAACCACTGCGCATGCTCGCGGAACTTCATCACTTTACGCCTGATGAAATGTTCGAAGCGCGCAAACTTCTGGAAGTTGGATTGGCCGGCATGGCCGCACAGAATGCGCAACCGGAACAGCTGGCCTCGATGGCGGAAGAAATCAGTGAGATGTACGCCACGCTGGAAGATCCGCAACAGTACCTCGTCCACGACATTCGTTTTCACCGCGCCGTAGCGGCCGCCAGCGGCAATCAAATCCTGGCGGCGCTGATGAATATGGTATCTACCGCGATGTACGAGAGACGGCGAGATACGGTCGAGCGGGCCACCGATTTGAAGGAGTCGGTCGAATTTCACCAGCGCATCTATCGCTTCATTCGGGCAGGAAAAGCGAATGAGGCCAGGGCCGCGATGAGCGAACATCTGGAACTCGCGCAGCAGGCTTTTGCTTCCGAGGAAATCTCGAAGGCGAGCAGGCAAGGCCGTCGCGCTAAGGCTTCTTCTTCAGAGGCTCGGCGTAAATCTTGATCAGGATCATCATGAAGTCCTTGTTCTCGGTGCTTCGTTGATGCGGAGTCCCACGCGGAACGACAATCAGATCGCCCTTCTTAATCTCAAAGGTCTTGCCATCGATGATTTTCGGACTACGCCATTCTCCCGGATCCGTCTCCTTCGGCGCGTCGAGCTTTCCCCCAAGCGTCAACGACGCCGTGCCATCCAGCACGTAGTACACATCGTCGGAAGCGTCATGAAGTTCCGCCGCGGCGCCCGCCCTATTTTTTTCATGCTGCACCGCGACGCGTAATTGCATCCCGGTACTATCGATCAATTCGGAGACCTTGTTGTCCGGTTGCAGAGTCTTTTCGAGATCGTTGAGCGACTGCGCGGACATCACCACGAAGGGCCGAGTGGCTTCGCTCGGTTTCCGTTGCGCGAAGGCCACGGCCGAAGCAAGGCCAACCACGAGCGCGATTAAGAACAAACGACGCATGATGGTGATGGGGTCTTTCATTTTCTACTCGCCTCCAAACCACTGCCGCCCTTATCGAAGCCGGGCTGAACCGTAACCACGCCAAATTGCCGGTCTTCGACTTCACGATGCGCGGCCATCATCCAGACAAAATTGATCGGATGCCCGGGCACCGAGACGTTGGGATGAAAACCTTTCGGCATGACTACGGCGTCACCATCGCGCACCACGCCGATGAACTCAGGCTCGTCGGGGTTGGTATAGACGAACTGGACGCCAAACGACGGCGCCGGCATGTCGTAGTAAACATAGAGTTCCTCGAGCATCGCCGCATGCTCATGCGGAGGCCAACTCGTCCAGTGTCCGGGTTCAGAAGTGGTGAAGCCGGCGAGAATGCGGCCTGCTTCAACGTTCTTCCCCAAGGTGATGTTTACCGTACGCGAATTAGAAGCTCCGCCGGTCTTGAATCGCAACGAGCCGTCCTTCTCGACATCGGCGTATCGAACGATTTGCAGAGGATACTTGTTGTCGACTTCTGCGGAGCATTCAACTAAGTCGACGTCGCTCTCGGTGGCAACCTTGACCTTGCTGTCACGGGGCAGGTAAATCGAATCGTACTGGGTTATCTCGTTCGCGACACCATCGCAGGTGATCGTGCATTCGCCGTGCAGGCAGATAAGCCCCGACTCCATGCCGCCGGTGGAAAACTCTGCGCTGGGCACTTCCTTATCAAGAATGATGCGGCCATAGACAAGATGCTTCATCGCGCTATTCTCAGGCGTGATCGAGGTCGTCCGCCCTTTCTGCGCATTTGTTTTTCGAAAGATTAGCTGTTCGTTTGCTTGTTTCATTTGTGTACTCATAGTAGTTCTCCCGTCCTATTGTGCCTTATGTTCCTCCAGCCAAAGCAAGTCTTCCAGCAAATAATAATTACCATAAACCAGCGTGACGTCGCTGGGACGCGTGCTTGATCCATGACGCAGCACTCCGGCTGGTGTTTTGTCATCAACGGAGACCGGCGTCAAGTACCGGTCGATTAACGAGTGCACGATGCGTTCTCCTTCGCGGCGATAAGTTGACGCCTTCGCCTTGTCGGGCGCGATCTCAGAGAGTCTCAGTAACCCTCCGGCCATAATGGCCGCCGCCGAACTGTCGCGATTGCGAAAGTGCACGCCTTCATCGACAAAGTCGTACCACGGCACACCGTCTTCAGGCAGACGATCCAGGAGGTAACCGGCTACCTTTTCCGCCGTGGCCAGCAGCCGCGGATCCTTTGTCTCAGCATAGGCCACCGCGAAACCATACAACGCCCAGGCCGCGCCGCGCGACCAGGTCGTGTCCGCCGCAAATCCCTGATGGGTGTGCGTGAATACTTTCTCGCCGGGTTTCGCCGTGTTCGGGTACTTAGTCGAATTGTTCGCGCCCTGCGACGAAGTAAACTCTTGCCGGTTGTCACCGGGATTGTAATGAACTGATTGGGCCACCGAACCGTCACGGCGAATCAACCAGTCAGACGATTTGAGCGCGTGCTTCAATCCAAGCTCGCGCCACTGCGGATCGTTCATCTCCTTCGACGCCCACCACCAGATTTGCAGATTCATCATCGTATCGATGATCGTGTCATCCCCGTTCACTGACCATGACGCCGCAAGTTCGGTGGTCGGATTATAAAGCTGCTGCAAACGGGCCGCCGCCCGCAACGCTCCTTCGCGATACTTTGGATCTTTGGTGGCGCGGTAGGCGAGTACCGAAGAATAGAAATTAAGAAATCCCGTATCGTGATTCTCGTTCAGCTCTTTTCCCAGCAACTGCGCATTCCAAACCTCGGCCCAGTGGCGGAACCGCTCGTCCTTCGTCCTGGAATAAAGCTGCCATAGCTCACCAACCCAAAAGCTTCCGGTCCAAAAAAAGCCTTTTTGCGCTTTCCACTCGCCGGTCTGATTGTCACCTTCGGTAAAAAAACCTTCTCCCGATTCGCGCGCCGCATCAGCCGGATTTGTCCGCGAGGCCAGCGGCTCCAGCTTTTCGGCAGTCCGTTGTGCAGATTGCTTCAGCAATTCAATCGCCTCTGCGTAGGTTTTCTTTTTTGCCGGCTGGAGCGTATCCAGCGGAGCGGATTGCGGCGCGGCGTTGGCACTAAGGATTCGCACCTGTGCCGGTTGGCTCACTCGAGCCCTGGCTTGCTCAACAAAGGAAACAAACTCATCGAAAGTTCTGGGTGACTGGCGCGGCGCGGCCAGCGTGCCATAACGAATCCGCGCCTCAGCCGACGACGCCGTAATTGAGAGATTGTCCGTGTTCTCCTGGTCCCAAACGCCGGTCACGTACCATGAAGCCTTTCCATTTGTGAACTCCGGCTGGACCAGTAGGTTCAACGAATCGTCCGGAACTGATTTGCTTCCGCTACCGCGTGCGAGAATGGCGAGACCGAGATTCTGATCCGTGAGCATGTGAGTTGCGGTCGCCGACGGTCCTTCTTCCACGACCTGATGGCCCCACCACAGCCTGGTAAACACTGCCTCTGTGACCGTCGCCGAAACGACCTTTTCCTGCAAGCCGGCCTGCCGCACGTTGCCGGTGACTAAGGTGACGCCGTCCGCGCCTTCAGCGGTCACGCTATGATTGAAACCCCGCTCGCCCGCCCATTGCGTCATGCGGCTCGTGAGATTCACTTCGCGTCCCGCAACCTTCCATCCTTTGTAAGTCAGTTCGACGGTGACGCGAACCGGACCAGCGCTTACAATCCGCCATTTCCGTTCCGCGACATCCTCAACCCGCACCGCCTTGCCATCCACCAGCGCCGCCACTGCCCCGATGCCGATTGCGTCTCCAATCCGATAGATGTCGCGGCCAAACGGCGAGTCGAGGTTATAGACATATTCCGGCGAGCCGAACATTTCCAGATACAATCCAGGCCGGCGCTTACCCCACACGTCAATCGCGTTGCGCTTATCAAAATAGATTCGCCACGCCGTGCTTTCGGATTCCCATCCGAGCCCGTCGAACTTCATGGTGAACTTGGCCGCGGTGCGCTTCGGATAATCGCTGCGAAGACGCTGAATCGTGGCGGTGTCGCCGTATGCAATCGTGACGATCCGGGTTTGATTTGGCTTTAGATCTATCTGGAAGGCCAATTCATCAATCTTGTTGTCGCCGTCGAGATCGTCGGCCTGTGAAGGCAGCTCAATTGTCTGTAACGCTCGCGCGTCTTCTGCCAGCGTTGACGCGTCGCTGGTCGTCACAATCACATCACTGGCTCTGAAATCAGGCGCGATGCGTCTGAGGTCAGCGACGCTAATCACAACGTCTTCAGCCACCCGCGTTCCATTCGTCGGGTTGGAGACTGAAAGCTTCAACACTTTGATTCGGGGCGCGGCCAACGCATGCCCCACCGTAAAGCAGCACGTTAGTATCAGGATTGTACAAATACGACGCATCATCAGGTATCTTCTGGAAAGCTAGGCGTAAGCAGTTGCAGTAGCTCCGCAGGACGCGCGGACTACCAACTCAGGTTCGACGATTACATGTTGCTCTTTAGTGCCGCGTTTGCCCTCAACCAGGTCAATCAAGAGCCGCGCGGCGGCCTGGCCCATCTCGGCAGTCGACCAGGCCACGGTTGTCAAAGGGACACGCAGCATATCACCGTAATGGATGTTCCCTCCACCAACGATCGCAACATCCTCAGGAATTCTCAACCCTGCCTGGCTGATGGCATTCATGGCGCCAATGGCCGCTGGATCATTCGCCGCAAAAATCGCACTCGGCAAATCCCCTTCGCGAATCCATTCACTCGTTGCCGCATAACCATCGCTTTCGGTGAAGCCGCACTCTTTCACCAAACCGTCATCTAACGGCACCCGGCGCCTGGCTAACGCCTTCTTGTAACCTTCGAAACGCAGCCGCGCCGTTGACGCCACGGTTCCCTTCAGGTGCCCCACCCGCCGATGACCAAGACCCAACAGATGTTCAGTTGCCAGTTCACCGACTTTAACGTCGTCGGTGGTCACGGCCGGGCACTTGATGCCTTCGAGTTGCCGATCGATAAGAACGATCCGCGCCCGATCGCGAATGGCGCGCCGATAGAATCGCGTATCAGACGCTGGTGCAGATGACGCCAGGATCAAGCCGTCGGTTCGGGGCAGCAGCGCCTCAATTTCGGTTTCTTCATTCGCAATATTTTCGTCGGTACTGCAAATCAGGTTTTGATAACCCAGGGGCTTTGCCACCGACTCTATGCCGCGACAAATTTCCGCAAAGTACGAGTGCATGAGATCCGGCACTACGACTCCGAGAAGATACGAACGGTTCGTCGTCAAAGCGCGCGCAAACTGATTCGGCCGATAATTCATCCGCTGCGCCGTCTCCAGGATACGCGCCCGCGTCTCCGGACTAATCTCCGGATGATCGTTGATCGCGCGCGACACCGTCATTTTTGAGACGCCCAACGCTTTGGCAATGTCAGCTAGAGTCGTCGGCATTTACTTCGTTTTCAGCGCGCGGGCAATCGCCGCTTCCGCCAGCGGCGCCATAATCGCGTAACCTTTTGCATTCGGGTGCAACCCGTCGTCGGCCAGGTCCTCGCGCAGGAAACCTTTTTCGTCCACCAATGCGGAATAATAATCGAGATAAGTTAATTTGTTGTTAGCGGCGTAGGTCTTCATCCACTCGTTCAGAGCCTTAATCTTCTCCGGCGGCCTTTGCGTGCTGCGCACAATCGCCTTGCCGTCACGCTGATTGTAATCGCTGATGGGCAGGATGGAAGCGAATACGACCTTGATCGAATTTGCTTTTGCCAGTTCCGCCATCGAGATCAAATTATCCTCGATTGTTTCCAACGACATCGGGCCCGTGTTGCCCGCAACGTCATTTGTGCCGGCGAGAATCACCACCGCCTTCGGATGCAACGCGATCACGTCCGGGCGAAACCTGATAAGCATTTGCGGAGTGGTCTGTCCGCTGATGCCGCGATCGACGTAAGGCTTGCCGGGAAAGAAGCCGCCAAATTTTGGATTCTGCCACGAGTCGGTAATCGAATCGCCCATGAATACGACGCGAGCATCGGTTTTCGCGGCCGGCGCCAACTTCTCGTTGGCCTCACGATAGCGCGCAAGTTGCGGCCAGTCTTTGAGTCTGTTTTCCGCTTGCGTGAGCCTGGTCTTCGTGTCCGCGCAAGGATCCGCACTCGGTTGCGCCGCGAGGGTGCTAAAGCATCCCAGCAAAATAGTCGTCGAAAAGATTAATGTCAGTTTAATCATACGCAATCACTTCCATTCAACAGATGTTTACGGTCGGCCGTCAACGAGTCAGTACCATTTGCGTCAGCAAATGGGATAAAGCAACCCAAGCCATTTCAACGATTTTCTTGATCCCATCCGCTTACGCGGATGGTACTGACATGGCGTGCACAGCGGAATCTCGCCAGGCCGCGCCGTCTGGAAATTCATAGTAATCAAGCGATTCGTTTTTCATCTCAATGCTATATCCGGGATCGAGCGGCGGCAGGTAACAGCCGCGCTTCATCGTGACCGGATAGACAAAGTGTTCGTGCAGATGATCGACGTACTCAACAATTCGATTTTCGAGCGAAGCGCTCACCGCAATGTAATCGAACATCGCGAGATGCTGCACGTATTCACACAGGCCCACGCCACCCGCATGGGGGCAAACCGGCACGCCGAACTTCGCCGCCATCAGCAGCACGGCCAGCACTTCATTCACGCCGGCGAGACGGCAACTATCGATCTGGCAGAAGCTAATCGCATTCGCTTGCAGCAGTTGTTTGAAGATCACCCGGTTCTGACAGGCTTCGCCGGTAGCGACGCCGATGGGAGCGACGGCTTTGGCAATCTTCGCGTGCCCGAGCACATCATCGGGCGAGGTTGGTTCTTCAATCCACCACGGGTTGAATTCAGCCAGAGGCTTCATCCACTCAATCGCCTGATCGACATCCCAGATCTGATTTGCGTCGACCATTAATTTGCGTTCAGGACCAATCTCTTCGCGGATGATCCGCGCCCGACGCACATCATCATCAAGGTCGCGCCCTACTTTCATCTTAAAATGCGACCAGCCCTCGGCCAGTCCTGCCCGCACAAGCTGCCGCACCTTGTCGTCCGAATAGCCGAGCCAGCCGGCGGAAGTCGTGTACGCCGGGTAACCGTCCGCGCACATCTCGGCTTCGCGAGTTCCCTTCGTCGCTTCGTGCCGTTGCAGGATTTCCGTCGCCTCGCGCGGGGTGAGGGCATCGGTGATGTGACGAAACGGAATACACGAAACCAGGTCGTCCGGCGTCATATCGACCAACAACTTCCAGACAGGCTTGCCGGCGCTCCTGGCGTAAAGATCCCAGACCGCGTTAATGATTGCGCCCGCCGCGAGATGAATGGCTCCCTTCTCCGGCCCGAGCCACCGGACCTGACTGTCGGAAGTGATGCGCAACCAGAAGCCGGCGAAATCCACAGTCAATGACTCGAGCGTGCAACCAAGCACATGATGTTGCAGCGCCTGCACCGCGGCGACGCAGATTTCATTTCCACGGCCGTTGGTGAAAGTCAGGCCATATCCGCGAAGGCTCGGATCATCGGTTTCCAGCACAACGTAGGTCGCCGAGTAATCCGGATCGACGTTGACGGCATCCGAGCCGTCCAGCGTGAGCGACGTGGGAAAGCGAATGTCGCGAACGATTACGTTTGTGATGGTGATGGGCATTAAAAAATCAACTATCTCTTGATCAGCTCATGATGGCGATCGTGTCAGAACCGGGAGCGGTAGCGACCCGATCATGTGGCTTCATGCAAACAGAACTCAGAAGTTACGTTGGCCAAAC
>JBIOZK010000175.1:0-14738 GCA_044870975.1 Pyrinomonadaceae bacterium
GTGCTACTTCACGATCCAGCCGCCACCCAGCACCTGCTCGCCGCGATAGAACACCGTCGCCTGGCCGGGTGTGATTGCCCGCTGCGGTTCGTCGAACGTCACCTGGACGCGACCAATCGGCGACGGGGTAATCGTAGCCGCCGCTGCATTGTGACGATAACGAACGCGCACCTCGGCCCGAACATCTTCGGTCGGATCATCAAGCGCGATCCAATTAACGCCGGCGGCCGTGAACTCGTTACTCAATAGTTCTTCATCGCCACCGACAACCACCTGGTTCTCTTCAGTATTTATCTTCAGCACATATAGTGGCCGCGGCTGAGAGATGCCGATTCCGCGCCGTTGTCCAACGGTGTAACGATGAATGCCAGTGTGCGTCCCCAGGACTGTTCCGCTGCTCGTCACGATTTCGCCCGCCGCCGGTACGCGATCGGTTTGCGCTTCTGCTTCAAGATAACGATCGATGAAGCCTGCATAGTCACCGTCGGGAACGAAACAAATTTCCTGCGACTCTTTCTTCTCAGCGACCGCGAGTTGATTATCACGTGCGGCCTGGCGCGCGTCGTTCTTGGACAATTCGCCGAGCGGAAAGAGCGCGCGCGAAAGCTGATCCTGCGTTAACTCCCAAAGAAAGTAAGACTGATCCTTTTGCGGATCGAGACCGCGCAGCAGTCGATAGCGTTGGTTGGTTTCGTCGAATTCCACCCGCGCGTAATGACCGGTCGCGACTTTTTCGCAGCCGAGGCTCACGGCCAGCTTATCGAGCGAGGCAAACTTCAGACGACTGTTGCAGGCGACGCAGGGAATCGGCGTCTCGCCGTTCAGGTAGCTATTCACGAACGGCTGCACGACGTCGCGCTCGAATTCCTTTTCCAGATTCAAGACATAGAAGGGAAACCCAAGTTCCTCCGCGACCCGCCGCGCGTCATACACATCATCGAGCGAGCAGCAGCGCGACGGCAGCGGCTCGCCGTTTTCATCCACATTGATCCCGCGTCGCTGGTTCCACAACTGCATCGTAAAGCCGACGAGGTCGTGGCCTTGCTCTTTCAGAATTGCGGCGGCGGCGGATGAATCCACCCCGCCCGACATTGCTACTGCGATCTTCATGCAAGGCTAGTTTCAGGTTTAAGGTTTCAAGTTTCAAGTTGCCAGTGTCATAACCGGGAGCGGGCGGTCAGAACCAGGAGCGCTCGCAACCGGATCAAGGCGGCTCTGAGCGCCTCTTGATCCCGTCGCTACCGCTCCGGGTTCTGACACGTTCGGTGTTAACATTTGAACTTGAAACCTTAAACCTGAAACTTGAAACTAATAGTTCATGCCCGAACGCGCTATTGAAGAATTTAAAATCGCCGAAGAGCCTTATTACCTGCCGGTCGACAACGAAATCGGCTTGTTTGAAGCCGCGCACGCGGCGCACCTGCCGGTAATTCTCAAAGGCCCAACGGGTTGCGGCAAAACTCGTTTCGTAGAGCACATGGCCTGGCGCCTGGAACGGCCGCTAATAACAGTCGCTTGTCACGAAGATCTTTCGTCAACGGATCTCGTCGGGCGCTTTCTGATCGAAGGGGAAGAGACTGTCTGGCACGACGGGCCACTGACGTCGGCTGTGCGTCACGGCGCGATCTGTTATCTCGATGAAGTCGTCGAAGCGCGCAAGGACACGGTCGTCATCATTCACCCACTTACCGATCACCGGCGCCGTCTGCCGATTGAAAAGCGTGGCACGATCCTCGAAGCACCATCCGATTTCATGCTGGTGGTTTCCTACAACCCGGGCTACCAGTCAATCCTGAAAGACCTGAAGCAGTCGACGCGTCAGCGCTTCGTGGCCATCGATTTCGACTACCCGCCGGCAGAACTTGAAGCGGCGATCGTCGCGCGCGAAGGTAGCGTCGATGAAGGCACGGCGCGCGATCTGGTTTTGATCGGACAGAAAGTCCGGAACCTGCGCGGACACGGATTGGAAGAGGGCGTTTCGACGCGGCTTCTGATTTACGCCGCCCAATTGATCTCCAACGGCATTGCGCCCACCCGCGCCGCCGAAGTCGCGATGTGCTCTCCCATTACCGATGACCGCGATCTGCAACGGAGCATTCGTGAGATTGTCACCACGGTGATCTGAAGGTCGCCGGCATGAACTCTGATACAGACAAAAAACAAAACGGATCAATCTCTAAAGAACTTCCTTTAGAGAGCGAAATCGATGAGCGGTTGCGTGCGGTCAAGAGTCCGGCTGAGCGCCGAACTTTGGCCGGGGTGCTGCGCCAGGTTGCCGGACTGCCGCTCGAACATGGTCGGGCCGCGCTCGAAACCAGCGCGTTGATCGCGGCGGTCTCGCTCCGCGCGAGCATCGAGTTTTTGCGGGCCATTCCGGCGGTCGCGCCGATCATGGAACCGGCTGAGTTACGAGCCTGGGGCGAACTGGGTCGTCGGCTCACGATGTCGGACGTTGAGACTGGTGTCAGCTTTTTTGTTGCCGGCCCCGGTGACTTTGCGCAAGTGCCATCTTTAGTTCGGCCATTTGTATTCCAGGTTTCCGCGCGTCAGATGATCCTGTCGGCAGCCACCGCTGCCGAAACATTCCGCGAAGCAGGTGCTCTGGCTGAGGCCGTAGGCAATGCTGAACTGTTGCGGTCAATTTATGAGGTGGCCGGGTCGATTTCACGGCGCTCGGCGAAGCACAGCGCGGAGTTTTTGCAGGCGACGCCCCAAGTATTCGCTGTCCTTAACCCAGACCAACCGTTTAGCCGCGGGCTACCGCCCGCCCGTTCCGCAACGATGGCGGGCAGTAGCCCGCCTCTAAACAATCAACTGATCGTTGAAGCAATTAATCTCGTGAAAGCCTTTGCGGAACATGCAGGCGGCATCGCGGCCGATGCCTGGGCCGGGTTACCGGCGGCACTCGATCGATTGTCCCGAGATCAATCTTTGACACTTTTCAAGCGGGCCGCGAACTTTCTCGATCGAGGCGGCGCCGTCGCCTTTCATTTTCTGATGGCCGGCGGAGATTTGCTGCGCGCCTTGCCGGAGTGTTTCGAACCCTGGATTGAATTGCTGTGGACGATTGCGCCGCACGGTAACGCGGCGCTGGTGGCGTTCATTCGCGCCAGCCCTCGCTTCTTCCAAAATATTGTTCTGACGAAAAGCCATCTCGGAGCCGCGGCGCTCGCGGAACGCGTGATTACTTTGACCCGCGAAGTCGCGCGCACTGACGCCGAAGCAGCCCTGGCTTGTCTGCGATCCAGCGCGAAGGCGCTGCACACGGTTTCCATCGAGCAGTTCGAGCACTGGGCCCGCGCGGGTTTGATTTCCTCAGATGCGCGTGCGCGCCGCAGTTATTACGCGCTCGAAACCCGGAGCAGCAACGAAGCTCTGCGCGCCGGTGACGCCGGAGTTTCGCTCGAATCGATTCAACCGCTGCTGCGTCTCTATGTCGAAGCGCTGACTGGCCGCGCCGTCGAGATCGCACCGCTCGCGGCGGTGCCGCTGGAGACGCGCATCGCCGACGGGCGCACCATTCATCTTCCCGCCGCGGTAGCTGAGTTCGGCGACGAAGAACTCGACTTTCGCCTCTACAAGGTACTAGCGGCCCACGCCGCCGGCCAGATCGAGTTTGGGACATACTCGCGCGACACTGAAGATCTGCGGGCCGCGTACACCGCATTGAGTGCGCTCTACGATCCCGCCAACCAGGATGCGCGCGATTCGTTTGCGATTGACGCGAACCAGTTAGCGCAACTCCCTCCCCCTCCGGGGGAAGGTCTAGTCGCCAGTAGTTCCTCTCCCCCTACCTCTCTCCCAAAGAGAGAGGGGATCCGTAATCTCGATTACCGGCAAATCATCAACCTGTTTCCGCTGCCCGCACTCGCACGGCGCATCTTCGGCACGTTGGAAAATGGCCGCATCGATCGTCGCTTGCGGTTGACGTATCGCGGACTGGCGCGCGACCTGAACCTAATCCGCGAGCACCTTCGTTACCAGCGTCCGAAGATCGTTGACTTGCCGCCGGCGCTCGTGCCATTCGAACTGCTTTTTCAGATTACGCTTCTCGGGGGCGCGCTTGACGATGCGCGGGAGTTTTATCGACAGGTCGTTTCCGAGTTGGAATTGATCGTGGCGGAATATCTGAATGACACAAGCGCGACCGTAGCCGACACCCTGATGGCCACCAGCCGTGTCTATACGCTGTTTCAGTCGATCATGTTGGAAGATGCGGAAGAACAGATCGAGGTTCCCGATCAGCAGGATCAGGAGGACGAGCAGGCCCAGGCCGAGCAGATGCTGAATCAGCGCGAGACCGAACGTCAGCCGCAGCGCCGCGACGCGCGCGAATTGTTCAATGCCTGGAACGCGGAGAGCGAAGGCGAGTTTGACGAACTCGACGGCAGCGAAGCCTGGAGCGAAGGTGAAACGCCGGAACAGGGACTGGAAGAGGGCGAGGTCGCCTTCAACTACGACGAGTGGGACCGTGAATTGGTCGATCACCGCGTGGGGTGGTGCCGGGTAATCGAAAAGAAAGTTAAGCGTGGCAGTCGCGATTTCGTCGACGACACGCGCGAACGATACAAAGGCGTGGTCTCATCAATTCGCCACCAGTTTCAGTTGATGAAGCCTGAGAACCTGACGCGGATCACGAATGAACTGGACGGCGAAGATTACGATCTCAACGCCGTGGTTGATTTCTTTATCGATCGCCGCGCCGATGGCCAACAGTCTGAGCGAATCTATACAAAGCGTCTGCGCAAGCGGCGGGATGTCGCGGTTTCATTTCTGCTCGATCAGTCGTCATCGACGGCGCGCACGATTGGGCGTCATCCGCTGCAGCCGTACACCCATCCCGGCCGCCGCATCATTGAGATTGAAAAGGAAGGATTGGTATTGATGAGCGAAGCGCTGGAGGCGGTCGGTGATGTTTACGCCATCAACGGCTTCACCTCCGAAGGGCGGCGCAACGTGAAGTTCTACGTGCTCAAAGACTTTCAGGAGCATTACTCCGATGAAGTAATGCGGCGCATCGGCGGCATTACTTATCAAAACAACACGCGGCTGGGAGCCGCGATCCGTCACGCTACGGCCAAGCTTGAAAAGCAGGAAGCCCGCACCCGCCTGCTAATCGTCCTGTCCGACGGGCGCCCTTACGATCACGACTATGGCGACGCGCGGTACGCCCGGGACGACACGCGCGAAGCTCTAATCGACGCGAAGACGCGCGGCATTACGCCGTTTTGCATCACCATCGATCGCGAATCAGAGAGTGAACTCCGCGATCTCTACGGCGAGATTGGCTACACAATCATCGACGACGTGATGACGCTGCCCGAAAGATTGCCGGGAATTTATCGGCGGCTCACGACTTAGGATCTCGGTCGGCACGCTTGCGCAAACTCCACAGCGCTTGGGCTTCGTTTTCGTAGACATTTAACGTCGAGAGCAGTTTCGTAATGGTAAGAAGATCAGTGACTTTTTGCGATAGTTTGAAGAGCCTCACTTGAGCCCCTAACTTCTGAAACTTTGTGTACTGGGCTGATAATTCCCCTATCCCAGCCGAATCGATATAAGAAACTCCTGAGAAATTCAAGATGATTTTCTTCGAGCCCCGTTCACCTAACTCGGCCATGGCTTTTCTGAAAGCTACACTTCCTTCACCAATGGTCATTCTGCCCACTAACTCAATCACTGCGACATCTTGAACGGATCGTTCCCAAATCTCGAGTTCGCCTCCCTGAGCCATAGCCATCCTTTCCAGTTGGATTTTAGTTGACTCAGTTTTTATATGCTGCCGCGCCTCTATTAGGTGTCCTTTAACAACATCCAAAAGTCGGTTAACACTTTCTTGCAGCGGTGCCCTAGATGCGTCAATCCAATGCACCGAGCCGAGGTAATAGCGCAGGGCTTTATTCAAAGTTACATCTTCTGTGCGAAATGGAATTATCGGGATTGGTGGATTTTCAATGCAGGCGTTTTGGATTTCTCGTTTTATGTGTGGAGATTCGTTCGCCTTCGACGAGAGAATCAGAACCATCAGATCACTGCTCGATATGGCATCAATGATCGATTCTTCATAATCAACGCCAGGCAGCGCATCCCGCGCTGCATACCAGCATCGAATCCCGTCTTCTTCGAGCATTCTGCAAATAGCCTTGGCGGTGATATCGTCTTCGCTGGCATGGCTAATGAATACTTTCATAGACGTCGGTAGGGGCGAGACTCTTATTGTTTTGTGGTCTCTTTCAAGCGTTCTCTTTGACGCACCCTCGGAGCGTACTTTGGAAAATTCGGGCTACGAATTTACGCGGTCACGGCGCACGACCCGCACCCCACTGCGCCAGTCTTCGTTGATATCGAACCGATAAAGCTCGATGTCCGGCGCGATTGTCAGCGCCAGCGTAGCGAACGATGGATGAAATCGAAGCGTGGGCGCAACCAGATAGACCAGAGGCGATTCATCGCTGATTTCACGATCACCAAACAATTTCGCGGCACTGATGTGCCCGCGCCGCCGATGCGCTTCGACCCGGCGCCAGTAGTCCACACCCTGAAACACATGTTCGCGATCTTCATTCACCTTCAGCTCAATAACTACCAATCGGCCATCGTGACGCAAAGCGAGTAAGTCGACGGGACGCGGACCGGTTGGGCCGCCGGGTGAGGTGCGAAACTGTGCGTGCAGCGGCGCGACTATCAGCCCGGGATCGAGTTTGCTGATGTCCCGCCGCAGGATCGACTCGAGCCAGGCTTCACCCGCGGCGCGATAGTACCAATGCCGTCGATCGCGGCAATCTTCGGATCGATACGTTTGCAGGTCGCTTAGCAGCTTCGCAAACTCGCGCTGCTGATAGCTTCCCATGAGACTTCTGGGCGAACCTTCGATGCCAAACCAAACGTGCTCGCGTTCCATTACGCGGCGCACGCGCGCGAAGGGCAGTCCGTGAAAGCGCAGCGTCTGGCCATGCCGAGAGGCGACCACATCGATCGCATCAGGAGCCATACTCACCAGTTCACTTATTCGGTCGGTTGCCGGAGCATCGATGACCGGCGGGAACCTTGGGAGACGCTTACGCGACAGATACCGTCTTTCCCAGGGCTGCGTGGCTTCAACCGATTCCCAATCGTCATCGACCCGCCACAACTCGATTTGCTGACGCAGCGCATCTCGCAAAAGCACGTGGCGCTGACGAGCTGCTTCCAGGATATTTTTTTCGACCACCATGAGCAGACGATTGATTGGCGGTCGCTTCGCAGTTGATTGCAGGCGGATAAACCAAAGCAACGCGGACGAGAACAGCGAATCGACGTTGCGCGCGTCGCTTTGCGCCACGATCGCCGTCACCGCGATTCGTTCATGAGGCAACCGCAGGATGATTCGCGCATAGCGTCCCGGCTGATCGCGACGCATGCCGGGACTTAACGTGGCGCGTTCGATCTTTAGAGCAGGGTGTTGGGTGTAGGGGTTAGGGTGTAGGTACATCAATCTGGGAGAGTCCTTAAGGCCGCGAGCCTGATCAGAATCGACTGATTTGATCTTCCCTAAACCCAACACCCTACCACCTATCCCCTCCGCGTTCTCTACGCCCAACACCCTGTCCCCTAACCCCTCCGTCATTAATTGCGCCAGACGTTCGCATCGTTCTTGTCGGGCAGCGGCGATGGTTGCGATCACCGCCTGCGCCGAGGCGCGTGGGACGAGTTCGATAGTGGCGGCTTCCGCGTCCAATTTGCGGCTCACGCGCAAGGTCAGCTTCTCGTCTGAACGGCTCCAATCATTGACTCGCCATACCCGCGAACCTTTCTGGGTCCAGGACGAGAAATACAGACGTCCATGCGCCGCTGAGAAGTCGAATTCGCCGCGGGTAATTTC
Source organism: Pyrinomonadaceae bacterium (assembly GCA_044870975.1). GTDB lineage: Bacteria > Acidobacteriota > Blastocatellia > Pyrinomonadales > Pyrinomonadaceae > UBA11740. The sequence continues at coordinate 7,862 of JBIOZK010000175.1, forward strand.
CAGCGGAAGTCTTCCGTCTTCCGACATGAACCAGTCGGAACGGCGGTTTGCGAATTCAACTAGTTGCTGCGCAGCGTTTTCGACAGAGCTGGAAGAGTCTGATGATGCGTCATTTGCGGGAGACATCGGCCGCTATGCTAACATCGAATTTACTGGTGGCACAGACTTTAGTCTGTGAATTGTCGCGCCGACAATGGACTCACAGATAAAGCCTGCGCCACTTTTTATTAATCGAATGAAACCTGTTTTTCTAACCGCGGCAGTGCGCACCCCGATAGGCCGTTTTGGCGGGTCATTGAAGGATTGGACAAGTGCCGATCTGGGCGTGGCGGTCGCCAAAGAGAGTCTGCGCCGCGCCAATCTGCAACCCGATCAGATTGACGATTCTATCTGGGGCTGTGCACGACAGGCGGGTGGCGGGCCCAATGTCGCGCGGCAAATAACATTTCGCGCGGGCGTTCCCGCTCGCGTGCCGGCGTTCACCGTCAATCAAGCCTGCGGGTCAGGACTGCGCGCGATCATTCTCGCGGCCGAGAAGATCATGCTTGGCAGAGCGAACATCGTGCTCGCCGGCGGCACTGAGAGCATGTCGCGTGTTCCTTATTTCGCTGACGGTGCGCGTTGGGGTACGCGCCTGGGTCATTTTGATTTAGTAGATGGCATGTATCGCGATGGCTTTAACGATCCGCTCTCGGGACTGGTTATGGGCGAGACGGCCGAGAAGCTCGCCAGTCAATACGAAATTAGTCGCGACGAACAGGACCAGTACGCCCTGCGTTCACAACAACGCGCGGCGGCGGCGAGCGCGGCAGGACACTTTGTCGATGAATTGGTGCCGCTGGAACTAAAAGGGCGGAAGGGCGAGGTCACGTCTTTCGCCACGGACGAGCACGCGCGCGGTGACACCAGGATCGAGAGTCTGCGCAAGCTCGCACCTGTTTTTTCGAAAGAGGGCACAGTCACGGCCGGAAATTCGTCGGGCATCACCGACGGAGCGGCAGCGGTGCTGGTGATGAGCGAAACTGCGCTCAACGAATCGGCGGCTGAGCCGCTGGCCCGCATAGTCGATTACGAAATTGTCGGCGTGGCGCCTGAGGTCATGGGGATCGGCCCGGTGCCGGCTACGCGGACTTTGCTGGAGCGGCAGCAGCTTTCATTGAACGACATTGACTTGATCGAATTGAATGAAGCTTTCGCCGCGCAGGTGATTGCCTGCGATCGAGAATTGCAGTTCGATCATGACAAGTTGAATGTTAACGGTGGCTCGATTGCGCTGGGTCATCCAATCGGATGTACTGGCGTACGAATCACCACCACGTTGCTGCACGAAATGAAGAAGCGTCAGGCGAAGCGCGGTATCGCGACGCTTTGCATCAGCGGCGGCATGGGAATCACGCTGCTGCTTGAGCGCGTGTGATTGCGTCACGCGGCCAACCCCATGAAGTTAACGGTGCATCGCAGCAGCACGTCTTTAATAACGGAAGGGTCTATCGTGCAAAAAATAATTACTACATCGTCATTCATCGTCGTTCTGCTTCTGGCATTGTCCGCCAGTGTGGCGGCACAGCCTCGCCGTCCGGCCGGAACCGCGGCGCCGATTACGGCATATCTGCCCGCGTCGGACGCGGTCGCCATCATCGACGTGAAGCGCATGCTGAACGAAACGATGCCGAGCATTCTCGGCAGCGATGCCGCCAAGCTCGCGCAGGCAAACGCCGAAGTCGACAAATTCAAAACCAAAACCGGCGTCGACCTGCGCACCGTCGATCGCATGACGATGGGAGTTAGTTATTCCTATCCGGCGCCCACGACCATTAAGCTCGACACCGTAGCCATCGCTCGCGGCAGCTTTAATCCAACCGCGGTTACCGCCGCCGTCAAGAAGGCAGCGACAAGCGGTCAGTCGCGTGACGAAAAGTATCGCGGCGCCATCATCACTATCATCAACGTAAACGACAAACTGAAGATGCTGGGGTTGTGGGACATGCAGCTAAACGAGTTGGCGGTTTGCGTAATCGATCAAAATACCATCGCGCTCGGCGACCTTGAGAGGGTCCGCGCCGCCATCGATGCCGGCAAAGCAGGCCGGGCGCCTGCGGACCTGGTGGCGCTGGCTACGCGTGACACCAGCGCCGTCGCCGGTTTTGGCGCCAACGTTACGGCAGAGTTGTTGGCCAAACTCGATATTGGAAACGATACGATCGCCAAGGATATCAGCGCCATAAAACAAGCCTACGGCGCGCTTGGTTCGGCTGCGGGAAACGTGGCGGTGACCTTGGTCGCGCGAACAGATTCGGTGGTGGCGGCGAAGAATCTGGGAGATACTGTCGACGGCTTGCGTCAGTTGGGCGGTCTCTTCACCATGCAGATGGCTGAGCCGCGGAAGACTCTGGCCCAAAGTGCTTTGAGCAATTTGAAGATTACGCCGCGCGGAACTGAACTCGAAATTCATACGCAAGTGACGGCTGCGAGTCTCGCCGCTCTCATTAAATGATCGAGATCAAAGACTAGGGGTTAGAGGTTAGAAGCCAACGCGTTAGCACAAACTATTCAGTTGTTCCGGCAATCGTGAGCGTGACAGCGCGGCGGCAACGTGGCCGATACGAAGCAGACGGAAGACGAATTCGACTTTGTTTACTCTGAACTCTGAACTCTGATCTCTGAACTCTAGCCTCTAACCTCTGTGACACAATTGCGGACTTCACGCCCCCAGGAAGGAAGCCCTGCACCGGACTTTACGTTGCGCGACGGCGACGGCGCCGAGTGGCGCCTGTCCGAACATCGCGGCAACGTGGTCGTTCTGCTCTTTTACCCCGGGGACGAAACGCCAATCTGTACTCGGCAGATGTGTTCCGTGCGCGACCGTTGGGAAGACTATGCGGCGACCGGCGCTGAGGTCGTGGGCATTTCGACGAATTCTGTCGAGTCACACAAAAGGTTTGCTGAGCATCATGAGTTGCCGTTGCGTTTGTTGGCTGACACGGATCGGAAGGTCGCCGACATGTACGGCGCGCAGTCTTTGATACCTGGCAAAGTTGCCCGATCGGTATTTGTGATTAATCGTGACGGCGTTATCACATATCGCGACGTACGACCGTTGGGTTTGTTTCGGCCAAAAGATGACGACACAATAGCAGCGATTAAGGCGGCTCAGTAGTACACGAACCGGTAGGCGGTTGCGACGGGATCAAGTGACCAGTGGCGAGTGACGAGTGACCAGAAAGAAAAACAATTAAATCCGACGCGAATAACATGCAGTGGTTGTGGCAGAATTCACCAATCGCTAATCGTCTCCACTCGTCACTTGTCACTTGTCACTTGCTCACTAGATTCGATCCCGTCACTACCGCTCCTGGTTCTGACACGGCTATAATCCCTCACTCAGGAGATAATCCATGCCAGATGAAACCAAATGTGCCCGCTGCGGGCAAAAACGCGTCCCCCTCGGTTACGCGCCCTTACCCACTGAGTTGGGCCAAAAGATCGGCAGCGAAGTTTGCCAGCCGTGTTGGGCCGAATGGCTGCAAACGCAGACTCGCATCATAAATCACTACGGTCTGGATTTGACCAATCCCGACGCGCAGGGCTTTCTGATGGACAACATGAAAGGGTTCTTCTACGGTTCAAATGAAGAACTGGCGCAGATCGATACTACAAAAGAAGGATCGATTAAGTGGTAATCAACACTTAAATACTGACCAGACCCGATAACCAAAATTAAGTTCCCCAGACAGTAGCATTTCCCCGTCAGCAAATTCCCCTTAGGCTTTTAAGCCCACGTTGTGTTGCCAAAGCTGTCGCCGCTTTTGCTATGATCAGAATCTAATTCCTCATCTGCCCCGAGAGAGGTCGTTTATGAATCGTAGTTCCGGGGTCAGAGCAGCGGCTGTCTTCAGTCGTCGCCCAGCCACGCCGTTTTCAATTTCATCCAGTTTGCTTCTCGCTTTCCTGTTCTTGATTGCCCATTCGACGGCGCGGTCCGCAACGCTGCCGACCGGATTCACAGAGACTCAGATCGCCAGCGGCTTATCGAGTCCGACCGCGATGGAAATCGCTCCGGACGGCCGCATCTTTGTTTGTCTGCAGAATGGCCGCTTGCGCGTCGTCAAAAACGGTTCGTTACTGACGACGCCTTTCTTAACTCTCACAGTCGATTCAAGCGGCGAGCGCGGCCTGCTCGGAATCGCCTTCGATCCAAACTTTACGACGAACAATTTGGTTTACGTCTACTACACTGTGCCCGGAAATCCAGCGCACAACCGCGTCAGCCGTTTCACCGCGAATGGTGACGTTGCTTTAGCCGGAAGTGAGTTGGTGCTTGTCGATTTAGATAACTTGAGCGGCGCCACCAATCACAATGGGGGCGCGATCCACTTCGGCCCTGACGGCAAGCTCTACGTCGCCGTGGGCGAGAATGCCAACGCCGCGAATTCGCAAACCCTCAGCAATCGCCTCGGTAAGGTGCTGCGGATTAACTCTGACGGATCGATTCCGAACGACAATCCTTTCTTAAGTATTGCCACCGGCGCGAACCGTTCTATTTGGGCCCTGGGGCTGCGCAACCCATTCACCTTTGCATTTCAGCCCGGCACGGGGCGCATGTTCATCAACGACGTCGGCGAAACGAAATGGGAAGAGATTAACGACGGCATCGCCGGATCGAACTATGGCTGGAACTTGTGCGAAGGCGTCTGCTCGCCGCCCAACTCGAACTTTCGCGATCCCTTGTTTCAATATGCGCATGGATCGACTTCAACCCAGGGCTGCGCAATCGTCGGCGGAGGCTTTTACAACCCAGCCACGGTTCAGTTTCCCGCCAGCTACGTCGGAAAATATTTCTTTGGCGATCTCTGTACCGGCTGGATTCGTCTGTTCGATCCTTCGAACAACACGGCTACCGGATTCGCCACCGGAATTTCGTCACCGGTGGACATCAAGATTGCGAGTGATGGCAGCCTCTATTATCTCGCCATCGGATCGGCCGCGTTGTTTCGCGTGCAATTCACCGGGACACCGCCGCCACCGGCATTGTTGACCGAAAGCGGAAGCGACAGCGCCATCGCCCTTAACGGAGCCACACTGATACGCGATCCATTTCCCCTAACGGATCCCTTCAACTTTAGCTCGGACACCAGGACGCGCGTGTCATTGTTCGCCGTCGATCTCCTGTTGGGACCCGGTGAAGGGGCTTCGTCAATCACAGCGAGGGCTGAGGATGCTCAGATGAACATTTATCCGATGACAGTTGAATACGCGGGAGCAGTCCCCGGTTTCAGCTGGCTGACTGAAATCGTCGTGGTTCTGCCGCCCAATCTGCCGACCAATCAAAGCGTTTTGATCAGCGCCACATGGCACACCCAGACAACAAACAAGACGCGGATCAGAATTAGATAGGCCGCTTCACAGGGCGCACGAATCTCAACTAGAATGCGCCTCGTTCGCTCATCAACAGCACCGAGGCAATCAAGTGGCAAACCTGAAACGATTCTGTGTCTCGTTCTTTTTAATATTGACTGCTTTTGCAGCCGCGCTTCCCCAAACTCCATCGCCCATCGGAATTCGCCCACAGCCGCCGGCAGGCAAAGGCGTAGTCGCATTGAAAGCGACGAGATTGATCGACGGCACTGGCGCGGCGCCAATTACGAACGCCGTCATCATAGTTACCGACGACAGGATTACCGCCCTTGGCCCGGCGAGCCGCGTTTCCATTCCCTCGGACGCGAAGGTGATCGATCTCGGCGACGTGACGTTGCTTCCGGGTTTCATCGATGCACACACGCACCTGGTCGGCCGCGTACTCGGCGATCCCGAGGGTGACATGTCCGCCGTCAAAGATTACGACTCGTTCGGCGCTATCCTCGGAGTACTGCATGCGCGCGATACTTTGCTGGCCGGCTTCACCAGCGTGCGCAACGTTGGCGCGTCAGGAAATTTCGACGACATGGCTTTGCGCAAAGCGATCAATGAAGGGTGGATTATCGGGCCGCGGATGGAATCAGCCGGACATGCAATTGGCATCACCGGCGGCCATTGCGATGAAAATGGGTTTCGTCCGGGCATCGCGCAGCCGGACCCGATGAACGGCGTCGCTGACGGCGCCGAAGAAATTCGCAAAGCGGTGCGCTTACAAATTAAATACGGCGCCGACGTGATTAAGACGTGCGCCACCGGCGGCGTGCTGTCGGAAGGTGACGCGGTCGGCGCGACCCAATATAGCTTTGAAGAATTGAAGGCTCTGGTTGATGAAGCGAAGAAGCTCGAGCGCAAAGTCGCCGCCCACGCTCACGGCACTGAAGGAATCAAGATCGCCACGCGTGCGGGAGTCTCGTCGATTGAACACGGGTCTTTTCTCGATGAAGAAGGCGCCCAGGCGATGAGCGCGCGCGGCACCTTCCTCGTACCCACACTTTCCGCCGCCGAAGCCGTCGAGCGCGCCGCGAAGAACGGCGTGCTCAAGGGTCTGCGCGCCGAGAAAGCGCTCGCCGCCGCCGCCGCTGCGCGTCACGCGACGAAAATTGCTTTAGCCAAGGGTGTTCCGATTGCACTCGGCACCGACGCCGGCGTCATCCCGCACGGCACCAACGCGCGCGAATTTTTCCTGTTGACGGATTGGGGTGGCCTGACAAATATGCAAGCCATCCAGGCCGGAACCTTGAACGGCGCCAAGCTGCTCGGCTGGGACAAAAACCTGGGTTCTTTAAGCGCCGGCAAATGGGCCGACATCGTAGCCGTGTCAGGCGATCCGGTTAAAGATATTCACGCGATGGAGAAGGTTGTGTTCGTGATGAAAAGTGGGGTGGTGTACCGGAAGGATTAGATAATTGGGCCAGCGCGCGACTGTAAGCACCGATCAGAACCGCGAGCGATAGCGAGCGGC
>JBIOZK010000176.1:0-3325 GCA_044870975.1 Pyrinomonadaceae bacterium
TCTTCGCTGCCGCCGAACTGCCGCTGCCACAGACCATATGTAATGAGCGCTACCCGGTCACGGCCCTTGACAGTTTCATCTGCGAGAAAATTACGCCCCCGAATCGGTTGCACCTGGAGCGTGGGCAGCAGCGAAGGCAGCACCCATCGTGCCGTCACGCGTTCGGGTCGCGCTCCGCCCGCCAGGTTCAAGTCGCCATCGACCCAGGCGCCAAGGCTCTGGAAGCCGCGCGCCTGAGCAACCACATCTTCGTATTCCGGATAAGACAGAGGGCCATCGAAGCGATTGAAGCTGGACGACCCCGTGTGCACAGCATAGAGCTCATGAGAGTTGGGGAGAGGTACCGAGCGAAAAAGAACGCTGTCCACCACGCTGAAGATCGCGCTGTTCGCACCAATACCGAGCGCCAGGGTGATGACCGCAACCGCAGTAAAGCCGGGACGCTTTATCAAATTTCTTATCGCGAACCTAAAATCATTTAGCAATAGTCCCATCTCAGATCGTCCTCACTACGTCGCCATAAATCGCCGCTCGCTGCACCTATTTCACTTCGACAATCATGAGCGCGGCGTCGTCGTCAAAGCTGTCACCACAAAATTCAGTTACCCGCTCCATAATCACTCTCTGCAAATCGGAAGCACCGCGTGGAGCTTCGCGCACGAATATGTCGCACAGCGCTGCCTCGGTTAATTCGTCACCGGAGTTATTGCGCGATTCGATAATCCCGTCGGTGTAGAGCAACAAACGATCACCTTCAGCAAATTGCAGTTCGTTTTGCGTGTAAATTGAATCAGCAAACGCGCCCAGCACCCGCCCGCCATTATCCAGGCGCACCACTTCACCATTGGTTCGGCAAAGGATCGGCGCGTTGTGACCTGCGTTGGTGAACGCTAAGGTCTTTCGCTGGATGTCCAACACTCCGTAGAAGCAGCTAATGAACTTGTTGGCGGGAAGGTTGCTCCAAAGTAACCGGTTCAGCCGGACGCAGACGTCGCGCGGTTCGATCGATGAGGAGGCAATTGATTTCAAGGCCGCCTGTAAATTCGACATCATCAACGCCGCGGACAGGCCCTTTCCCGACGCGTCGGCCGCGCACAATGCGACTAGTCGTTGGTTGATGGGAAACGCCGCCAGATAATCGCCACCGATAACCTGCGCCGAACGCCAGGCGCTCGCGATTTCGACATTGTCGAACCGTAAGCTCGCCGACGGCATGAGCCGATTCTGGATCTCGCGCGCTTCACCCAGCTCGGCCCGTAATCTGCGGCTGACCTCCCGCCTTTGGGACCTGCGCTGTCTCAGCGCTCGCAGAGTTCTTCCGTGTTCAATTTGGGCTTGCAGGATCTGCAGCAGCCGGGAATTTTCCCAGGGCTTTTCAACGAAGTCTTTAACGCCGCGCCGCATCGTCTCGACAGCGAGGTCAATCGTGCCCCACGCGGTCATCACTACAATGGGCAGCGAATTATCCAGCGCGCGAATTCGGGAGATGAGGTCGAGTCCCTCTTTGCCCGAGGTCGTATCGCGGGCGTAGTTTAGATCCATAAGCACGACATCAAACTGGCGTTGTTGGATTGCTTCGAGAACCGCCTTAGGGGAATCGGCCGCCGAAGTTTGGTAGCCGGCGCCTTTGAGCAATAGCCGCAGCGCTGCCAGGACGTCCGGCTGATCGTCCGCTATGAGAGTTCTGGGCATGTGTGTGGCCAAAATATTCACGACCCCTTCTTCATTGGGCAGGCTTTCGAGGGAATGGTTCACCGCCGCCCATCGCTCCGGACGCGACGAACTCAAACCGCAATTCGAGTAAAACGGCTAGCGCCACTGGGGATGGCGCGGTATGACGGACGTTTCGGAAACTTCAGTTGCTGGCGATCCAACCGTCTTCCAGTCGCACAATCCGATTGCCGTAAGCGGCGTTGGTTTCGGAGTGCGTTACCTGGATGATGGTCGTGCCTTCGTCATTCAAGCGCTTGAAGAGTTCCATGATTTCCTTGCCTTGCGCTGAATGAAGATTGCCGGTCGGCTCGTCAGCCAAAATCAATCTGGGGTTCGCTACCACGGCGCGCGCGATGCCCACGAGTTGTTGCTGACCGCCAGACAACTGCGGTGGATACAAATCCTTCTTGCCGACAATCTGAAATTTATCGAGCGTGTCGCAGACGATCGATTGGCGATCCTTACGACTTACATCCCGATAAGACAGTGGCAGCTCGAGATTCTCAAACACCGTTTGATCGTCGAGCAGGTGATAACTCTGAAAGACAAAGCCAATGTTGCGATTACGCAAGTCCGCCCGCTGCTTCGGCTTCAGCGAATGGACAGCCACCTCGTCGAAGTGGTATTCGCCAGTCCATGACTGATCGTGCATGCCGAGGATGTGCAGCAGCGTCGACTTCCCCGCCCCGGACGGACCCATGATGGAAACAAACTCGCCCGGCTTGATATCGAGATCGACGCGCCGCAGCACATAATTCTTCTGCATGCCCTGCGCGAAAGCTTTTTCAACGTTGCGGAGGCTGATCATTTGACCTCGACAAACCCGCTCTCTCTGAGCTCCTGCTTGGCTTCTTCAATCTGACGGCGATTCGCGCCGGTCTCTTCCTCGACAATCAGCCCGTCGAACAGGTGCACGATCCGATCGGCGTGCTGCGCATAACGCGGATCGTGGGTCACCATGCAAATGGTGGCGCCGCCGCGGTGCAGCTCGCGCAACAATTCCATGACTGACTCGCCGTTGGTCGAATCGAGGTTTCCGGTCGGCTCGTCCGCGAGCAGGATGCTGGGCTGACCACCGACGGCCCGCGCGACGGCGACGCGCTGCTGTTGACCGCCGGACAGCTGACTCGGCAAGTGCTTCGCCCGATGGCCCATACCGACTCGCTCGAGTGCGTCAGTCACGCGCTTCTTGCGTTCACTCGAAGCCATGCCTCGATATGTCAGTGGCAACTCGACGTTCTCATAGACGGTGAGGTCGCCGATCAAGTTGAAGCTCTGGAAGATGAAACCAACTTCGCGATTACGAATACGGGCCCGCTCCGATAGCGAAAGATTCTCGACCGGGTGTTCGTTCAGGACGTACTCGCCGTCAGTGGGCGTATCGAGCAATCCCAGGATGGACAGCAACGTGGATTTGCCACAGCCGGACGGGCCGGCAATTGAAAGATACTCGCCCTTCTTGATGTCGAGATGAATGCCCGAGAGCGCGTGTGTCTCGACTTCATCGGTATAGAAGACCTTTTTCACATCAGAAAGGTGAATAAGGGGATCGGTTGAACTCATCAATGTTCTCCTTCAAATGATGTTTTGTGGCACAGACTTCAGTCTGTGA